>NZ_JAWLKF010000030.1:0-2660 GCF_033042195.1 Rhodococcus cerastii
TGTCGCTTGCCAGGGTGATGGGACCACCTGGTTGCCAGAGGGTAGGGACCACCGTGGCGCGTTATTGAGGATGCTCGTTGTCGGTGGTGGGGTCAACTGTTCCGGGTCGGGTGCGTTGGCGGTAGGACGGTCCTTCGATGACGAGGGTGTGCGCGGTGGAGGTCAGTCGGTCGATGGCTGATTGGGCGAGGAGGGTGTCGGCGGTCATGGTCAGCCACTCCGATGGCTCGCGGTTGGAGGTCACGACGGTGGTTTTCTTGCGGTGGCGTTCGACGATGAGTTCGTAGAAGTCGCTGGTTTCGGTGGCGTCGAGTGGGCGTAGCGCGAAGTCGTCGATGATGAGGACTTCGATGGCGGTCAGTCGCCGGATTTCGGCGTCGACGGTGTTGTCGAGGCGGGCTGCGCGTAGTCGGGTGAACAGTTTGTCCGATCGTGCGAACAGGACACTGTGTCGTCGCCGGATTGCCATGTGTCCCAATGCTGTTGCCAGATGCGTCTTACCGACGCCGACGGGTCCGAGGATGATCGCGGACTGGTGAGCGTCGAGGAAGCGTAGTGAGGTCAGGTCTCCGAGTAGGGTGCGGTCGTAGCGGAGATCGTCGTGGGTGTTCCAGGCCTCGAAGGCCATCGTCGGATCCAGTCCTGCTTTGGTCGATCGCAATGTCGCCGAACGGGAGTCGCGGCGGTTGACTTCGTCGGAGAGGAGCACTTCGAGGAACCCTATGTGGCTGAGTTTGTGTTGCCGAGCCAGAGCGGCGCGTTCGGGCAGTGTGTCGGCGAGCGCGCCGAGTTTGAGGGCCTTGAGTAGCCGGACGAGGTCTGTGCCGACCGGTTCGGTGGTGGCTGGGGTGCGAGTGGTGGTCATGAGTGTCCTTCCATGGATGCGGAGCCGGCGTCTACGACGGTCAGTGATGGTGTTGTGGTGGAACGGAATTCGGATGGGTCACGAGAGAATCGCGTCGATTCCTGTCCCACTGCTTTCGGCAATGCGGGTGTCGATTTCTCGGTGGCCCGCTCCAACATGGACGCGATCTTGGTGACCGAGACGACGTCGAGATCCAACGACAGTGAGCAGGCCTGTTCGACCCGCTCGGCTCCGTAACGTCTCACCAACCCTTGCAGCCGGTAGACACTGCGAATCCGCGTCCAGGGCAGTGGGTCATCGAGGATCCGTTCGGCGTAGATCCCGATATTGCGGCCGTGACCGTTGCAGGTCCTGATCAGTGAGGTGACATCCCGTAATGCGTAGTCGCTCTTGTGTTCGGGGAGATCGGCGCGGTCGGTACTGCGCCCACCTGCAGGTTGGCGGGGATGGATCTTCACCAGGGTGCCGCGGTGATAGAACTTCACCAGCTCGGTATCTGCCCGGACCGACAGTGTCGATCCGATCCACTGCTGCGGCAACGAATACAACGCGCGAGCGACCTCCGCGTGGAAGTCGCGGTGGACTTTCACGTCCTTGAAGATCGGCACGTCGTACTCCGCCGGAACCGGAAGCAGTACCGACAGTTCAAAGTCCTCGAACACCTCGAGCGGTCGGGCGCATGTCGAGCCGTGAATGCGCATACCTGCGGTGCTGCTGCACCACCGAACCGCCGCCTCCTGCGCTTGCTCGAGACTGTTGAATCGTTCACCCGCCCAGAAGTTTCCGCGCACGTACTGCACGGTGCGTTCGACTCTCGGTTTGTCCTTCGGCGACCTCACCCGCGCCGGGTCGGTGATGAACCCGACGTGGGCGCTGTAGTCGAGCCAGCCATCGCTCAACCGCGGAGCGATCGGGTCTGCCGTCGTGACAACAGGTTTGAGATTGTCCGGGATCAAGACCGCGAACACGCCGCCGAAGAACTTCCATGCTGCTTCGCAGCCGGCAATGACCGCCACCAACGTCTGCGAATAGCTCAGCCACACGAACATGTGCCGGCTGTAGACCGCGGTGAAGATCAGGGCGTGGACTTTGCGGGCCCGACCGTCGTCGGGGTCGGTGAGCATCCCCAAGTACCCGAAGTCGACCTGGCATTCGATCCCGGGTTCGCCGTCGACGACGCGGACCGTGAGGTTCTTGCGGCCGAAACCACACATCTCGGTAGCGAACCGATGCAACGTCCGATACGGCACCTGGCAGCCCTTACGGGCAAGCAGCACCTCGATTTTCGCGATCGTGAGCGGCTTACGTTCACCGTCGCCTGCCACCCACTTGCTGATCTGCTCCTGATGGGGCACCAGCTGCTCCCATGCCGCGCCGTGACCGTGCGGCCGGTCGGGGCGGACAGTGGCGACGACAGCTGCGATCACCTCGTCGCTGACCGCGTCGGCATCGTCGGTTCTGGTCAGGCCGGCTGCTTGGGCTGCCTCGACGTAACGGCGGACCGTCTTACGATCCACACCGGCATGCTCGGCGATCGTGCGCAGCCCCGGAGCCGGCAGTGCCGCCGTCCCGAGCCACAGCCGTAGTACTTCTCTGATTTCGTTCACACTGATCTCCCGAAAAGCCATGCTCACCGACCTCCGTGACGGACTTCGTGCTGTCACAGACGATCGAACGAGCAAACGACGGGACCACCGGCAAGGCGCGCCGGTGGTCCCATAACTGGCAATCCAGGTGGTCCCATCACCCTGGCAGAAATCAGGTCACGCTGGTCCCATGCTCATGGCAGACGACA
>NZ_JAWLKF010000031.1:0-2646 GCF_033042195.1 Rhodococcus cerastii
TGTCAATGGACATCGGGAAGTGACCACAGGCGGTCACGAGAACTGCCCATGGGTGGCCAACAAGAACTGACCGGTGGCGGACACGAATCTGCCCATGTCGGGTTTGTCCGCCACCGGTCGAGCATCATGTCAGGTCAAGGGTTTGACCCCCTGACCGTGCAGGGCTTGGGCGAGGCGGACCGAATCGCCGCTGGTTTGGCATAGGTGCGCGTGGTGCAGCAGCCGATCGACCGTTGCAGTGGCGAGGGTCTTGGGCATCAGTTCGTCGAACCCGCTCGGGTGAAGGTTCGAGGAGATCGCGACGGACTTGCGTTCGTAGGCTGCTTCGACGATTCGGTACAGCCCTTCGGCGGCATCGGTCCCGACGGGCAACAGCCCGACATCGTCGATCACGACGAGTTCGGCGCGCACGATCTTCGCGATCGCTTTGCCGAGTGAGTCGTCGGATCGGTGCGCGCGTACGAGGACCCCGATCTGCTCGAGGGTGAACCACGCGACCGGCATCCCCGCTTGGATCACGTTCTGTCCCAACGCTTCGAGGAAGAATGTCTTGCCTGTCCCGGCCGGCCCGCAGACCACCAGATTCTCGCGGCGATGCACCCATTCGAGGGTCTGCAGGGCATGCTGGGTGGGAAGCGGGATCGATGATGCGTTCTCGTCCCAGACCTCGAAGGTCTTCCCGGTGGGGAATCCCGCTGCTTTGCGGCGGGCGGTCAGCATCGATCGTGCCCGGCCGGCGGATTCCTCTGAGAGAAGCGCTTTGACGACCTCGGCGGGGTCCCAGCGTTGTGCTCGTGCGGTGGCGAGGACTTCGGCGGCGATGGACCTGGCATGCGGCAGGCGGAGTTGCCGCAGCAGCGTTTCGAGGTCGGTGGGGAGTTCCGCTGTGACGGTGTTCATCGCTGACCTTCGTTCGTCTCGTCGGCGGTTTTGTGTTCGATAGCGTTGCTGCCCAACAAGTTCCATCCTGATGTGCCTTGCGTGAGGGAGGTGGATTCGGATGCGCCGCGGCGGGTGAGGTCCATTCCCTTCGATGCGAGGATCGAGTCGAGGTCGCCGGTGGCGAAGCGGCCGTGCACCGCTGCGTGCCCGAGTGCCCAATCGACATCGCCCCGAACTCCGAGTCGCGCGAGATCGACCGCGTGCGACATTTTCAGGTATATCCGTTCGGTGCCGACCGCGGCGGCTTCCTTGAGCCATGTCGCGGCACCTTCCCCGATCGCGAGGAATTGCTGTTCGGATACTGTTCGCGCGCGGACGCTGTAGTCGCCGGGGATCCTCGGGTGATGTCCGGGGAAGTGGGCGTCGTCGATGGCGGGGCTGCCGGGTGTGGTGCGGGCGTGCCGGGCCACTTCGATCGGGCCACCGTCATCGAGAGCGCAGATGACGACCTCATCTGTCCCGTCGTGCAGTCTGACCCACACGCTCTGACCCAATAGTGTTGCTGGTGTCGAGTATTGGCAGTGATCAAAGGTGACCATCGGTGTGTTGTCGGGGACTCGGCGAGCGACTCCGAGGACTGCGGTGTGCGGCATGTCGGGGATACCGTGCAACTCGGGTCGTTCCTCGGCGAGCATCTCGTTCGGGACGCGGCGGGTGGCCCGATGTACTCGGGCGTTGATCTCGGTCATGAACGCCGTGCACGCGATTTCGACGTCGGCGAAGGTGGCGTACTGCTCGAGCAGGTTCGTCTCGGTGGGCACGATGTCGGCTTTGGCGAGTTTGACAGCGTTCTCCACTCCGCCTTTCGATGCAGGGTCCGCCGGTTGGCAGGTCAGCACGGTGATTCCGTAGTACCGACCGAAGGTGACCGCGGTGCGATTGCGGATCGGGACGCCGGCGACGTGGCCGGCGGTAACGGTCTTTTCGTTGTCGGTGAGCAGGTAGGTCGGTGCGCCGCCGATGATGCGGAAGACCCGGTCCAGGCCAGCGAAGACGCTCGCTGCGGTGCGGTCGCGTAGTGGGACCACGATGCGGTAGCGGCACCAGGCCAGCCAGGCGACGAGGAGCACGATCTTGCGGCCGTCGACGACCGGGCCGTCTCCGAAGTCGTACTGCAGCCACAGTCCTGGTTCGGTGATCCATGGCCGGTGCACTCTCGTATTGCCCAGTCTCCATTGGGTTTTGATTTCGGCGAGGGCGCGTCGAGTGGTGCGGTCGGCACCGGTGTAGCCGAGTGCGAGAAGTTTCTCGTGGGCTTTGTCGCCGCGGATCTTGCCCTTGGATTTGGAGACCCACTCTTCGAGGTATTCGAGCCAGTCGTCGGTGATTTTGGTTCGGTGGGTGGCCGGTGGCAGGCCGGCGTCTCGGTCTTCGACGGCCTTTTTCACGGTGTTGTGGGAGCAGCCGCACAAGTCTGCGGCGGCCCGCAATGATCCGGTCAGGTCGTATGCATTGAGTATGTCCATCAGTTCTCCGTCAGACTTCACGTGGTCTCTCCTGCGGTGGATTCGATACGGACTAGGCATCGGTATCGAAACCGCAGGAGAGGCCTCCTCGGCGCTGACGCGCCGAGAGGATGGGTGTGGTCTGGGCAGATTCGTGGCCACAGGCGGTCACATTCGTGGCCGCGAGTGGTCAGTTCTTATCGGCCGTCAGTGGGCATATTCATGGCCGCCTGTGGTCAGTTTTTCATGGCCGCCGACA
>NZ_JAWLKF010000032.1:0-1890 GCF_033042195.1 Rhodococcus cerastii
CGGGCTGTTGCGAATTGGGCCTGGTTGATGTTGCTGCGTGTTGGTCTGTAGTGGGGTGTGGTCGGCTGGGAGAATGTGCTGGTGGCCAAAGGTTATCGCCCGGTGGATCGGGATCAGCAGTTCTTGTTGCCGGTGGACATGCGTGAGTGGTTGCCGGCATCGGATCCGGTGTTCACCGTGATCGATGTGGTCACCGCGTTGGATACCTCGGCGGTGCATGCGGTGCGCCGCACCGGTGGTGTCGGGCGCGCGGGATACGACCCGGACATGCTGCTAACAGTGCTGATCTTCGGGTGGGCGCAGGGACAACGATCCTCGCGGGTCCTCGAGCGATTGTGTCAGCGCGATGCCGCGTTTCGGATCATCTGCGCGGGCAACACCCCCGATCACGTGACGATCTCCCGGTTTCGCGCTGACGTGGCCCCGTACATGGATGCCTTGTTCACCCAGGTTCTACTGTTGTGCGGGCAACTGGGTTTGGCCAGGTTGGGTGTCGTCGCGCTCGACGGAGTCAAGATCTCCTCCGACGCCTCACTGAGCGCCAACCGCACCGAGAAAGGTCTGCGGGCAGCGGCTGCCGAGGCCGCCGAGCAGCGACTTCGCGAGCATGCGCGGGCTGCCGCCGCTGAGCATGCTGCTGCCGACGCCGCCGAGGACGAGATGTTCGGGCCGGGATCGACCGGCGACGAGGTGCCCGAGGAGATGACCGATCCACGCTCTCGCGCGGCGCGTATCGCGCAGGCGTTGGCCGAACTCGAGAAGATCAACGCCGACAAGGCCGCCGAGCGCGAGCAGATCGAGAAGAACAAGACCGACCGGCGCACTGCGACGCTGGCACGGCGAGAGAAGCTGGTGGCGAATCATCTGCGTCGGCGTGAAGAATCGGGTCCGGTCACCGGCAAACCCCCGACGGAGATCAGAGTCGAAATATTGCAGATGAACCTGGCCGACGCGCGGGCCAGGCATCAGGCCACGATCGAGAACTACCAGGCGAGGAAGGCTGCGGGAACAGCGAAAGGACGTGTTCCCGGCCCAGTGGAGAGGAACGCGAAAGTCATTCGCGTGCAGCGTTTCCTCGACCGTGCGATCGCCGACCGGGCTGCCGCCGACGCCAAAGCCGCAGAGCAGGAACGACTGCGCGCCGCGGTCGATGCTGCCACTGCGGTATCGACGCCGCCGACCACTGTCGGAGAGGCCAAACGCAACGTCACCGACCCTGCGTCGCGGTCGATGCAGCTGCGTGGCGGTGGGTGGATTCAGGGCTACAACTGCCAGGCGGTGACCACCAGCGATGGGATCATCATCGCCACATCGGTGGGCAACAATCCCAACGACGGAACCATGTTCACCTCGATGCTCGACAAGGCTGTCGCTGCCGCCGATATCGTCTCGAGTGCTCGTGTCGATCCGGATCCGAACGCCGACAACGAGATCGGGGTGCTACTCGCCGATGCCGGGTATCTGACCGAGGCGAATTTGACCGCTCCCGGACCCGACCGGTTGATCGCGATCGGCAAGCACGCCGCGGTGTCGAAAGCAGCAGCCGACATGCCCGTCGACGGGCCACCACCACCGGGTGCGACACCGAAACAAGTCATGTCGCATCGGCTGCGGACCCCGGTCGGTGCCGCGCTCTACGGCCTGCGCAGCCACATCGCCGAGACCCCGTTCGGTCACGCCAAACACAATCTCGGATTCCGACGCTTCAGCAGCCGAGGACAACAACGAGCAGCCGCGGAATTCACCTTCCACGCTCTGGTACACAACCTGTTCAAGGCCATCGGAGCACAAACCCCGGCACTGGCTTGAGGCCGGGCCCGCCCGCGACCCCGATAGTTCCTACGCGCACACCCAGCCCAACGACGGCCACCTCGAAATCGAAACAGCCCG
>NZ_JAWLKF010000033.1:0-1742 GCF_033042195.1 Rhodococcus cerastii
GCGAGTGGTCAGTTCTTATCGGCCGTCAGTGGGCATATTCATGGCCGCCTGTGGTCAGTTTTTCATGGCCGCCGACAAAGAACGAATGCGTCTACCGAACGATCTACTCCACCAAAAGCAAAGCACGACAAGACATCGTCAGATACATCGACGGCTTCTACAGTTCACAACACCGCCATTCGGCGCTCGGGTACCGAACCCCGAACGCTGTCCACTACAGTTACGGGCAGTCCGCAAACGCGGCTTCAGAATAGTCATCTCCAGTGTCGGAAATCCTCGCGGCAGATCAACCCCACGCACGGCATCCGACCGTGATCGTCGGCGAACGCGGGTACAACCGCTGCCGTTGGTACCGTTGGGGTGAACCTCACGCCTCAATAACGTGTCCCTATGGTTTCTGTCAAGCTGCGTGAGCTGCGGGCGGTTGGTACAGGGTCTTGTTCTTGAGCATGGCGTACAGGACGTCGCATCGGCGTCGAGCGAGGCAGATGAGCGCGGCGTTGTGTTTCCTGCCTTCGGCTCGCTTGCGGTCGTAGTAGGCGCGACTGGTGGGGTCGTGCAGCGCGGCGAAGGCCGAAAGGAACAACGCGCGTTTGAGTTTGCGGTTTCCTGATCACGCTAAATGCTCACCTCGGATCGAGGTGCCGGATCGGTGGGTCACGGGTGCGATGCCGGCGTAGGCGGCCAGGTGTCCTGCTGATTTGAATGCCGATCCGTCACCGACTTCGAGAAGGATGCGTGCGGCAGTCCTGACTCCGACGCCTGGCATCGAGATCAGGAGCGAGGAAAGAGGGTGGGCACCGAGCATCCTCTCGACGTCCGAGCCAACTGTGTTGCGTTGCTGCAGTGTCTCTTTGAGCGAGTCCGCCAGTTTGGGTAGAACAGTCTCGGCAGCCGCAGACCCGGGCACTACTACCGTCTGAGCCTCGAGTGCGGCGTAGATCTCCGCAACCAGTCTTGCCCCCATCCTGAGCGCGTTTTTGGCGGCGAAGCGGTCAGTTTCCGCTTACCAGCAGCGCGGATGCCGCCGGGGCTACCGCAGCGGGACAGGATCTCGAGCACTGCCGGGTGTGTCACACGCGGTCCGAGGACTCGTTCGAGCGCGGGGTGAATGCCGGTCAGCAGTCCGCGGATTCGGTTGCTGACGCGGGTTGCTTCACCGGCGAGATCGTCATCGAAACCGATCAGCACACCGAGCTCGGCGAGTGTGTCATCACCGGTATCGACTCGTCGCAGCGTGTGGGGCATGGTCCGGGCCGTGTCGGCGATGTGAACGCAGGCCCGCGCATCAGTTTTGGCTTGCCCTGGATACAGATCTGCGATGCGGCGCATCGACAGACCCGGTAGGGACGCGAACTGGTGCTCGCAGGATCGGGAGACGGTGACCGGCAGGGCGTCGCCGATCGTATTAGGCTGATCGACGACGATCAACAGCGGCCCGCGCGTGGCGAGGCGGTCGAACACTGTGCGCAGGCGGGCCTCGTCATTGGGTAGGGCTTTGCCGTACAGACGGGTTCCGTCGACGGCGAGACCGACGGCGTGATGTTCGGATTTTCCCACGTCGATGCCGCAAAACACGGCGTAGCTCGTGGCCATGAAGCAGTCCTTCGTCCGGTCACCGATCCGACGTCAACACCCGGCGACAGCCCCCCACCCCCCCCGGATGATAGTGCCCCATGGGGTGGTGTAATTCGGATCGGTGAACCATCCGGTTCATGATCAACGAGTTGTGTTGTATGTTA
>NZ_JAWLKF010000034.1:0-1481 GCF_033042195.1 Rhodococcus cerastii
CCCTCTTTGCCAAGCTTCTGGTGAGTCATTCGAGAAGCTATGGAGGGTTACTGCATGTTGAGTGCTGAGTTCACAGGGGAGCAGATTCGGGAGATGGTGTTCGAGTACTGCCGGTTGCCGTATGGCCAGCATGGGCCATGGATGGCGGCGCATCCGTCCGTCTCGAGGGGCATGATGACGCGCTGGCGGACGGCGGTGTTCGACGGCGACGTGGACCGCGGGCTGGTTCCGCGTCAGACTGAACCGATGAACTCGCAACCGAAGGGCCGGCAGGGAATGGTCGAACGGCGAGCCATCGAGACGGCGCGCCACGCCGAGGAACTCGCCCGACGTGACGCTCAGATCCGTGAGCTCAAGGAGACCAACGAGCTGCTGGGAAAAGCTATCGGGCTCTTGCACACACTGAACGTGCCCGAGCCCGACGACACCCCGACGAGAACCGATCCCACCGATTCCTGAGCGACGAGAACACCCTCGTCGACGAACTGGCCCCACTGACCGGATCGGTGCGTCGAGCATTGACGTTGGTCGGGTTGTCCCGCTCGACGTGGCACTACCGCCGCAACCCCAGGGTCAAGACCGAACACCCTGTGCACCAACGAGATCGGAAGTATCCGAGCAGAATCGACACCACCGATCGCGCCCGGGTCGAGGCGTTGATCGACACCGGGTGGCAAGCCGGGAACTCGGTCGATCACTCCTTCGCCACCGCCTGGGACAACGGGTCGATGATGGCATCACGTCGCTCGTGGTGGCGTATCGCAGCAGCGGTCCTCGACCAACGCAACCGCCCGAAGACACCGACCAAGAAGAGCACCCGAACCCCGCGCCCGATGCCCGTGCACACCGCTACCGCACCTGGTCAGGTGTGGAGTTGGGACATCACCGATCTGCACTCCCCGTGGCGCGGTGCCTCGTTCAAGGCGTACTCGATCATCGACATCCACTCCCGCCTGATCGCGGGGTGGCGTGTGGAGGAACGAGAGAGCGACCACCTCGCCGCGGAGATGTTCGAGACAGCCATACAGCGTTACGGCGCACCATCATTCGTTCACGCAGACTCCGGTGCAGCGATGCGCTCGAACACCCTCAGGAACTGTTTGACCGCGCACGGTGTCGAGCTCACCCACAACCGGCCTTATGTCAGTAACGACAATCCGTTCTCCGAGTCCGAGTTCCGGACCATGAAATACCGGCCGAACTACCCGGGCATGTTCTCCGACATCGATGCCGCCCGCGGGCATCTCACCGACTACGTCGACTGGTACAACACCGACCACAAACATTCCGGCATCGCCCTGTTCTCACCAGCGGACGTCCATTCCGGGAACTGGCGAAACCTGTGGACCGACCGAGACCGAGCTCACCAGGCCTATTACGACCGACACCCCGAACGGTTCCGCCGCCGCCCCTGCACACCACAACCGCCCGCAACAGTCGGAATCAACAACAACCGACTCCAGACAGCTTGACATTGAGCG
>NZ_JAWLKF010000035.1:0-1474 GCF_033042195.1 Rhodococcus cerastii
GGGTAAGTCCCGTGGGGTGGTGGACATTCGGTGAGGCGGCGTAGCCGCAGCTCGGGCGTGTCGTACCCGTGTTGTGGGTGGGCCATCGCGTAGTGATGAACGAGTTACCTCTCACAGTGACTCGACCAAAGGACCACGCGATGACCCACGACCATTCTGCCCTGATCACCCAGCTCGATGCACTCAAGGGTGCAGACCCGGCGTCGGTGTTCGCCGAGCTGATCCGCGCCGGCCTGCAGGCGCTGATCGACGCCGAAGCGACCGAGGTCCTCGGTGCCGGCCGCTACGAGCGGACGGCCGAGCGCACGAACTACCGGAACGGCACCCGCTCGAAGACGGTGTCGACGACCAGCGGAGACGTCGAGATCCAGATCCCGAAGCTGCGCACAGGGTCGTTCTTCCCCAGCCTGCTCGAGCGTCGCCGACGCATCGATCAGGCGTTGTACGCGGTGATCATGGAGGCCTACGTGCACGGAGTGTCGACCCGCAACGTCGACGACCTCGTCGCAGCGTTGGGTGTTGACTCGGGCGTCTCGAAGTCGACTGTGTCGAGAATTTGCCAAGGGCTCGATACGGAGATCGCGCGGTTTCGTGAGCGAACGTTGACCCACACCACGTTTCCGTACGTCTTCCTCGACGCGACGTATTGCAAGGTGCGGATCGGGGCGCATGTGGTCTCGCATGCGCTCGTCGTCGCGACCGGGGTGTCGATCGACGGCACCCGTGAAGTGTTGGGCACCGCGGTCGGGGACAGTGAGTCGTTCGATTTCTGGCGGGAGTTCCTGATCGGGCTCAAGGCGCGGGGGCTGTCGGGGGTGCATCTGGTGATCTCCGATGCGCATGCCGGTTTGAAAGCTGCTGTGGCGCAGCAGTTCACCGGGGCGTCGTGGCAGCGTTGCCGGGTGCATTTCATGCGGAACGTCACTTCCGCGGTGTCGTCGAAGCAGGTGCCTCCGGTGATGGCGGCGATCAAGACGATCTTCGCGCACACCGAGCCGGATGCTGTTGCAGCGCAGTGGGATCAGGTCGCGCAGACGCTCGCCGGGTCGTTTCCGAAGGTGTCGGCGATGATGGACGGTGCGAAGGAAGATGTGCTCGCGTTCCGTGCGTTCCCGAAGTCGCATTGGCAGAAAATCTGGTCGAACAATCCGATCGAACGACTCAACAAGGAGATCAAACGCCGCGCCGATGTCGTGGAGATCTTCCCCAACCCGGCGGCGTTCCTGCGCCTGGCGACCGCGGTGGTGATCGAAGCGCACGACGAGTGGCAAGTGACCCGCCGCTACGTCTCCGACGTGTCGATGGACGAGCTGAGGGTCGTCATCGCCAGGAAGGAACGCGCTGCAGTATCAACCGACACGACCGCTGAGTCGTTGACACCTCAGCTCGAAAGCGCCTAACATACAACACAACTCGTTGATCATGAACCGGATGGTTCACCGATCCGAATTACACCACCCCATGGGGCACTATC
>NZ_JAWLKF010000036.1:0-1385 GCF_033042195.1 Rhodococcus cerastii
GTCTTACGACTTCGCACGGACCTGTGTTTTTAGTAAACAGTCGCTTCTCACTGGTCTCTGCGGCCCCACCCAGCTCAGGAAGTAAATTCCGTCACCGGACAAGGCCCCCCTTCTCCCGAAGTTACGGGGGCATTTTGCCGAGTTCCTTAACCATAGTTATCTCGATCGCCTTAGTATTCTCTACCTGACCACCTGTGTCGGTTTGGGGTACGGGCCGTGTAACAACTCACTAGAGGCTTTTCTCGGCAGCATAGGATCACTGAATTCGCCTCAATCGGCTACGCATCACCTCTCAGGCTCGATGAACGGCGGATTTGCCTACCGTTCGCCCTACAGGCTTACACCAGTACAACCACTGACTGGCCCAGCTACCTTCCTGCGTCACCCCATCGCTTGGCTACTACCAGATCAGGTCCCACGCATCCACCACACGCCTCACTCTCGAAAGAGATCGGTCATGTGGATTCAGGGTGGTTAGTGTCACTGATTCACCATGGGCGCGGTTACACGGGTACGGGAATATCAACCCGTTGTCCATCGGCTACGCCTGTCGGCCTCGTCTTAGGTCCCGACTCACCCTGGGCGGATTAACCTGGCCCAGGAACCCTTGGTCATTCGGCGGACGAGTTTCTCACTCGTCTTTCGCTACTCATGCCTGCATTCTCACTCGCGCAGCCTCCACACCTGGATCACTCCGATGCTTCCATGGCTGCACGACGCTCCCCTACCCACCCACACACCTGGCTGAACCCTCGCAAGGGAACAGCGGGCTATTGTGTGAGTGCCGCAGCTTCGGTGGTGTACTTGAGCCCCGCTACATTGTCGGCGCAGGATCACTTGACCAGTGAGCTATTACGCACTCTTTCAAGGGTGGCTGCTTCTAAGCCAACCTCCTGGTTGTCTTCGCGACCCCACATCCTTTTCCACTTAGTACACGCTTAGGGACCTTAGCTGGCGATCTGGGCTGTTTCCCTCTCGACTACGAACCTTATCGCCCGCAGTCTCACTGCCACGCTCTCACTCACCGGCATTCGGAGTTTGGCTGATTTCGGTAAGCTTGTAGGCCCCCTAGACCATCCAGTAGCTCTACCTCCGGTGAGAAACACGTGACGCTGCACCTAAATGCATTTCGGGGAGAACCAGCTATCACGGAGTTTGATTGGCCTTTCACCCCTACCCACAACTCATCCCCTCAGTTTTCAACCTAAGTGGGTTCGGTCCTCCACGACGTCTTACCGTCGCTTCAACCTGGCCATGGGTAGATCACTCCGCTTCGGGTCTAGAACACGCCACTACACCACTCACGTGGATACGCCCTATTCGGACTCGCTTTCGCTACGGCTACCCCACACGGGTTAACCTCGCGACATGCCACTAACTCGCAG
>NZ_JAWLKF010000037.1:0-1340 GCF_033042195.1 Rhodococcus cerastii
GATGCTCCTATGTCTGTCAAGGGCTGGGTGTGGGCTTCAGTAGGCCGAATATTTCGCGGGCGATGGCGCGTTTGAGGCATCGGGTGATTTCGCGTGGGGTTTTTCCTTCCGCGAGGCGCCGGTCTCGGTATTGCTGGGTTCGTTCGTCGCTGCGTAGCCTGGTGATGGCGATGGTGTAGAGCGCCCGGTTTGCTTGGCGGTCGCCTCCACGGTCGAGGCGGTGTCGTTGTGTTTTCCCAGAGGACGCGGGGATCGGGGCGACACCGCACAGGCGGGCGAAGGATCCCTCGGAGGTGACTCGTTCGGGATTGTCGCCGACAGTGATCAACAGCTGCGCGGCGGTGCTGGCACCGACTCCGAACCGTGCCAGCAGGTGCGGTGCGTGTGCAGCGACGAGTGCTTCGATCTGGATGGCGAGGATCCGCTCCTCGGCAGTGAGGTCCTGTATCCGCAGGGCCACCGACCGCAACGCTGCACCTACGGCGGAATCGAGATCGACGGGACGCCTGGCTGCGGGTGGCAGGGATGCGCACGCAGCGAACAATTTGGTGTCGGTGAGCTGGCGGAGGTCAGTCCGGATCGGGTCGGGGGCGTTGACGATCATCGATTTCAGTTGGGTGATCGCTTCGGCTCGGGCTTTGACTGCGGAGTGACGGGCGTTGTGCAGGAAGCGAATTGCTTCGACGGTGCCGTCGTGGGACTTGGGAATTGTGGTCGCATTTCCGGTCAGAGCCGCCCGCGCGGCAGAGCGGGCGTCGAGGGGGTCCGATTTCCCCTGGAACCGTCGAGAGCGTCGGTCGGGGCGGTCGACATCGACTACTTCGAGATCTTGTGCGCGTAGCGCAGTGGACAGTGTCGATCCGTAACTGCCGGTGCCTTCGACACCGATACGCTCCACGGTCCCGGCCGCGGTGATCCACGCGATCAGATCCGCGTGGCCGGCGGCAGTGGTGGGGAACTCTCGGTCGCCGACCTCGCGTCCGAGGTAATCGACGATCGCGGCATGGTGGGTGCTCTTGTGGGTGTCGACACCTACGAAGACGGTGGTGCTGACATCGGGTGGATTGTCGGTCATGCTGGACATGGCTATCCCTTCGTGGTGGTGGCCACGCACCGGCCGGGACGGCGGACAAGACTGTGATGGGACTCTTTGGACAGGCTCCTATGAAGTCACTTCGCCCACCGGTCGCGTGTGTCTACAGCGACAGAGGGTCGGGAACCGACACATCGTTTATAAGACAGTCCATCGGACGTCGGTCACATTGTGAGTCAGGCCCCAGCCCACTGCAGATATCCAGTATCAACCGGACATATCCATACTCACAGTCACATTGACTCCC
>NZ_JAWLKF010000038.1:0-1298 GCF_033042195.1 Rhodococcus cerastii
TGATCGGCCCAGGGATTTCGGACACTGGACCCGCTTAGAATAGGGATCTACCGAAATGAGTCCGACCAGCATGAGCAGATCACGTCGATCGTTCAGCACCGAGTTCAAGGACGAACTGTGCCGAGAGGTCATCGACTCGTCCAAGCCGATCAGCGAAGTCGCCAAGGCCTACAACGTCGGCGACGACAGTCTGCGCAGGTGGCTGGCGAACTACCGTGACACCCACGGCGGCGGCCCAGACGCCGAACTCACCCTCACCGAACGATCACGCCTCGCCCAGCTCGAACGCGAGAATCGAGAACTTCGAGCCGAGGCAGCCTTCCTGAAAAAAGCAGCCTCGTACTTTGCACGGGAGCCACGGTAGTGGCGAAGTACGAGTTCATCGATTCCCATGTCGCGGACGATTCCGCGGTAGTACCGATCACCGACCGTTGTCGCTGGCTCGAGGTGTCGACTTCCGGGTTCTACCACTGGAAGAGCCGGCCGCAGTCCGCAACAGTGATGCGTAGAACTGTTCTTGCGCAACGTATTCGGGTGTTCTTCGAGCTCTCGCACGGCACCTACGGATATCGCCGTATCCACGCCGATCTGCGGGCCGCGCAGATCGAGTGCTCCCCAGAGTTGGTTCGGTCGATCATGCGCGACGAAGACCTCGTGCCGTGTCAGCCGCGACCGTTCCGTGTCACCACCGACTCCGATCCGAACGGGGAGCCGCTCGTGCCGGATCTGCTCGTGCGTGACTTCTCCGCTGATCGGCCAGGAATCAAGTTCGTCGGCGACATCACCTACATTCACACCTGGCAGGGGTTCGTGTATCTCGCGACGGTCATCGACTGCTACTCCCGCAAAGTCGTGGGTTGGTCGATCGCGGACCATATGCGCACCGAACTGGTGGCGACCGCGTTGACGAACGCCGCTGCCGCGACCCGGATCGAGCCAGGAGCGACCTTCCACTCCGATCGCGGCAGTGTGTACACCTCGCGGGCCTACCGGGCACTGGTGAGCTCGCTGGGGATGCGCTCGTCCATGGGCCGGACCGGGGTGTGCTGGGACAACAGCATGGCCGAAAGTTTCTTCGCGGCCCTCAAGAACGAATGCGTCTACCGAACGATCTACGCCACGAAAGGCAAAGCGCGACAAGACATCATCAGATACATCGAAGGCTTCTACAATCCACGACGCCGGCATTCGGCAATCGGGTACCGAACCCCGAACGACGTCCACTACAGTTACCAACAGCCCGCCATCGCGGCCTGAAAATAGTCATCTCCATTGTCCGAAATCCTCGCGGCAGATCA
>NZ_JAWLKF010000003.1:0-525964 GCF_033042195.1 Rhodococcus cerastii
GCCTTGGTAGGCCATTACCCCACCAACAAGCTGATAGGCCGCGGGCCCATCCTGCACCGATAAATCTTTCCACCACACACCATGCGGCATGCAGTCATATCCGGTATTAGACCCAGTTTCCCAAGCTTATCCCAGAGTGCAGGGCAGATCACCCACGTGTTACTCACCCGTTCGCCGCTCGTGTACCCCGAAAGGCCTTACCGCTCGACTTGCATGTGTTAAGCACGCCGCCAGCGTTCGTCCTGAGCCAGGATCAAACTCTCCGTAAAAGACTCTCGATCAACAGTCGAAACTGCAAATCAGTCATAAACATAAAGAGTCAAATCACTAGCAAAAAACTCAACTAGCAAAACAAATAAAACCTTCTCACCTCAGACGGGAAGAATGAAGCAAGAAGATGTCACGCTCACACCCCAAAAGGCATGAGCGCCAAAAACATTCGGCACTGACATTCATCGACACACTGTTGAGTTCTCAAAGAACACGCACACACCATTCACCTTCGAGCTGAAGCTCGTAGATGTCCGGGGCAACCGTTCCAGCTTAGATCAGATGATCAAGCGCAGTCAAACTGGCTTCACATCCGTGAAGAAGTCGAACCTGTCGGCTTTGACATCTTCATGGTGTCGGAAGCGAACTCCGCGTTGCTCAGGCCTTGCGGTCTGGGCTGGCGTCCGTGTCGCTCTGACCTGGACAAAGTTACGCCCCGGATAACAACGCGTCAAATCCCCAGGTCGTTCACACGTGATTCGCGTGAACGACCTGGTCGCAACCGGTCACTTACCCACCTGACGGGCGTCGTAACCAAATTACATGGATGTGACTCCGCCCACTGACAACAATCGAAGATTCAGCCGGCGATTCGGGCTCCTGCGAAGTTCCGCTTTCCGCGTCGGACCACCAACCACCGGCCGTGCAGGAGATCGTCCGCACCGGGCGTCCATTCTTCGTCGGAAATCTTGACGTTGTTGACCGATGCGCCGCCCTCCTTGACTGCGCGTCGGGCAGCGCCCTTGCTCTCGCTCAACCCCGTAGCGACGAGCAGATCGACGATGGTGTTCGGTGCACCGGCCTCGATGTCGGCCACAGACGCTTCCTGTAGCGCGGCGGCGAGCGTCTTCTCGTCGAGTTCGGTCAGTTCGGCCCGCCCGAAGAGCGCCTGGCTGGCCAGTTCGACCGAGCGAGTCGCGGCTTCGCCGTGGACGAGCGTGGTCATCTCGGCGGCCAGGCGCTTCTGCGCCTCACGCGCGTGCGGACGCTCGGTTGTCGCCGTCTCGAGTTCTGCCAACTCGTCCTTCGACAGGAAGGTGAACCAGCGCAGGTACTTCACCACGTCTGCGTCACCGGTGTTCACGAAGTACTGGTACCAGGCGTACGGGCTCGTCATCTCCGGGTCGAGCCACAGGCTGCCGCCTCCGGTGGATTTGCCGAATTTCTTGCCGTCGGCGGAGGTGACCAACGGAACCGTCATGGCGTGCACCGACTCGGCGTCCTGGCGCCGGTTCAGCTCCACCCCGGCGATGATGTTTCCCCATTGGTCGGAGCCGCCGATCTGAAGACTGCAGCCGTATTGCCTGCGGAGCTGCACGTAGTCGTTCGCCTGCAACAGCATGTAGCTGAACTCGGTGTACGACATTCCGTCGCTCTCGAGCCTGTTCTTCACCGTCTCGCGAGCAAGCATGACGTTGATCGAGAAGTGCTTACCGATGTCGCGAAGGAAATCGATCGCGGACAGCTCCCCCGTCCACGACAGATTGTTCACCACCACTGCACCCGTCGGGCTCTCGTCCAGGTCGACGAACCGTTCGAGCTGACCACGGATACGCGAGGCCCACTCGGTGACGACCTCGGGGGAATTCATGGTGCGCTCCCCTACATCGCGAGGGTCACCGATCAATCCCGTCGCACCTCCGGCGAGGATGATCGGGCGATGGCCGGCCCGCTGGAAACGCTTGAGCGCCAGCAACGGCACGAGGTGCCCTGCGTGCAGCGAGGGACCTGTCGGATCGAAACCGGAGTACAGCGTGATCGGGCCCTCGGACGTAGCCTTCTTCAGCGCGTCCACATCGGTGGACTGTGCGATCAGTCCACGCCAGGTCATTTCGTCGATGATGTTCTCACTCACGACGTCGATCCTCCCGTATGGACGCATCCAGGCGTCGGTCAGGCCTCCGAGCCACCGGGAGCGGTGGCGCGGGGACTGCGTTTGTAGCTCGACACCGCCTGCGACCCGATCACCCAGAAGCGCCACGGACGATCGGCTTCCGAACTCACCCCTACCCGTGGGCCGGATGCAACCGCCTTCTCGTTCAACGGGCGCTCCAGTAATTCGAGGGTGACGGCCGACGACGCGTCGAACACGTCCGATCCGTTGTCCGCCAGCGAGACGCCAAGGGCTCGACCGAGATTTCCGGGCCCGCGGGCCCAACCGGCCTCGACCGGTGCGGACCGCGGACCGCGGCCGGCGCGCCTGGTCTCGACGACATGGTGACCGGCCACCACTTCACCCGCTCGAAGCAACACCGCAGCGGCCGTACCGTCCGGGCCGCAGCTCACGTTCACACAAAGATGCATGCCGTAGCTCAGGTAGACGTACAGACGCCCCGCAGGACCGAACATCACCTCGTTGCGAGGGGTCGGGCCCCGGAAGGAATGCGCCGCCGGATCCGGCCATGGACCATCGAGCGGACCACCGTAGGCCTCGACTTCCACGATGCGCACCGACACGTCGCCCACGGTGACGGTTCCGCCGAGGATGCGTCGGGCTGCGGCGTCGGGTTCCCCGATCTCCAAGTCAGCGACATTCATCGCTTCCATGATGCTTCGCCCTTGACCACCGAGCGCCGACGGGGCTATGACTTCGACATCCGACAAGTCTGGAGGCCGCTATGGCGTTCACCGGTGAACACGCCGTCGAGATCACAGGGCTGACGGTTCGCCGCGGCAAACGAAAGGTGCTGAGCAATCTGTCCCTGACAATCCCCCGTGGTGTCATCACCGGACTTCTCGGTCCATCGGGCTGCGGTAAGACGACTCTGATGCGATCGATCGTCGGCACTCAGATCGTCAGTAGCGGAACCGTGACGGTACTCGGATCGCCGGCCGGCTCGGCACCGTTGCGCCGCACAGTCGGGTACGTGACCCAGGCACCGAGCGTCTACCGAGATCTCACCGTTCGCGAGAACGTGCAGTACTTCGGGTCGCTGTACGGTCGCCGGCGCGCGGACGTGGCATCCGCCATCGCATCGGTCGGGCTGGCCGACCACACGTCGTCACGGGCGGGCGAACTCTCCGGCGGCCAACTGGGGCGGGTCTCCCTGGCCAGCGCGCTGGTTGCCGAACCCGAACTGATCGTCCTCGACGAACCGACGGTCGGCTTGGATCCCGTGCTGCGCTCGGAGCTGTGGTCGCGTTTCGCCGATATCGCGGCAAGCGGCACAACGGTGCTGGTCTCGAGCCACGTGATGGAAGAGGCGGAGCACTGCAGCCGTCTCGTTCTGATGCGCGACGGCACCGTTCTCGCCCACTCGAGCCCGGACGCGCTACTCGCGCGCACGAACGAAACGACCCTCGATCGCGCATTCCTGTCCCTCATCAGATCCACCGAGGAGACATCGTGAACGCGCGGATCTACGCAGCCGGCACGGGCCGCATACTGCGACAGCTACGAGCAGACCATCGATCGGTGGCGATGGTGCTGCTCGTTCCGTCCCTGCTGATGGTGTTGCTGTATTACCTGTACCGAGACGTGCCGACCCCGCCTGATCAGCAGCCGTTGTTCGATCGGATCGCCATCACGATGCTCGGCATCCTGCCGTTCGTCGTCATGTTCCTGATCACGTCGATCTCGATGCAGCGTGAACGATCCTCGGGAACGCTCGAACGCCTGCTGACGACTCCGATGTCCAAACTGGATCTGCTCGCGAGCTACGGGTCCGCGTTCTCGCTGGCCGCCATCGGACAGGCGGTACTCGCATGCACCGTCGCGTTCGGATTTCTCGGGCTCGACATCGAGGGCTCGGTAGGTTGGGTACTGGTGATCGCAGTCCTGGGAGCGATGCTCGGGGTCGCCATCGGACTGCTGTGCAGCGCATTCGCTCGCACCGAGTTCCAAGCCGTCCAGTTCATGCCGGTGGTCGTGATTCCACAGCTGTTTCTGTGCGGACTCCTGGTGCCGCGCGACCAGATGCCGAACTGGCTGAGCACGATCAGCGATGTCCTGCCGCTGAGCTACCTGGTCGACGCGCTCCAGGAGGTATCCAGGTACCCCGGAGTCACCGGGCGCATGTGGACCGACATCGCCGTGGTCACGGCGTTCACCGTCGCTGCGCTGAGCGGAGCCGCCGCGACATTGCGTCGACGAACGCAGTAGTCGACGAACCCAGTAGTCGACGAACCCGGCGCGCGGCCGAGAGTTCTAGGACGTGGCGCGAGCCAGGATCGACTCGTGCTCGGCGTCGTCGACATCGCGGGCGTCGTCGGCGAGCAACACCGGGATGCCGTTCTCGATCGGATATGCACGCCGCAGTCGCGGGTTGTAGAGCAGTTCCCCTTCGATCAACAGCAGCGGGCCCTTGTCCACCGGGCACGCGAGTATGGAAAGCAGTGTCGAATCGATTGCCACAGGTGTCCTTTGCTCTGCTCCGGTCGAACCGGAGTGGTGTACTCGCTTACGCTACCGAACCCGTATTCTTCCGTGCCGACTCGTTCCTACGACGATTTTTCGGCCGCGGCCTCACGCCCGACGAACCGTTCGGCCACAACAGCTTTCGTCAATCGACGGTAGCCGTTCGACTCGGAGTCGTAGAACCACGAACGTGCACTCGGCGTCGGAATGCCGACCTTCTTCAACGCCGTCGCGGTCGGTCGGTACGCGCGTCCCACCGGAATCTCGGGCACCACGTGCACGATCGCCGGACGCTCGGCCGGGAGCAGCACTCCGAGTGCGTCCGTCAATGCACGAGCGGTGATCACCGCCTCCGGTTGCAGCGAGATGGCGCAGACGGCGACCTCGGTGGCCGACGCCTCGACGCGCACCGATCGTGGCCGATCGGATGTCACCCGCACTCCGTAGACCACGGCCGAATCGACCTGATCCAGGTCACCTACCGCATCGACGATCGGCTGGGTGTACACGGGACCGCACGCCGAGCGCACCACGGTGTCCTTACGGTCGACGAGCCAGTAATCGCCGTCGGAATCGCGGCGGAAGAGGTTCTCGGTGGGGATCCAGGCGTCTGTGGGCTCGAAGACTCCACGCATGACATGGCTGGTCGCTTCGCCGTCCCCGCTCGGTCGGCCGAGGAGCAGTCCGATCTCGTCGTCACGGCACTGCCGAACGAAACCGTCGTCGTCCTCTTCGAGGCGGCAGGTGATGGGGTCGTAGGCCGCCAACGCAACCCGTGCACTGCCCGGCAGCGGACGGCCTTTGGAGCCGATCTTCGAGCCGGCCACATTGGCCAGGATGACGTCGTTCTCGGTGGATGCGTAGAACTCGAGCACCCGAGCCGGGCTGAACCGCGCCAGCGTGCGACGCCACAGCCCCACCGGCATACCGGAGCCGATGAACAGGCGCACCGGGTGGCCGGAGTCGACCGGGAACCGGCCATCGTCGAGGATCTGCCGCATCATCGTCCAGGTGTAGCTCACGACGGTGACGCCGTAGCGATACACCTCTTCGCTGAACCGCTCGGGCTCGAGACCACGGGAAAGTGCGATGCGTGACCCGCCCGCAAGCGCACCACCGATCGTGACAAGAATCCCGGCCGAATGATGGAGCGGGGCAAGGCAATAGACAGTATCGCCGGGTCCGAGCGCGGCCGTCGTCGCGGTACCGAACGCCGACAACGCCCAGCGATGATTGGTGATGTATCGCGGTTCGAGACCGCGATCTGTGGTCGTGAACAGGATCATCGCCAGTTCGCGGGCACGACCGGGATCCGGCTCGTACCACTGAGGCAGACGCACCGCGTCGGGATCGATGGCCTCGAGATCGACCACCTCGTAGCCGGACGGGATGTCGAGGCGCCGAGTCTCACCGCCGCCGAGCACCAGGACGTTCGGCGCCACCGGGACCGCCGCCGCAGCGTTCTCCGGATCGGCGATCACCGTGTCGACGTCGACGGTTCGCAGGGCTGCGGTCAGGTCGCTGCCCGGCTGCAGCAGAACAGGTACGGCCCCGATCCGCGAGAGCGCCGCCATCGCGGCCAATGCGCTGGGACGAGTCTCCATCAACACACCGATGCGCGACGCGGGTCGCACCCCGACACTGATCAGTCCGCGCACCACGTTGTCGATGCGGACGTTGACAGCGTCGTAGGTGTGCACTCGGTCGTCGAACAGGAAGCACTCTCCGTTCGGAGACTTACGTCCCTGCTCGGCGATCAAGCGGCCCAACGAGACTCGACTGTGCGGCTGCATCTGCCCGAGGCGGGCGAGCCTCGGCAACGTACGCACGGCCTCGGAAGAGATCTCGCGGGTACCACGCACTGCGCCGGTCGCCGCCGATGCCAACCCGCGGCCGACACCGACGCCCACCTCTGCGATGGAGGCAGCAGTGTGGATCAGGCGATTGGTGATCGACACGCCGCTGTCGGAATCGCCGTGGTCCTCGCGCTCCATCACGCGGACCGCCTCCGGCTTCGGCCCGAGGTCCTCACGCCACCGAATCCAGTTTCCCGTCGTCGGCCAGGTCTGCGCAGCCGCGGTACTGCCGACAACCAAGCCGAAATGACCTGCACGCAAAGTGGTTTCGAACACCTGGGCGCGCGGAGCTGCGCGCTGAATGCCGCGCACGGCCAACGGTTGACCGATGTCGTCGACTTCGCCGACGAAGGCGAGCACGGGCACGGTGAGCTCGGCCAGGGTCAACAACCTGTCCTTGATGACGAACCCGCCGGTCATCATGCGGTTGTGAACGACGAACTGCTTCAACAACTCCGCAACGGCCGGGCCGGACCACGCCACCCACCCGTCCATCGCCAGAAAGCGTCGCTGCGGCTCGCGCGGCAACAGCGCCTCACGGTCGTGAAGCTGACGCAGAAAATCCACTCGCGATCGCACGGTCTTCGCCGGATCGAGTAGCTGAAATCCCGTCCGCGCCATCCACCCCGATACAGCGAGCCGAGTGAACACATGATCGGCCAGGAACTCCGCTCCCCGCGTGGCCACGCCGGCGGGGATCCCGAGAGGCAGACCGGCGAGCGTGTCGACCGGAGCCCCGAACGTGATGAGACTGGCCAGATTTCGGCCGCCTCGGTACGCGGCCGCCTGGTAGCAGAACATTCCGCCCTGGGAGTAACCACCCAGGTGGACGTCGCGGCCGGTGTGCTCGTGCACCTTGTCGACGACCTCGCTGATCGCCACGACGTGATCGGCGAGCGTACGGCCCCACCCGCCTTCTTCTGTATCCGGCGAGCCGAAGTCGACCACCCACGGATCCAGCCCCATGCCGTGCAGGATCCCGGCAGCGCCCTGGTCGGTCGTCACGTCGTAGACGTCCGCGGAGACCATCATCGGCGGAATGAGCACCACCGGAGGACTGTCGGCAGGCACATCGTCGGGGAAGTACCGTCGAAGCCGATACATCGGCTCGCGGTCCATCACCCGAAACGGCGACGGATCCACCTCGGTCTCGAGACCACCGAGACGGATGACCTCGAGACCGTTCTGCGCCGTGGCGATGGCACGGCGCAGTGGACCACGTACGGCGTCTGCATTCAGTCCCACAAATACACTCCTGCGTTCGGCCCCGACGAACGACCGGCATCGATCTTCGCGTGACGAAAGCTTCTCACATCACACTCGAGGAAACCGGCATGGATATCGATTGCGCACTCAGTGCCGCAACACCGGTTCCTCGGCCCATGCGCGCAGGGTCGCGGCCGTGGCCCGCACGCCCCCGAGCTGATGCGCAACCTGCACAGCGGCCGTGCCACCACGCGCATCCCGCGACGAGATGGAACCCTCCACCGTGAGAACCTCACGAACGGCCGGAGTGAGGGACGGATCGATCGCGGCCAGCTCCTCGTCGGTCAGATCCGCCAGCCCGACGCCTCGCGCCTCGGCCGCGCGGACGCAGGCTCCTGCAGCCTCGTGAGCAACGCGGAACGCAATCCCCTGCCGCACCATCCATTCGGCGATATCGGTGGCGAGCGTGAACCCGGCCGGTGCCAGCTCGGCCATGCGTTCGGTGTGGAATTCGAGCGTCGCCGTCAATCCGGTGAGCGCGGGCAGCAACAGCTCGAGCTGCGCCACCGAATCGAACACCGGCTCCTTGTCTTCCTGGAGATCACGGTTGTAGGCCAACGGCTGCGCCTTGAGCGTGGCCAGCAGTCCGGTCAGATTACCGATCAATCGTCCGGTCTTTCCGCGGGTCAACTCCGCGACGTCCGGATTCTTCTTCTGCGGCATGATCGAACTGCCGGTGGACCACGCATCGGCCAACGTCACGTAGCCGTACTCGGGAGTGCTCCACGAGATGACCTCCTCGGCGAACCGTGACAGATCGACTGCCGTCATCGCCAATACGAAGGCTGCTTCGGCGGCGAAGTCGCGCGAGGACGTGGCGTCGATCGAGTTCTCGGCGGACGAGTCGAACCCGAGCTCGGCTGCGATCTTCTCCGGACTCAGACCCAGTGACGAACCGGCGAGGGCACCGGAACCGTACGGGGACACCGCTGCTCGCGTGTCAAAATCTGCGAAGCGCTGCACATCGCGCAACAACGGATGGGTGTGCGCGAGCAGATGATGCGCCAGCAACACCGGCTGCGCGGCCTGCGAATGCGTCTTGCCCGGCATGACGGCCGTCGGATGCGCCGCTGCCTGGGTGGCCAACGCGTCGACCACATCGAGAACGCCGACCGACACCCGGCGAACCGCGTCGCGCAGCCACATGCGGAACAGTGTGGCCACCTGATCGTTGCGCGACCTGCCCGCGCGCAGCCGGCCACCGACCTCCGGTCCAACCCGGTCGATCAACCCGCGTTCGAGAGCGCCGTGCACGTCCTCGTCCGACACGGCTGCCACGAACGCGCCCGACGCGACATCGTCGGCGAGGCGCTGCAAACCGTCGAGCATTGTCTCGAGGTCCTGCGGGGTGAGCAGTCCGGCACCGTTCAGCACTCGGGCGTGCGCCATGGATGCGCGGATGTCGTACGGCGCGAGGACCCAGTCGAAGTGCGTCGACTTGCTCAACGCTGCCATGGCGGCGGCCGGCCCCGATGCGAATCTGCCGCCCCAGAGCGAACCTTCGTTGGTTCCGTGTGCGGTCTCCGAATTCGTCACAGGCCCAGGTCCCTCTTCGCGGCGATCTTCGACGACAATCCGTGCAGCTGAACGAATCCCTTGGCCGCGGACTGGTCGAACGTGTCGCCCTCGTCGTAGGTGGCGAGATTGAAGTCGTACAGCGACTCGCCACTGCGGCGTCCGTTGACGATGATCCCGCCCGCGTGCAGAACCAGGCGAATATCGCCGGAGACGTGCTCCTGCGTGTGCTCCACGAACGTGTCGAGAGCACCCTTGAGCGGGGAATACCACAGGCCGTCGTACACCAGCTCGGCCCACTTCTGGTCGGTGTGGCGCTTGTGGCGACCGAGTTCGCGCTCGAGGGTCACGTGCTCGAGCTCCTCATGGGCGCGGATGAGCACCATGGCACCGGGTGCCTCGTAGATCTCACGACTCTTGATGCCGACGAGCCGATCCTCGACCACGTCCAACCGGCCGACACCCTGCGCTCCCGCACGAGTGTTGAGCTCCTGGATCGCTTCGAGCACCGAGACCGGGCGACCGTCGATCGCGACCGGGCGACCCTTGTCGAACGAGACGATCAGTTCGTCCGGAGCCTGGAAGTTGACCGTCGGATCCTCGGTGTAGTCGTAGACGTCCTTGGTCGGCGCGTTCCACAGGTCTTCGAGGAAGCCGGTCTCCACCGCGCGTCCCCAGACGTTCTGGTCGATAGAGAACGGCGACTTGGTGGTCACGTTGATCGGGATGTCGTTCTCCTCGGCGAACTTGATCGCCTTCTCGCGCGTCCACGCGTAGTCGCGAACCGGTGCCAACACCTCGAGCTCGGGGGCGAGGGTGTTGAAGCCGACCTCGAAGCGAACCTGGTCGTTGCCCTTGCCCGTGCACCCGTGTGCGACAACGGTTCCGCCGTGCGCCCGCGCGTTCTCCACGAGGTGCTTGACGATGAGCGGACGACTGATCGCCGACACGAGGGGATACCGATCCATGTACAGCGCGTTGGACTGCACGGTCGGCAGGCAGTACTCGTCGGCGAACTCGTTCCTGGCATCGACGACGACGGATTCGACTGCGCCGCAATCGAGTGCGCGTTGGCGCACGACGTCCATGTCCTCGCCGCCCTGCCCCAGATCGATGGCGACGGCAACGACCTCCTTGCCGGTCTCCCTGCCGATCCAGCTGATGGCGACGGAGGTGTCGAGTCCGCCGGAGTAGGCGAGGATGACGCGTTCGGCCATGGTGTTCAAGCTCCTTCGTTGTTCTTGATGCGCATGATGGGTAACCGGATCTCAGTTACCGCGTCGAGCAAGCTTTTCGATCTTGTCCGCGACCTCGCCACCGGTGTGTGGCTCGCGGGCGATCAACAGAATCGTGTCGTCACCGGCGATGGTCCCGACGATCTCCGGCATCGCAGCACGGTCCAGAGCGCTGGCCAGGTAGTGCGCCGCGCCCGGTGGCGTGCGAAGGACGGCCTGGTTCCCACTGTGATCGGTGGACACCAACAACTCCCCCAGCAACTTCAGGAGTCGGTCGGTGCCGCCGGACACTCCCCGGACCGGGCTGCCGTCCTCGGGCACGACGTACACCCCCACTCCACCGTCCGGCGCGCGCAGTTTCACGGCACCCAGTTCCTCGAGGTCCCGCGAGAGGGTGGCCTGAGTGGTGTCGATCCCCTCGGCTGCGAGCAACGACGCCAGCTGCGGTTGACTGCGCACCTGATGGGTGGCCAGCAACGCGATGATCCGTGCCTGCCTGCCCGCGCGGGTCGACGCGGTCAACGGCACCGCAGTGACGTCTTCGCTCATGGTCGTCGGGCCTGTTCGAGGAGCCACACAAGCAGTGCCTTCTGCGCGTGCAGGCGGTTCTCGGCCTCGTCCCAGACAACACTCTGGGGGCCGTCGAGCACCTCGTCGGTGATCTCCTCGCCGCGATGTGCGGGTAGGCAGTGCAGCACGACGGCGTCCGACTGGGCCTTCGAGAGCAGGTCCGAATCGATTCGATACGGCCGGAACGGTGCGACGCGATCGAGACCGTCGTTCTCCTGGCCCATCGACGTCCAGGTGTCGGTGACGAGCGCATCGGCACCGGCCGCGGCCTCGACCGGGTCCTCGGTGATGGTGATGGTGGCCCCGGTTTCCTCGGCACGCGCATGCGCCGCGTCGAGAACGTAGCCGAGCGGCGCAAATTCCTTGGGCGCAGCGATCCGCACGTTCAGCCCGGCCGTCACTCCGCCGATGAGCAGCGAGTGCGCCATGTTGTTGGCACCGTCACCGAAGTAGGCCAAGGTCCGCCCCTGCAGATTTCCCTTGTGCTCGATCAGGGTCTGCAGATCCGCCAGAACCTGGCACGGGTGGAACTCGTTGGAGAGGGCGTTGACGATCGGAATCGTTGCGCCGGTCGCCATCTGCTCGAGCCGCTTCTGCCCGAACGTGCGCCACACGACCGCCTCGACATAGCGCGAGAGCACCCGCCCCGTGTCCTGCAGCGTCTCCTCACGACCCAACTGGGTGTCGCGGCCCGTCACCACCACGGCATGACCACCCAACTGCGCGATGCCCATCTCGAACGAGAAGCGGGTCCGTGTCGAGTTCTTCTCGAAAATGACGCCGACCCCCTTGGGGCCCTCGAGCGGACGCTTCGAGAACGGAGCACGCTTGAGTTCGGCTGCCAGAGCAAGGATTTCACCCTGCTGCGCGGGCGTGATGTCGTCGTCCCGGAGGAAATGCTGAACGGTCATGGCTGATGAGCCTCCTGTGCTGCGTCGAGAATTGCCGGTAACGCCGTCACGAACGACGCGGCTTGCTCTTCGGTGATGATCAACGGTGGTGCAAGCCGGAGCACGTCGGGCTGGGCCGCGTTGAGGAGGAAGCCTGCCTCGCGCGCGGCGGCTTCGGCCGCCGGTGCGACGGCGGCGGTGAGGACCACACCGAGGAGAAGGCCCGAACCCCGAACATGGCTCACCAGAGGATGATCCAGATTCTCGATGGAGTGTGCGATGGTCTTGCCGATGCTGTCGGCGTGCGAGAGCAGGTCCTCGTCGGCGATGGTGCGCAGCACGGCCAGAGCCGCCGCCGCGCATACAGGGTTACCACCGAACGTGGTGCCGTGCTTGCCCGGATGCAGCAACTCCCCCGCCGCTCCGATGCCGATGCAGGCCCCGATGGGCAGGCCGCCGCCCAGACCCTTGGCGAGTGTGATGACGTCGGGCACGATGCCGACCGACTGGTGGGCGTAGAACCATCCCGTTCGGCCGATACCGGTCTGCACCTCGTCCAGGACCAGCAGTGCACCGTGCTTCGCGGTGATCTCGCGCGCAGCGAGGAGGTATCCCTCGGGCGGAACCACCACTCCGCCCTCGCCCATGATCGGTTCGAGAAACACTGCGGCGGTATCGGAATCGACGACGGCTTCCAGCGCGGCCACATCGCCGTACGGAACGTGGTGCACGCCGGCAGGCATCGGCTCGAACGGGGTCCGCTTGTCCGGCTGACCGGTCAGTGCGAGAGCGCCCATCGTCCGGCCGTGAAAGGACTTCTCGGCTGCCACGATGTTGGGGCGGCCGGTCAGGCGAGCGATCTTGAACGCCGCCTCGTTGGCCTCGGTTCCCGAATTGCACAGGAACACCCGGCCGGTGGCCCCGGCACCGAGGTGCGCGAGCAATTGCTCGGCCAACGCGATACCGGGTTCTGTCGCATAGAGATTCGAGGTGTGCCCGAGAGTGGACAGCTGAGTGGTGACCGCCTCGATCACCGCCGGATGGGCGTGTCCGAGAATGTTCACGGCGATACCCGCGAGCAGGTCCAGATACTGCTTTCCGTCGGCGTCCGTCACCACCGCACCCTCGCCGCGGACGAGCGCCACGCGCGGAACACCGTAGTTGTCCATCAACGAATTCGACCACCGCTGTTGCAGATCGAGGGTGGACTCGGTGCCGGTCATGGCGTGACTCCTGACGTAGACGAGTGATCGGGGGTGACCATGGTGCCGATTCCCTCACCGGTGAACAGCTCCACCAGCACGGAATGTTCGACGCGACCGTCGATGACATGAGCCGACGGAACACCGGCTCGAACCGCCCGCAGGCACGCTTCCATCTTCGGCACCATCCCGGCGTCGAGCGAGGGCAGCAACGCCTCGAGCGTGGACGCATCGATCTCGGAGGTCAACGAGCTGCGATCGGGCCAATCCGTGTACAGGCCTTCGACATCGGTGAGCACCACCATCTTCTCGGCACCGATGGCACTGGCCAGCGCCGCTGCCGCAGTGTCCGCGTTGATGTTGTGGACGACGCCGTCGCGGTCGGGAGCGATGGTGGACACCACCGGAATACGTCCTGCCGCAATGAGATCGAAGACCGCTGCGGGGTTCACCGACGTGACGTCGCCGACGAGACCGATATCGGTCTCGGCGCCGTCGACCAGCACGGTGCGCCGCGTCGCGGTGAACAGGTGCGCATCCTCACCGGAGATTCCCACGGCGTAGGGACCGTGGCCGTTGATCAGGCCGACGAGCTCGCGCCCGACCTGCCCGAACAGCACCATCCGCGCGACGTCCATGACCTCGGGGGTGGTGACGCGGAATCCGCCGCGGAATTCACCTGTCAGGCCGAGTCTGGTCAGCATGGCCGAGATCTGTGGCCCGCCGCCGTGAACGACGACCGGATGGATTCCGACGGTGCGCAGAAACACCATGTCGGCCGCGAACGCCCGCTTCAGATCGTCGTCGATCATGGCGTTTCCGCCGTACTTCACGACGACGATCTTGCCCGAGAATCGCTGTAGCCAGGGCAGAGCCTCGGCGAGCGTGAAAGCCTTCTGCGCGGCCGTCAACTGCTGAGCGGCCGAGGTCATGACGAGTACGCCGAATTCTCTTCGACGTACGCGTGCGAGAGATCGGTGGTTCGAATGGTGGCCGACCCTGCGCCGAGACCGAGATCGATGGTCACCGCGATGTCGACACCGGACAGATCGACCTCCCGAGCCCCCGGCGCTCCCACGCCGTCGATGCACACCGGATTGCCGTTGAAGGACACGGCAATTCGATCCGGATCGAGCTCGATCGGGGCGATACCGATAGCCGCGAGCACCCGACCCCAGTTGGGATCCGACCCGAACAGGGCCGTCTTGGTCAGCGAGTCCCTGGCGACCGCGCGCGCGCCGATCAGGGCGTCGTCCTCGCTCATCGCGCCCGACACGGTGATCCGCACCCGCTTGGTGACGCCCTCCGCGTCGGCCATCATCTGGTCGGCCAGGTCGTCGCACACCGCCAGGACCGCGGCGTCGAGTTCTTCCTGAGACGGTGCGACTCCGCTGGCTCCGGACGAGAGCAGTAGCACGGTGTCGTTCGTCGAGGACGCGCCGTCGACGTCGAGCCGGTCGTAGGACATTCGAGTCGCCGCGCGCAGTGCCTTGTCCAACTGGTCCGCGGTGGCGACGGCATCGGTGGTGATGACGCTGAGCATCGTGGCCAACGACGGTGCGAGCATGCCTGCCCCCTTGGCCATACCGCCGACGTTCCATTTGTCGGCATGATGAACGGCCGCCTGCTTGGGCACTGTGTCGGTGGTCATGATCGCGTACGCCGCATCGGTGCCACCCGAAATTCCACCCGCGAGTTCGTGCACCACCTCGGTCACGCCGGGCAGCAGCTTGTCCATCGGGAGCCGATCACCGATGAGACCCGTCGAGCACACGGCAACCTCGATCGCTCCGGTCTCGGAACCCCAATTGCTCAGTGCGGACGCCACTTCCTCGGCTGTACGGTGCGAGTCCTGAAAGCCCGGCGCACCCGTGCAGGCATTGGCACCACCGGAATTGAGAATCACCGCGCGCAGCCGTCCGGTGGAGAGCACCTGCTGCGACCACAACACCGGCGCAGCCTTGACCTTGTTGCGGGTGAACACACCCGCCGCAGCGAAATCGGGACCCTCGTTGAACACCAAGGCCAGATCGGACTTGCCACTCGCCTTGATTCCGGCCGGAATACCGGCAGCGCGGAAACCCGCAGGACAGGTGACACCCTGCGTGCGCACGAGCTTGCCCGCCACCATGCCGACGGCCTCCGCCTGGCTCCCGACGCTGCTCATGGTGCTACTCCTACGGTAGAGAGACCATCGGTCTCGGTGATTCCCAGTGCAAGATTCATGGATTGGACGGCGGCTCCTGCCGTGCCCTTGGCCAGGTTGTCGATGGCGGCGATCACGACGAGCAAGCCGGCGTCCGCATCGACCGACACGCTCATCTGCACGGCGTTCGACCCGATGACCGAACCGGTCTGCGGAAGGCGACCGGCTGGAAGCACGTGCACGAACGGCTCTGCGGCATATGCCTTCTCGTAGACCTCGACGGCCTGCGCCTGCGTGGCGGTGGTGATCGCGGTGCAGGTGGCCAGGATTCCGCGAGGCATCGGTGCGAGAACCGGCGTGAAGGACACTGCAACAGCGCTACCGGCGAGCGCCGAGAGGTTCTGCACGATCTCGGGAGTATGGCGGTGCGCGCCCGCAACCGCGTACGCCCGAACCGAACCCATCACCTCCGAACCGAGAAGATCGGCCTTCGGAGCTCGGCCGGCACCCGAACTACCGCTGACGGCAACGATATTGACGCGGGGCTCGATGATGCCTGCGGCGACGGCAGGTGCGAGCGCGAGAGACGACACCGTCGGGTAACACCCGGGAACCGCGATGCGAGTGGCACCGACCAATCGCTCACGGCAGCCCGGCAACTCCGGCAATCCGTACGGCCAACTGCCCGCATGGGGACTCTTGTAGTACTTCTCCCAGGCCGCACCGTCGGTGAGGCGGAAGTCGGCCCCGCAGTCGATGATCACCACGGACTCGGGCAGCTGCAGCGCGAGTTCGGCGGACTTGCCGTGCGGGAGCCCCAGGAACACGACATCGTGACCCGCGAGCTCGTCGACGGTGGTCGGCGCGAGAACGCGGTCTGCGAGAGGCAACAGATGGGGATGGAATTCACCCAGCGTCGCACCGGCATTGCCGCCCGCGGTCAGCGTGCCGATGACCAACGAACCGTCGCGCACTCCCGGGTGCCCGAGCAGCAATCGAAGAATCTCGCCGCCGGCGTACCCACTTGCGCCCGCCACCGCGATGCGCCTCGGCGTGGCCTCCGAAATAGTCATGCGGTTTATTATGCAGCATCATGCAAGCTCATTCATGAACGGGTCCGGTGTGTCAACGTCCGCCCATGGACCTGCGGATCTCGTCGAGCTTCTTTCGGCCGGCGTCCTGCCGCTCGTTCCACTGCTCGTCGAGGTCACGGCCCGCCCTGGACTCTCGGTCCAGTTCCTCCGCGCCGACGGCTGTGCCCGATCGCTGTTCGACCTTGTCGCGTACACCGTCCCACGTGGGCACCCCCGAATCGGTGAAGTCACCGATCGGCGCGCTCACCGCACCGGCACCGTATCCGCTACCGACGGGCTGGTCCTCGACCAGCTCCGCATCGATTATCCCCGGAACCGTGCCGCCGAGCGGAGCCCCCGGCGGTGGATCACCGAGCGGCTGGTCGATCCGCGGCTTGGTCACCTGCGGAACGTCGACGTCGGGAACCGTCCCGGGTGGTGCACCGCGATCGGGTCCAGTGGATTCGGGCTCAGCATTGCGCAACTCGACCGCCAGCGCCGATGCGGCTGCCGCCACCGGGGCCAACCGGGACCGACCGGCCACTGCAGCCAGGATCTCCTCGATCACCTGAAGATCCGTCGCCGCACCGTCTGTTCCGAATTCACTCATGCGCTGCTCCCGTCACCCGTCGTACTCGTGACTCCACGCTACGGACACCGGAGCCCGGGTGTGCACGGATCGACTGCGCAACTGCGCTTGTTCAACTGCGCAACTGCGCTTGTTCAACTGCGCAACTGCGCTCCGACGGCCTTCGATGCCGCGTCGACCGCCGCATCGCGTGCAGCCGTTGCCTGATCCTCGGTCAAGGTGCCGTCTGCACCTCGGAACCGCAGCGCGAATGCCAGCGACTTGCGACCCTCGCCGACCTGTTCGCCCTCGTAGACGTCGAACAGCCGGATCGACTCGAGCAGGTCGCCCCCGCCGATCGTGAGCGCGGCTTCCACCGACGCCGCAGGTACGGATGCGTCGACCACCACTGCCACGTCCTGCAGCACCGCCGGATACGGCGACACCTCGGGGGCAGGGAGCGACTCGACGACGGGAAGAGCGCTCAAACTCAACTCGACGGCACACGTACGCGGCGGCAGGCCCGCCCGCTCGAGCACGGCCGGATGCAGCTCGCCCGCGTATCCGACGACCTCACCGTCGAGCAGGACCTCCGCGCACCGACCCGGATGCCACGGAAGGTGCTGCGCCGCCCGAAGATCGACGTGCACTCCGGACGCCTCGGCAACCGTACGTACCGCAGCGAACGCATCGGCGGCCTCTGCCGCGCGGCCGGGACCCCACGGACCCGACAACTCACGCTGACCGGTCAGCACCATGCCCACGTGCACCGGCTGCGCCGGCAACGAACCACGAAGCATGGCGATCTGGTCGTCGGTGGGACGACGGTCGACCGGCAACGCGTCCACAGCTGCGGTGGCATCGTGTCGGAGCACCACCTGAGCAATGCCGAACAGCGAGACGTCTCGCTGACCGCGCGCGATGTTCCGGCTCAGCATCTCGAGCAAACCGGGAAGCACAGTGGTCGCGAGCTCGGGACGGTCGGCCTCGAGTGGATTGAGCACCGAGGTGGTTGCGCGCCGTGGGTCGTCCGCGTCGAGACCCCACGTGTCGAACACGCCCTTGGGCAGGAACACCGGAGGCAACACCTCGACGTACCCGGAGAACGCGAGTGCCTTGCCGACGGCACGCCTGCGCTTCTGTTCGGCAGTGAGGCCACGACCGCCCGGGGCCGACGGCAGTACCGACGGGATCTGTTCGAGCCCTTCGAGCCGCAGCACCTCTTCCACCAGGTCGGCGCGCTGCACCAGATCCGGTCGCCAGGACGGCGGGGTGACGATGAGCTGGCCGTGTCCGGCGTCGTCGACCGATACCTCGACTCCGCAACCGATCTGCGTCAACCGTCGGGCAGCGGTTCCGTTGGGGTACTGCACTCCGGCGATTCGGTCCGGCAGGTCGAAGTCCATCGTGACCGTGGGATATTCGGCTGCCTCGCCGATATCGGTCAACACGGGCTCGATCCGGCCGCCGGCGATCTCGACCAACAACTGTGCGGCCCGATCGAGTGCTGCGACAGGCAGAGCCGAATCCACGGTCCGCTCGAAACGCTTGCTGGCCTCGCTGGAGAGCTTGTGGCGACGACCGGTGCGGAACACCGCGAGCGGATCGAACGATGCCGCTTCGAGCACGACCTCGGTGGTCGAGTCGTCGACTTCGGTGGACGCGCCGCCCATGACACCGGCCAACGAAATCGCTCCCGAGCCGTCGGCGATGACGACGTCCTCGGCATCGAGAGAACGCTCGACGCCGTCCAGCGTGGTCAGCTTCTCCCCCGCGTTCGCGCGGCGGACGACCAGATCGCCGTCGAGCTTGGCCGCGTCGAATGCGTGCAGCGGCTGGCCGAGTTCGTGGAGCACGTAGTTGGTGACATCGACGGCCGCCGAGATCGGGCGTACGCCTGCCAGCAGCAGTCGACGCTGCATCCACCAGGGCGTCGTCGCCGTCGGATCGATGCCGACGATCTTGCGCAACGCGAATCGCGATGCGCCCGAGTTCGGTTCGACGCTGACCGACCAGGCGTCACCGGTGACCTCGGTGGGGACCGTGCGCGCCGGATCCACGAACGGAAGATCGAAACTGCAGGCCAGTTCGCGGGCGAGGCCGCGGACCGAGAAGGCGTAGCCGCGATCCGGGGTCACGTTGAGCTCGATGACCGAGTCCAGCAGACCGAGAACGGCTTTGGCGTCGTCACCCGGAGCGGCCGTGCCCTCGGGCAGCACCAGAATTCCGGAGTGATCCTTACCCAACCCGAGTTCGAGCGTCGAGCAGATCATGCCGTTGGAGTTGCGGCCGTAGGTCTTGCGCGACGCGATGGCGAATCCCCCGGGCAGGACGCTGCCCGGCAGCGCGGCCACGATCAGGTCACCCTCGGCGAAGTTCCTGGCCCCGCACACGATTTCCTGTGGCTCGGCTGCTCCGACGTCCACCAGGCAGAAGCGAATCGGTTTCTTGAACTCGGTCAGCTCCTCGATGGAACTGACCCGACCGACCACGAGTGGTCCGGTCACGTTGTCCAGCGAATCGAGTTCCTCGACCTCGAACCCGACCCGCACGAAACCGGCGTCGAGCTCCTCGGGCGAGACGGCCCAGTCGGGCGTCCCCGCGTGCAGGACCTCGGTCAGCCAGGATTGTGGGACTCGCACGTGTGCTCAGCTCTTTCTTGTATCCGAGAAGAAGTGGGGCGGGTGAAGAACGTCCGTCAGGCCTGAACACCGAAGGGCAAAGTGAACCTGATGTCGCCCTCGACGATGTCGCGCATGTCCGGGATGTCGTTGCGGAACTGGAGCGTCCGCTCGAGACCCATTCCGAACGCGAATCCGGTGTAGACCTCGGGATCGATGCCGCTGGCCTGCAGCACCTTCGGGTTGACCATTCCGCAGCCACCCCACTCGACCCAACCGGCCCCGCCCTTCTTCTTCGGGAACCACACGTCGACCTCGGCCGACGGCTCGGTGAACGGAAAGTAGTTGGGGCGCATGCGTGTACGGGTGTCGTTGCCGAACAACGCCTTCGCGAACGCATCCAGTGTGCCGCGCAGGTGCGCCATGGTCAGGCCCTTGTCGATCGCAAGACCCTCGACCTGATGGAAGACCGGAGTGTGCGTCGTGTCGAGTTCGTCCGTGCGGAACGTCCGTCCCGGGCAGACGACGTAGATCGGAACCTCACGCGAGAGCATCGACCGAACCTGCACCGGGGAGGTATGAGTGCGCAGAACCTGACGCGAACCCTCCGGCGCGATGTGGAACGTGTCCTGCATCGTGCGTGCCGGGTGGTCGGGCAGGAAGTTCAGCGCGTCGAAATTGAAGTGTTCGGTCTCTACCTCGGGGCCTTCTTCGACCTCCCAGCCCATTCCGACGAACACGTCGGCAACCTGTTCGGCGATGATCGAGATCGGGTGCCGGGCACCGACGGGAGCTCGGTCGGTCGGCAGTGTCACGTCGATGGTTTCTGCGACCAGGATGGCGGCGTCACGCTCGGCCGACAGCACGGCGCGTCGCTCGTCGAAGGCCTTCTGCACTCGATCACGCGCTGCCTTGACGCGTTTGCCCGCGTCCGCCTTCTGGTCCCCCGGGATCGCACCGAGCGCGCGCTGCGCCAGTGCCAACGGAGCCTTGCCGCCCACGTGATCGATCTTGACCTTGGTCAGAGCATCGAGGTCCGACGCGTCGGCGAACGCCTGCTCGGCCGAGTCCACTGCGGATCCGAGCGCGGACTCCTCGAGAACGGACGGATCTACCGGCTCGGGTCCGCCATCTTTCTTCGCCACGACAGCTGCACTCCTCGAGTAATAGTCGGTGTCTGCTCAGAACAGACAGGTATCGATCCTAGGTGAGACCTGCTCACGGGGTTTCGGAGCGTCGCTGCGCCCTGGCACTCGCGTACAGGCAGATCGCCGCGGCGGTCGCCAGGTTGAGGCTCTCGGCGCGGCCGTGGATAGGGATTCGAATGCGGTGATCGGCGTCGCGCGTCACGGACTCCGAGAGTCCGTGTGCCTCGTTGCCGAACAACCACGCGGTCGGTTGCGTGAGCAGCTCGTCCGCGTCGTCCAAGTCCACTTCGCCATCGGCGGCCGTCGCGACGATGGTCAGACCCGCCCTGCGCAACGCGTCGATCCCGGACTCGATCGATCGCTCCCGAGCGATGGGCAGATGGAACACGCTGCCCGCCGAGGCGCGGACGCATTTGCCGTTGTGGGGATCCACCGAATCGCCCAGCAGAACGACCGAATCCGCTCCTGCCGCGTCGGCGACGCGAATCACAGTCCCGGCATTGCCCGGCTCGGCCGTCTCCACCGGTACGGCCACCAGCCGCGGTGTTCCGGCCAACGCACGGACGATCGGGACGTCGACCAACTCGGTGACCGCGATGAGACCCTGCGGAGTGACCGTGTCGGACAAGGCTTTCGCAGCACGGTCGGTGATCGGATGAACTCGTGCGCCACCCGCCTCGATGGACGTGATGAGGTCGCGGTGGCGCTCGAGAGCATCCGCGGTGAAGAACAGCTCACGAACCAACCGGGACCGGGCCGCCTCGGACACAGCATTGAAGCCTTCGGCCAGAAAGAGCCCGGCCTTCTTGCGTTCCGCGGCTCGAGCGAGCTTGACGGCCGAAACGACCCGCGGAGTTCGCTCGGTCAGCGAATCCACGGGCCGTTTCGGTGTTGAGTCGTCGTACGTCGACTCGCTCAGGCTGCTTCTCCGGCCGGAGCGTTGACATCGGCAGGCAGTGCGGCCTTGGCGATGGCGACCAGGCTTGCGAACGCCGCAGCATCCGACACAGCGAGCTCGGCGAGGATCTTGCGGTCGACCTCGACGCCCGCGGCCTTGAGGCCCTGGACGAAGCGGTTGTACGTGATGTCGTTGGCGCGAGCTGCAGCGTTGATACGCGTGATCCACAGCTTGCGGAAGTCACCCTTGCGCGCGCGGCGGTCCCGGTACGCATAGGTCAGCGAGTGGAGCTGCTGCTCCTTGGCCTTGGTGTACAGACGTGAGCGCTGTCCGCGGTAGCCCTTGGACGCTTCGAGAATCGAACGGCGCTTCTTCTGGGCGTTGACGGCCCTTTTTACGCGTGCCACTGGTGAATCCTGTCGATCTGGGGGTGTGTGAAACCCCGAATGGTAATGGGATGAAGCCGACCGAAATCAGTCGGCGGCGGGCCGAATCAGATGCCGAGCAGGCGCTTGATCCGCGGCACGTCGGCCTTCTTGACAACGGCGACACCATCGAGGCGACGAGTCACCTTGGTGGGCTTGTGCTCGAGCAGGTGGCGACGGCCGGCCTTCTGGCGCAGGATCTTGCCGCTGCCGGACACCTTGAATCGCTTCTTGGCACCACTGTGGGTCTTCTGCTTGGGCATGAAATCCTCTTCTTCTGTAATAGCTCTTCGGTGTTGCATGGCACAGCCGTACATCGCTACGGACCAGCTGTGTACCGAAGCAGGTGTAGGGCTGTCTTACTGGTAGAGCGCGAGGCTCAGTTGGTCTGCGCCGGAGTAGCCGGAGCTGCTGCGGCCGGTGCTTCGGCAGCCGGGGCTGCATCGACGGGCTGTTCCGGCGCGGGGGCCGGTGCGCGCTGCGCGGGCGGTGCCGCTGCGCTCTCCTGTGCCTTGACGCGAGTCTTGGCACCCTTGTGCGGTGCCAACACCATCGTCATGTTGCGGCCGTCCTGCTTGGCCGAGGTCTCCACGAAGCCGAGCTCCGCGACGTCCGCGCCCAGGCGCTGCAGCAGACGGAAGCCGAGCTCGGGACGCGACTGCTCGCGACCGCGGAACATGATGGTGACCTTGACCTTCGAGCCGGCTTCGAGGAAGCGAACGACGTTGCGCTTCTTCGTCTCGTAGTCGTGCGCGTCGATCTTGGGACGGAGCTTCTGCTCCTTGATGACGGTGAGCGTCTGGTTCTTGCGCGATTCGCGCGCCTTCTGCGCAGCCTCGTACTTGAACTTCCCGTAGTCCATGATCTTGCAGACCGGCGGACGTGCGTCGGGAGCTACTTCTACAAGATCGAGGTCGGCTTCGAGAGCCAAGCGGAGTGCATCTTCAACACGCACGATCCCCACCTGTTCACCACCCGGTCCGACAAGCCGGACCTCGGGAACTCGGATGCGATCGTTGATGCGGGTCTCAGTGCTGATGGGGCCTCCTAGGTAGTGCGGTGTGGTGTGCAACCCGACCGCCTGCCACTGGCACAGCCCGTCGCCGTCGATCCTCGACATTCCCCGCAGCGATGTGAACCGCTGCAACGAAAAAACCCTGCTTTCGGTGTGATCCGATAGCAGGGCCCGATGTCGACCGGTCGACCCGCACGACAACTGTCGCCGTACAGTCTCCTCACTGGGAGGAAGCACGCAGGAGGCCGGTGAGGACTTCCTTCGTGCGACCGGACCGGGAAGTAGCTTGTTGAAGGCTACGTGCCGGTGGGAGTCGGGCTCCACTTGCTGCCTCCGTGCGGTGAACTCCATCGAGGAGCGCACGCCGAAGACGGTCGTCGAGTCACACTACCAGCCGATTCGAGAAACCGACAATCGAGCTCGATCGTCCCCGACAGCGTCGGCACCCGATTCTCCCCGCTGCAGCCGGCGTGGGATTCTCGTAGGCATGACCAGCTCCCCCACTCCCGCCGATGGCGATCCCGCGGGTGCCGACCCCGTCGGCACCGAGCCCGAAGTCCGTGAACTCGCCGAAGTCCCCGCGGTCGAGGTCATCAGCCGCGCTGCGGTGATGCTGATGAGTTCCGCAGCCGAGAAGTTGGGACTGTCCGAGCCGGATCCCGCGGAGAGCCCATACCTCGACCTCGACGAGGCACGCCGCGTCATCACCGCCTTGGCCGGCCTGGTCACCGCGTCGGTGGAATACCTCGGCCCCCATGCCGGACCCATTCGCGACGGCCTGCAGGCCCTGCAGCGCGCATTCCGGGAAGCGTCGGCCCATCCGGACGAGCCGGGAAAGGGCCCCGGCGAGAAGTACACCGGTCCGGTGCACTGAGCAGAACACCAGCCAAGTCGAGACCGACGCACGAAGCCGCATCCGGTAGTCAACGGATGCGGCTTCGTCGTTCACGGGGTCCGAATCGGACGGCTCCAGCCGACTGCAGCGCTTATCGGACGGCGGCGACCTTGCGGGGCCTACGCTTCTTCGCAGCCGCCTTCACCGGCGGGGCGACGACCGACTCCCGGGTGAGCGCCTCTTGCAGGAACTTGCCGGTGTAGCTTTCCGAGACCGCCGCCACTGCCTCCGGATCACCCTGCGCCACAACCGTTCCGCCGCCCGAGCCACCTTCGGGGCCCATGTCGATGACCCAGTCCGAGACCTTGATGACGTCGAGATTGTGCTCGATCACGATCACCGTGTTGCCCTTGTCCACCAAGCCGTTCACGACGCCGAGCAGCTTGCGGATGTCCTCGAAGTGCAGGCCGGTGGTCGGTTCGTCGAGAATGTAGACCGTGCGGCCGGTGGACCGCTTCTGCAGTTCCGCTGCCAGCTTGACGCGTTGCGCCTCGCCGCCGGACAACGTCGTTGCCGGTTGGCCGAGTCGGACGTACCCGAGACCGACCTCGACGAGTGTCTTGAGGTAGCGGTGGATCGAGGTGATGGCCTCGAAGAAGTCGGCAGCCTCCTCGATCGGCATGTCCAGGACCTCGGCGATGGTCTTGCCCTTGTAATGGACTTCGAGTGTCTCGCGGTTGTATCGCGCTCCCTCACAGACCTCGCACGGAACGTAGACGTCCGGAAGGAAGTTCATCTCGATCTTGAGTGTGCCGTCTCCCGAGCATGCCTCGCACCGGCCGCCCTTGACGTTGAACGAGAATCGACCGGGCTGATAGCCGCGCACCTTGGCCTCGGTGGTCGCCGCGAACAGCGTGCGGATCTTGTCGAACACACCGGTGTACGTGGCCGCGTTCGAGCGCGGCGTGCGTCCGATCGGCGACTGATCCACCCGCACCAGCTTGTCGAGCTGATCGAGGCCGTTGATGCGCGTGTGCCGACCGGGAACCTGGCGGGCACCGTTGAGCTTGTTGGCCATCACCGTCGCGAGAATGTCGTTGACGAGTGTGGACTTGCCCGAACCCGACACCCCGGTGACCGAGGTCAGCACACCGAGCGGGAAGCTGACGTCGATGCCACGCAGATTGTGCTCGCGGGCACCGACCACGGTGACCTGACGCTTTTTGTCCACGACACGACGGGTGTCGGGCAGCGGAATCTCCATCCGTCCGGACAGATACGCACCGGTCAGCGATTCCTCGTTGGTCAGGAGGTCCTCGTACGAACCGCTGTGCACGACGCGTCCGCCGTGCTCACCCGCCAACGGACCGATGTCGACGATCCAGTCGGAAGTACGGATGGTGTCCTCGTCGTGCTCGACGACGATGAGGGTGTTTCCGAGGTCGCGCAATCGCGTCAACGTGTCGATGAGCCGACGGTTGTCGCGCTGATGCAGTCCGATCGACGGCTCGTCGAGGACGTACAGAACACCGACGAGTCCCGATCCGATCTGGGTTGCAAGGCGGATGCGCTGCGCCTCGCCGCCGGACAGCGAGCCGGCGGTCCTGGCCAGTGACAGGTATTCGAGACCGACGTCCAGCAGGAAGCCGAGGCGAGCCTGCACCTCCTTGAGGACCTGCCCGGCGATTGCTTCCTCGCGGCGACCGAGGGTGAGGCTGTTCAGGAAATTCGCGGTGTCGGCGATCGACAATTCGCACACCTCGGCGATCGACTTCGGGCCGAAGTCGCCCGCCGCGATCGTGACCGACAGGATCTCCGGCCGCAGCCGCGCCCCGTTGCAGGTGGGACACGGCACGTCGCGCATGTAGCCGTCGTAGCGTTCCTTCATCTGCTCGGACTCGGTCTGCTCCAACCGGCGGTGCAGGAACGGCATCACACCCTCGAACTCGGCGTAGTACGACCGCGTGCGGCCGTAGCGGTTCTTGTACTTCACGTGCACCTGGTGATCGCTGCCCTCGAGGACTGCGCGCTTGACCTTGGCGGGCAACTTGTTCCACGGCGCGTTCAGGTCGAATCCCATGGCGTCGGCGAGCCCGGAGAGCAGGCGGCCGAAGTACTCCGACGTCTGGCCCATCGACCACGGTGCGATGGCACCGTCGGCGAGGCTGAGATCGCCGTCGGGAACGACCAGCTCCGGATCGACCTCCTTGCGCACGCCGAGTCCGACGCAGTCCGGGCACGCACCGTACGGCGAGTTGAAGGAGAACGACCGCGGTTCGAGATCGTCGATGGACAACGGGTGCCCGTTGGGGCAGGCGAGCTTCTCGGAGAACCGGCGCTCACGGTCCGACGCATTCTCGTCACGGTCGACGAAGTCGAGCACCACGATGCCGTCGGCCAGCCGAAGGGCGGTTTCCACCGAGTCGGTCAGACGCTGCTTCGAGCTCGACTTGACGGTGAGGCGGTCGACGACGACCTCGATGTCGTGCTTCTCCTGCTTCTTGAGCACCGGCGGGCTCGTGAGCTGATGTACGACGCCGTCGACGCGAACGCGCGAGTAGCCCTGCGTGTTCAACGAGTCGAACAGGTCGACGAACTCACCCTTGCGGGTACGAACCACCGGCGCGAGAACCTGGAACTTCAGGCCCTCCTCCATGTCCAGCACCTGATCGACGATCTGCTGCGGTGTCTGCTTGGCGATCTGCTCGCCGCACACCGGGCAGTGAGCCGTTCCTGCACGCGCGTACAACAGCCGGAGGTAGTCGTAGACCTCGGTGATGGTGCCTACGGTCGATCGCGGGTTGCGGTTGGTCGATTTCTGATCGATGGAGACCGCAGGCGAGAGGCCCTCGATGAAATCGACGTCCGGCTTGTCCATCTGGCCGAGGAACTGCCGCGCGTATGCGGACAGCGACTCCACGTAGCGACGCTGCCCTTCGGCGAAGATCGTGTCGAAGGCGAGTGAGGATTTGCCCGATCCGGACAGACCCGTGAACACGATCAGCGCATCCCGCGGCAGGTCGATGTCGACTCCCCGCAGATTGTGCTCCCGTGCACCTCGCACTATCAGGCGATCCGCCACTGTGTTCCCTTCTTTCCGAACGAGCACGTCCAGCCGAGTTGCTGCGGGGCGCAGCACTGCACGACCTTCGAGTCGCGTGATGACGTGTGATGCCGACGCACCGGTCACACGTCGTGTAACCGTGGACCCCACGTCGAAAACCTGTTGTGGTGAGGGACGAACCTCACGCACTAGCAATGGTAGATCCAGGCACCGACACACTTTTCCAGCTGCGCGACCCCGACGCCCATCATGCCGTCGACGACGGTAGCGTCCTGGAAATGGACGAGCACCTCATGGTCATCGATGACAACTACACCGGCGTCGTCTCTCAGGGCTCGCAGCCGCAGCGGCGAACGATTCCCGGAGCGACGATCACGAAGATGTCGGTCGGCCCCATGGACAACAACACCTACCTTGTCGTCTGTTCCGCAACAGGCCACTCGGTGCTGATCGACGCTGCAAACGAGGCCGACCGCATCTCGTCGCTCATCGACAGGAACGCGCCGACGCTCTCACTCATCGTGACGACTCATCAGCACGCCGACCACTGGCAGGCGCTGGCAGACATCGCCGGCGGTACGGACTCTCCGACCGCAGCCCACGAACTCGATGCAGGTCCCCTGCCTGTGGCTCCCGACCGCCTGCTCGCCGATCGGGACACCGTGTCGGTGGGAGAGCTCACGTTCGATGTGGTGCACCTGATCGGACACACTCCCGGCTCCATCGCACTCGCACTGACCGATGCCGAGGGCGCGCGCACCCACCTCTTCACCGGAGATTCTCTCTTTCCCGGTGGCGTCGGCAAGACGGGCAGCCCCGAGGATTTCACCCGTCTGCTCGACGACGTGACAGCGAAACTGTTCGACCGCTTCGACGACGAGACCGTTGTCTACCCGGGGCACGGTAAGGACACGACGCTCGGTGCCGAGCGCCCTCACCTGGACGACTGGCGCGCCAGGGGTTGGTAACGATCGGCGTGCTTGAGACCGCGAACCACGGGGTATGAATAGTGTGACAAAAGGACGCACAGCGGTAGGTTTTCGGACCGCCGTGCCGTTCATGGTTCCACCGCCGATGACACGAGAAACTACGCAGGAGGCTGTCAATGCTGGTCCGCCGTATCGCCCGTCCGCTGATGTCTACGATTTTCATCGCAGGGGGCGTCGACGCACTCCGTAATCCCACCGGCAAGGCCCAGGCCGCCACCCCGTTGATCGAGCAGGGCAAGGACGTCCTCCCCAACGAGGTCACCGCGAACGTGCCGAACGACCCGGAGACGCTGGTCCGTATCAACGGTGGAATCCAGGTCGCGGGCGGCATTCTGCTGGCCACCGGCAAGGCACCGCGCATCGCCTCGCTGGCTCTCGCCGGAAGTCTCGTACCGACGACGCTCGCCGGACACGCCTTCTGGAACGAGACCGACCCGGAGACCAAGGCTGCGCAGCGTATCCACTTCTTCAAGAACCTGAGCCTGCTCGGCGGACTGCTCATCGCAGCCGTCGACACCGAGGGCAAGCCGTCCGTCGCATGGCGTAGCAAGCGGGCAGCACGCCGCGCGCAGGAGACCGTCGTCTCGGCCCTGCCGGGTCACTCCACCCACGAGACCGGTGAGCGCGTCAAGGAAATCGCAGCCGTCGCCGCGAGCCGCAGCGCCGATCTGGCCGAGGCTGCACAGCCGAAGCTGGCCAAGTTCGCCGACGCCGCCCAGCCCAAGTTGGCCAAGCTCGCCGATATCGCTACCGAGAAGGGCTCGGAGCTGGCCGACGTAGCTCAGCCGGCGCTGAACCGCTGGGCTCACGTGGCCGCCGACAAGGGTTCGGTGCTCGCCGAGGAAGCACAGAAGCGTGGATCCAAGCTGGCCGAACTGGCCGCCGACCGCGGTAGCGACTTGGCCGACGAGGCACAGAAGCGCGGCTCCAAGCTCGCCGACAAGGCAGCCCATCGCGGGACCGACCTGGCGGAGCTCGCACAGAAGCGTGGCTCCAAGCTCGTCGACGTCGCTGCCGATCGTCGCGGCGAATTGGCCGATGTCGCGCAGAAGCGCGCGTCCAAGCTCGCCGATCTGGCGGCCGAGAAGGGTTCCGTCCTCGCCGACGAGGCGCAGAAGCGCGGAGTCACGTGGGCCGATCTGGCGTCCGATCGCGTCGACACGCTGAGCAAGCGCGCTCGCAAGCGCGCCGAGAAGCAGAGCAAGGAGCTCGAGAAGGTGACCGAGCAGGCTCGCGCCAAGCTCGAGAAGCGAGTTGCCAAGGCTCAGAAGAACTTGGACAAGAAGCTGCAGCAGTACGCGAAGTAATTTTTCGCAGACACCACACAGCGACGTTCGCGTAGACGGCCCTGCCCCGGAACCAGCGGTTCTGCGGCAGGGCCGTTGTGCGGCGTAGACTGCTCTGGCTGATTTCGAGGCGATATCTTCGCCTCGGCCGAACTCCCGAGGAGACCCTTTGCCGGACGACGGCCACACATCGAGCGACTCCGTGGTGCCGCTCGAAGAAGACTTAGAGCAGGCGCATCTGACGCGGCTGTACACGCAGCTGGACGCGTTACGCGAGTATGCCGCGAACCGACTGCGCGCAGTGCTGTTGGAGACCGGCGGCACCCCGCAGGCCCGCAGCGAACGGGAATCGTTCAACCAGATGTACACAGAGGACATCGCCAAGTACGACGCCGCCGAGAACGGACTGTGCTTCGGACGCATCGACCTCGATCCCGAGACCCTCGACCCCAAGGTCGACGACCGGCCCGAGCGATACATCGGCCGCGTCGGGATTCTCGACGACAAGAACGACTACGAGACACTGCTGCTCGACTGGCGAGCACCGATGGCCCGGCCGTTCTACCTGGCGACGCCCGCCGCACCCGAAAACGTGTTGCGTCGCAGACACATTCGTACCCGCGGCCGGCGAGTGACATCGATCGCCGACGAATTCCTCGACCTGAACTCCGCCCGATCGTCGAACGATGCCGCCGTGGCAGGCGGCGTCGCGAGCGAAGGCGCGCTGCTTTCGGCGCTCGATGCCGCACGTACCGGTCAGATGAACGACATCGTCGAGACGATCCAGAGCGAGCAGGACGCGATCATCCGATCGCAGCATCGCAGTGTGTTGGTGGTTCAGGGCGGACCGGGCACCGGCAAGACTGCCGTCGCGCTGCACCGCGCCGCCTATCTGCTCTACACCTACCGTCAGCAGCTCGGTAAGAGCGGCGTGCTGATCATCGGACCCAACGCCACGTTCCTCGATTACATCGGTCAGGTACTGCCGTCACTCGGCGAGACAGGCGTGCTGCTGTCCACGATCGGCGACCTCTACCCGGGAGTCCGCGCGCAACGCGAGGACTCGGCCGTGGCGACCGAGGTCAAGGGCAGGCTGTCGATGGTGGAGGTGCTGACCCAAGCGGTACGCGACCGTCAGGAAGTTCCCGCGCAGCCCCGTCGGCTGAAGTTCGACACCTACGACATCACGCTCGATCGCAAGATCGTCACCAGGGCTCGCGGCCGTGCCCGCTCGTCCCGGCGACCGCACAACCTGGCTCGTCCGCTGTTCGTATCCTCGGTCATCGACCAGTTGGCCAACCAATTGGCAGCGAAACTCGGACAGAACCTCGTCGACGGGTCCAGCCTGCTCAGCGCCGACGACATCGCGGACATGCGCGACGAGATGCGCGAGGACCGAGACGTCATGGCCGCCGTCGACGAACTGTGGCCGGATCTGTCTCCCCAGCAGGTTCTCCGCGACCTGTTCGCCTCGCCCGAGAAAATCGCCTCGGCCGCGCCTGCACTGGACGAGATGGAGCGCGAAGCCCTCGTCCGCCGAGGCCACGGGTTCTCGTCGGCCGACGCTCCCCTGCTCGACGAACTCGCCGAGCTACTCGGCGTCGACGACGCGGCCGAACGTGAACAGGCACAACGTCAGTGGCGCGGCCAGATCGCCGACGCCCAGGGTGCCCTGGACATCCTGACCGGTTCGGCACCTCAGGACCTCGAGGACGAACTCGACCCGGAGATCCTGATGGCCTACGACCTCATCGACGCCGATCAGCTTGCGCGACGGCAGAATTCGGGCCAACGACTCACGACGGCCGAACGGGCCGCCGGTGACCGAACGTGGACCTACGGGCACGTGATCGTCGACGAAGCGCAGGAACTCTCTGCGATGGCGTGGCGAATGGTCATGCGGCGCATACCGAATCGGTGGATGACACTGGTGGGCGATACGGCGCAGACCGGTGATCCCGCCGGTACCTCGTCGTGGGGTTCGGTTCTGGAACCGTATGTGGCCAAGCGCTGGAAGCGAACCGAACTGACGGTGAACTATCGAACACCGTCGGAGATCATGACGGTGGCACACGACGTGTTGGCTGCCATCGACCCCGAGCAGTCCGAGCCGCGGTCCATCCGCAGCACCGGGGTACGACCGTGGGCCCAACGAGTGGCACCGGACGATCTGATCACCGCGGTCGAGAAGCGAGTGGCCGAGCACCCTCGCCCAGGCCTGAGTGCCGTGCTGGTTCCCGCAGGCCACGTCGACCGATTCCGCCATCTGGCATCGGAACTGGTCACCGTATCGACGGTCAAGGACGCCAAGGGACTGGAATTCGACTCGGTGCTGATCGTCGAACCCGGTGCCATCGTGGCGGATTCGGTCAAGGGTATGAACGACCTGTACGTGGCGCTCACCCGAGCGACTCAGCGACTCGGCGTCGTGCACGCGGACGCACTACCGGGTGAGCTCTCGGCGCTGCAGCCGTTCGAGCCGGAAGCCTAGAGAACCGCATACACCACCGGCCCGCTCCGTCGATTCGACAGAGCGGGCCGGTGGTGTGTGCAGCGTGCACTCAGCGGACGGTGTGCACGATCAGAACGTCGCAGGTGGACTTGCGAGCGGCGTCCGACGGAACCGAACCCAACAGACGGCCCGTCAACGAGTTCAGGCCGCGGTTGCCGACGACGAGCAGGTCACCCTTGACCTCGTCCACGAGTGCCAGCAGCGACTCGACGGGAGCACCGACGATCGCCTTCTCCTCGATGTTCTTCGCACCGGCCTTGGTGGCGTGCTCGCGCGCCGTGCGCAGAATCTCACGCGTCGGTGCCGATCCGGTGATCTGGTAGGCGTCCTCGCGCAATGCGTCGGCGGCAGCGGACGTGTCCTTCGGATCGGCCGGGTAGTACGCGCAAGCGATCACCAGGGTGGCATCGGCGTCTCCTGCCAGAGCCGCGGCCTTCTCCACTGCCCGCAGTGACGATTCGGAGCCATCGGTCCCGACGACGACGGTGCGGTAGGCGCTCATTCATTCCTCCATTTGTCGGTCACACACAGATGTGACACTTCTGGTCCAACTCGATTGGTGCAAGTCACAGGACCGAAAGACGTGGTCCGGGGACTGATTCGCTGACATTAGCCGCAAGCGGCCGATCGGCACGTGAACTTGGGGAACAACACGATCCGCGCCACTCACATACATTGGTTTGCATGCCGATTCCCCGCCCGCCACTGTCGAGACGGGCCATGACCGTCGGTGCCGCAGTGATTGCAGTTCTGGCGGTAGCCACTCTCGCATTCGTAGTCCTCCCCCAGGATTCGAGCGCCGACACATCCACGCGTGATGCGCGCATCACGCTACCGGACAGCCCCGGGTCGACGGGCACCGTCGACATCGACGCACGGCTCTACGCCCCTGCCGTCACCCCCGCGCCGACGGTGCTGCTCGCCCACGGCTTCGGCGGCAGCAAGGACTCGGTCGACGGTGAGGCACGTGACCTCGCGGCGCGCGGTTACACCGTGCTCGCCTACAGCGCACGCGGGTTCGGCGACAGCACGGGTTCGATCTCGCTCAACGACCCCGACCGCGAGGTCGCCGACGCACGCGGACTCATCGACTGGCTCGCCGAACAACCGGAAGTGGAACTCGACGCCCCCGGTGACCCGCACGTCGGTGTCGCCGGCGGATCGTACGGCGGCGCACTGGCTCTGAGCGCAGGCGGCACCGACCCCCGGATCGATTCGATAGCCGCAGCGATCACCTGGAACGACCTGGGTCAGGCGCTGTTCCCCAACTACGGCGTCACCTCCGCCGAGAGCCGAGAAGCCCTCGGCGACACCGCCACCCCCGCAGCTGCCGAATACGGCGGACCCGGCGTCCTCAAGCGCGGCTGGGCGGGAGTGTTCTTCGGAGTGGGCGCCTCCGGTGCAGCACCGGCCGGCGACGGCAACGGCAATGGCAATGAACCCGGCACCGCCGAGCAGGCATCCGCCTGCGGACGGTTCGCACCCGAGTTCTGCGACGCCTACACCCAATCCGCGGTGACCGGAATTCCCAGCCAAGAACTCCTCGATCTGCTCACGGCCCACTCGCCGGTCGCGGTGGCGTCGAACATCACCGCGCCGACCCTGCTGGTTCAGGGTAGCCAGGACACGCTGTTCGGTCTGGATCAGGCCGACGCGACGGCTCGTCAGATCGCGGCGGCCGGTGGGAACGTCACCGTGCGATGGTTCGACGGCGGTCACGACGCAGGTGGGACGGACGGCACGAGCGATCAGGCCATCGCCGACTTCTTCGACACGACCTTGCGTGAGAGCGATGCTGCTACAGATAGCCAGCCGTTCGTCTACTCCACTCAGCGGGCAGCCGACGAACGCGGCGGCGACCGCAACCGCCGAATGACAGCTCCTGACTACCCGGGGCTCATCCCCGACTCCGACCCCACCGAGACTCGATCGGTGACGTTCACTCCCGCTGCGGAGAACCAGTCGATCATCCGTCCGCCCGGAGCGTCGCCGTCGGCAATCTCGTCGATACCCGGTTTGGGCTCGGTGCTCTCGACCCTGGGATCGACCGGGGCCGGAGCAGCCCTGACCGCGGACCTGCCGGGCCAGTCTGCAACGTTCACCAGCGAACCCGTCGATTCGTCCGTGACGGTCACCGGTGTGCCGCGGGTGAATCTGCGGGTGGCGTCGTTGGCCTCGCCGGGTCAAGCGGTCCTGTTCGCGAAGCTCTACGACGTCGCGCCGAACGGCACGAGAACGCTTCCGGGCGGGGCTGTCTCGGCGATCCGCCTGCCCGACACCGAGGGCCTCGATCCCGTCGATGTCACCGTTGCCCTGCCGGGCATCAGCTACCTCGTCCAGCAGGGTCATCGCCTCGAACTGAGCATCTCCACCACCGATCAGGCGTACGCCGTGCCGCTCGAACCCGCACAGTTCAGCGTGGCCATGACCGACAACACCATCGCGTTGCCCACCGTCCCCGCGGAAGCGAGCGCCAACAGCACCGTTCCGGTGGCACCACTGATAGGCATCGGGATCGTCCTGCTCGCGGTCGCCGGTGCGATCGTGACCGGGGTCGTGCGGACCAGACGCCGCGCGGTCGCCGAAGTGGACGAGAGTCTGATCGACACTCCTCTGGTGATCACCGATCTGGCCAAGACGTACTCCAACGGCTTTCGCGCAGTCGACGGCGTCAGCTTCGAGGTGAAGCAGGGCCAGGTTCTGGGTCTGCTCGGGCCGAACGGTGCAGGCAAGACCACCACCCTGCGCATGTTGATGGGCCTGATCACTCCCACCGGTGGTGACATCAGGGTCTTCGGCCACAAGGTGACGCCAGGAGCACCGGTGCTGTCCAGGTTGGGCTCCTTCGTCGAGGGGTCGGGCTTTCTGCCGCACCTGACCGGAACACAGAATCTGCGGCTGTACTGGGAAGCGACAGGTCGCCCGATGGAGGACGCCCATGTCGAGGAAGCCCTCGAGATCGCAGACCTCGGCACCGCGATCGAACGCAAGGTCAAGTCGTACAGCCAAGGCATGCGGCAGAGGCTCGCCATCGCCCAGGCCATGCTGGGGTTGCCGGATCTGATGGTCCTGGACGAGCCGACCAACGGACTCGACCCACCGCAGATCAGGACGATGCGCGACGTGCTGATCAACTACGCGAAGACCGGACGAACCGTGTTGGTGTCGAGCCATCTCCTCGCCGAAGTGGAGCAGACCTGCACCCACGTGGTCGTCATGAATCGCGGATCGGTGATCAGTTCCGGCACTGTGCGCGAACTGACCGCGGCAGGCGGACAAACGGAGATCAGGGTCGACGACGCCGCCCGCGCGCAGTCGGTGCTCGGTACCTCCGGCCACGAGGGCGCAGTGATCGTCGACGACGGCACGGTGACCGTCGACCTGACCGACGCCGATGCCGCCGTCGTGATCCGAGAGCTAGTCACCGCGGGGATCTCGGTGCGCGGATTCTCGCAATCGACGCGCCTCGAAGACGTGTTCCTCGACCTCGTCCACCGAGACACCCCAGGGTCTTCCACCAGCAAGGATCGTTCATGAGCACCACACACGCAGACGGGCGCGCTGCCGGATACACCGGCGGCAGCACCTTGCCGTTCCGTACCGAGCTACGCAGGCAACTGGGACGTCGACGCACTCAGCTGGCGATCGGCTTCCTGGCGCTGCTGCCGGTAATTCTCGCCATCGCCTTCACGGTCGGCAGCTCGAGTGCCGACTCGGATGCCGATGGACTCATCGAGCTCGGCACTCGCGGCGGCATGAACTTCACGGTCTTCGCTCTGTTCATGTCCGTGGGATTTCTGCTGATCGTGGTGGTGGCACTGTTCTTCGGCGACTCGGTGGCAAGCGAAGCCTCGTGGTCGAGTCTGCGATACCTGCTGGCCATTCCCGTTCCCCGGAGTCGACTGCTGACGCAGAAGGCATTGGTGTCGGCGACGCTGTCCAGTGCTGCGATTCTGGTCCTCGTCGGGGTGTCCCTGCTGATCGGCACCGTGATGTACGGCGCGGAATCGTTGATCACCCCGCTGGGCGAGGGGCTGCCCTACGGCACCTCACTGGTTCGGCTACTGATCGCGGTCGCGTACATCGGCATCAACCTGCTGTGGGTCGCGGGCCTGGCCATGCTGCTGTCCGTGCTCACCGACGCCCCTCTCGGGGCCGTCGGCGGTGCGGTGATGACGTCGATTCTGATGCAGATTCTCGACCAGATCACGGCACTGGGATCACTCCGCAACTACCTGCCCGGGCACTACGCCAATTCGTGGATCGATGCATTCGGCACGAGCATCGACTGGAACGACTTGGTGGTCGGTTCGTTCTCGGCCGTCACGTACGCGGCACTGTTCGGGTTGATCGCGTGGCGACGCTTCGGCACCAAGGACATCACCAGCTGAGGCGGGCTACTTCTTCTTGATCGCGGGCCCGAACACACCATCCGGAATGACGCCCGCACCGACGATCGTCTCGCGCCACGGCGTCGCGAGCGAAACCAGCCGAGCGGCACCGTCCTCGCCGAGGGCGGCCCACGGTGCAACTGCGAGGTCGTTGGTGATGTCCTCGACCAACGTACGGAGATCTTTCCCGTCCTGGGTCAGCGCACCGTCGGACGAGAGCAGCTCACGGTCGGCCAGAGACGCGACCGCCCCGTCCCACTGCTCGGTCGACCATCCGCGACGCTTGCGGGCGAACTCCTTCTCGAAGCCGTAGCCGGTGGCGGTATGGGTGATGAGTGCTTCGAGACCGCTCAGTCCCGCCGTCTGCAGCGCCGCGAGGTGACCGTCGCCGCGGTATTCGCGGATCAGAGTCAGGGCGTGCCACAGCACGAGATGCGGAGCTGTCGGCCAGTCGAGCTCGGCATACGCGGCGTACAGGGGTCGGCCGTCGTCACCGGGAATGCCACGGGCTGCGATCGATGCCAGGTCTGCGGCCTCGGCCATGTCCGCGGACGTCAGGACCTCGGGCCCGAGCAGTCGGGCGAAGGCGGCATCGAGCGTGTCGTACCGGATTGCCATGATCTCGTCGGGCGACGCGATATCCCAGGCGGCCGGAATCAGCGGCGCGATCAGTTCACGATTGAAGTTGTAGAACGTAGCGGTGACGACACCTGCACCGACCCGCCCCAGAGGCGCTGCCCGGCCCGCGAAATAGCAGGCCCGCGGCGGCAACCCTGCGGCGACGAGAGCGTCCTGCGTCTCCGGAAGGAAATAGGTCATCGAGTGAATGAGCTCGAGCGCGCGAGAGGTGCGGCCGGCGGTGGTTGCGTCCATCGTTGAACCGTAACCGAACCTATTTGAGGCCTGCTGCATCCATCCCGCGCAGCTCCTTCTTCAGATCCTGGATCTCGTCGCGCAGTCGGCCGGCGAGCTCGAACTTGAGCTCGCGTGCCGCGTTCATCATCTGATCGGTCATGTTCTTGATCAGATCGGCCAGTTCGGCGCGGGGCATCGACGAGACGTCCTGGCCCTCGTACACCCCGGTGCTGACCGACCGGCCCGCCTCGCCCTGCGCTCGCCGACCCCGGCTGGCGTTGCGCCCGGATCCCCCGACTTCGACGACCGACTCGGTGTCCTCGGCTTCCTGGTACACCTGGTCGAGGATGTCGGCGATCTTCTTGCGCAGCGGCTGAGGGTCGACGCCTCGTTCCTTGTTGTACGCGATCTGCTTCTCACGCCGACGCTCGGTTTCCTCGATCGCGTAGGTCATGGAGTCGGTCATCTTGTCGGCGTACATGTGGACCTCGCCGGAGACGTTTCGGGCGGCACGGCCGATGGTCTGGATGAGGCTGGTGCCGCTCCGGAGGAAGCCTTCCTTGTCGGCGTCGAGAATCGCCACCAGCGAGACCTCGGGCAGGTCGAGACCCTCACGGAGCAGGTTGATGCCGACCAGCACGTCGTACTCGCCGAGTCGGAGCTGCCGGAGCAGTTCGACGCGGCGCAGCGTGTCGATGTCGGAGTGCAGGTAGCGGACACGAATGCCCAGTTCGAGCAGGTAGTCGGTCAGATCCTCCGACATCTTCTTGGTAAGCGTGGTCACCAGCACACGCTCGTCCTTCTCCGCGCGTTCTCGAATCTGATGGACCAGGTCGTCGATCTGGCCCTTGGTCGGTTTGATGACGACCTTGGGATCGACGAGTCCGGTCGGACGGATCACCTGCTCGACGAACTCTCCCCCGGTCTGGCCCAGCTCGTACTTTCCCGGAGTTGCCGAGAGGTAGACCGTCTGACCGATCCGCTGAGTGAACTCCTCCCACGTCAACGGCCGATTGTCGGTCGCGGACGGCAGGCGGAACCCGAAGTCGACGAGGTTGCGCTTGCGGGACATGTCGCCCTCGTACATCGCCCCGATCTGCGGAACCGTCACGTGAGACTCGTCGATGACGAGCAGAAAGTCCTCGGGAAAGTAATCGATCAACGTGGCAGGCGCGGTACCTGCACCGCGTCCGTCGATGTGCCGCGAGTAGTTCTCGATACCCGAGCAGAACCCGACCTGCTTGATCATCTCCAGGTCGTATTGCGTCCGCATCCGCAGCCGCTGAGCCTCGAGCAGCTTTCCCTTGCCCTCCAGCTCCGCGAGCCGACCTTCGAGTTCGGCTTCGATGTCCTTGACGGCCCGTTCCATCCGCTCCGGCCCGGCAACGTAGTGCGTGGCCGGGAAGATGCGCACCGAATCGACCTGCCGAACGATGTCGCCGGTCAGCGGATGGAGGTAGTACAGCGCTTCGATCTCGTCGCCGAAGAACTCGATGCGAATCGCCAGTTCCTCGTAGGACGGAATGATCTCGACCGTGTCACCACGAACTCTGAACGATCCGCGGGTGAAGGCCATGTCGTTGCGGGTGTACTGCACGTCCACGAGCAACCGGAGCAGCGCGTCACGCTGCACTTCGACGTTGACCTCCAGCTCGATCGACCGATCGACGTACGACTGCGGGGTACCGAGACCGTAGATGCACGACACCGACGCCACCACGACCACATCGCGGCGCGAGAGCAGAGATGCCGTCGCCGAGTGCCGCAGCCGCTCGACATCGTCGTTGATCGACGAGTCCTTCTCGATGTAGGTGTCGGTCTGCGCGATGTACGCCTCGGGCTGGTAGTAGTCGTAGTACGAGACGAAGTATTCGACTGCGTTGTTGGGCAACATGTCTCGCAGTTCGTTCGCCAACTGCGCCGCCAAGGTCTTGTTCGGTGCCATCACCAGAGTGGGGCGCTGCAGCTTCTCGATGAGCCAGGCAGTGGTGGCCGACTTACCGGTACCGGTGGCACCGAGCAGTACGACGTCCTTCTCGTCCGCCTTGATCCGCCGTTCCAGCTCGGCGATGGCGGTCGGCTGATCGCCTGCCGGCGTGTGTTCGCTGACGACCTCGAACGCCGGTCCGGTGCGCTCGATTGCGCCTACCGGACGGTGCTCGGAGTGCGCGACAACGGGATGTTCGGATGCAAACGCCATTTCACAAGCGTAGACGCGACCACCGACAAGTTCCGTCGGGCAGACCCCGGACGTCGGTTCCCGGTAGCTTCTACAGGCATGGTCGCTCACACGTCAGCCGGTGCGCACACCGTCGTTCATGCCCCCAAGCACGAGACGTTCGACCTCGTCGCCAAGACGAACGTGGATCCCAAGGGGTTCGTCCGTGTCGTCGACGAATACCGCGTCGAGCCGTGGGGGCTGTACATGGCCCGCCCGTCCGATCACGCCCACTTCGACTACCTGGAGTCCTGGTTGCTGCCCGCTCTGGGGCTACGGGCCTCGGTGTTCCACTATCTGCCCGCACACGCCCGCGATCAGGACTACTACGTCGACATCGGCGAGTACACCGCCGGCGCCACCCGATGGACATCCGTCGACCACTATCTCGACCTCAGCGTGCGTACCGGCCGCGATTACGACCTGCTCGACGTCGACGAGCTGTTCGACGCTCGGGTGGCGCACCATCTCGACACCCCCACGGCCGAGCTCGCGCTGGCCAGATCGATCACGGCCATCGAAGGACTGACGCGGCACGACTACGACCTGAACGCGTGGCTCGCATCCCTCGGAATGCCGACCGAGTGGAACGGCAAGCCGTCCTGACTCGGTCGGCCCCGATTCACGCGGTCCAGTCGGTCTGCTCCGCCCACTGCCATGCCCGACGGTATGCCACATCGAACCATGGGGCTTTCGCGTTCTCGTAGGCCTCGATGGCCGAGCCGAAGTCGGTGATACCGGCAGCGGCCTCGGAGGCGCGTCGCTTGATTCCGGCGTACTCGGTGGTGATGTTGTCGTCCGCTCGCAGCCAGTCCCGGAACAGCAGGGCGAACGTCTGATTCGGCCAGCCGTCGACCCGGATATGTACGTTCGCCGGCCGGCCGGGGTCTGCGCTGCCGTGAAAACGCTTGGCCCACACGGCAGGATCGGCTTCTCCGCCGATTCCGTATGCGGGCTTTGGATAGTCGAAGTTGCTGGCCTCTCGCCGAGGGAACCCTGCCACGCGCAGCTGCTCGGCGACAGCATCGGCGTCGTCGAGCCCGCGCACGGTGATCTGAATGTCGATGACATCCTTCGCGTCGAGACCGGGCACCGCGGTGGAGCCGATGTGGTCGATTCGGACCGCTCTGTCCGCGCAGGCAAGGGCCAGGCGCGAGATGATGCGTCGGGCCTGCGATTCCCACGTGGGGTCGGCCGTCACCTGTTCCGGATGAACGCGCGCGATGATCCCCTCCCTGATGTTGCGCTCGAAGGGAATCAGGCGCTCGTTCCACAGGGCTCGGACGACGTCGTCGACGCTGCCTGGCGCACCGGTGTTGTCGATCCACACGTCTGCTGCAGCGCGGCGCGCATCATCGGTTGCCTGCGCTGCGATCCGCGCGCGAGCGTCGGCCTCGGGCATGCCTCGCTGTCCCGTCAGACGACGCACCCGTTCCTCGGCGTCGACCCACACGATGACCACGAGGTGAAAGAACGGGCCCATCGATCCCTCCACGAGGAGCGGAATGTCCTGCACCACTACGGCATCCGGCGCTGCACCGTCGATGATCGCGGCGGTGCGCTCGCCGACCAACGGATGAACGATGGCGTTGAGCTTCTTGCGGGATTCCTCGTCGCCGAATGCCTTGGTCGCCAACGCCGGACGGTCGAGCGAGCCGTCGGGTGCGAGAATGTCGACTCCGAAGGTGTCCGTCAGTCGTTGCAGCCCAGGCGTTCCCGGCTCCACGACTTCACGGGCAAGCACATCGGAGTCGACGAGCACTCCCCCGAGTTCGGTCAGCACCTTGGCAACGGTCGATTTTCCGGCACCTATTCCACCGGTCAGTCCCAGTCTCAGCATGCAACCAGTCTGACACTCGAACACGCCGAATCACACCAGCCTCAAATGCACCGTTTTCGGAGGTGGGTCGGTTATCTTCGACGGGCGAGACCTCGATGTGCCGACCCACAGCTATTGAAAAGGACACCCATGCGAAGCAATCAGATCCAACCGGGTCGGCACCGCCTTGGCATGGATGCAGGCGTTCATTGCATTCTCATCCCGGAAGTAGCCTCGGCGTTGGCCGACCATCGGCGTAACTGGTTCACCAACCTCCTGACCCCCGCCCGCCACAGCTTCGCCAGCATGCGCAAGCGCACGGAGAGCGTCGGCCAGTGGAGTCCAGCCACCGCCGCGTAGTTCGCACTCCCCCTCACACATGGGCCCGGTTCATCGGAACCGGGTCCATTGTCGTGTCCGCAGCTTCTCTGCTCCCCTGATTCGAAACGAGAAAGCCCCGGTTCTCACGTGGAGAACCGGGGCTCGGTGTCACACCCTCACGGGTGGACCACTTCTATCAGGCGTTGCCCGACAGCTTCTCGCGAAGTGCAGCGAGCTGCGCATCGCTGGCCAGCGAACCACCGGTCGAGGCCGGAGCCGACGCTGCAGGAGCGTCGCCTTCTGCATCGGCGGGGGCCTGACCCGACTCGGAGGAGTAGTTGGTGTTGGCGGCTTCGGCAGCTTCGTCCTTGGCCGTCTTCTCCATCTGAGCGGTGTGCATCTTGTGGCGACGCTCCGCCTCGGCGTAGCGACCTTCCCACTCTTCACGCTGCTTCTCGTAACCTTCGAGCCATTCGTTGGTCTCGGAGTCGAAGCCCTCGGGGAAGATGTAGTTGCCACCCTCGTCGTACGAGTCGGCCATGCCGTACTTGGACGGATCGAACTCTTCTGCGTAGTCCTCGTTGGCCTGCTTGAGGCTCAACGAAATCCGGCGACGCTCGAGATCGATGTCGATGACCTTGACGAGTGCGTCGTCGCCGACACCCACGACCTGGTCCGGAACCTCCACGTGGCGCTCGGCCAGCTCGGAGATGTGCACGAGGCCCTCGATGCCCTCTTCGACGCGCACGAATGCACCGAAGGGAACGAGCTTGGTGACCTTGCCGGGCACGATCTGGCCGATCGCGTGGGTGCGAGCGAACTGGCGCCACGGATCTTCCTGAGTTGCCTTGAGCGACAGCGAAACACGCTCGCGGTCCAGGTCGACGTCGAGAACCTCGACGGTGACCTCGGTGCCGACCTCGACAACCTCGGACGGGTGATCGATGTGCTTCCAGGACAGCTCGGAGACGTGCACGAGTCCGTCGACGCCACCCAGGTCCACGAAGGCACCGAAGTTGACGATGGAGGACACGACGCCCTTGCGGACCTGGCCCTTCTGGAGCTGGTGCAGGAACTCGCTGCGGACCTCGGACTGGGTCTGCTCGAGCCATGCGCGGCGCGACAGGACCACGTTGTTGCGGTTCTTGTCGAGCTCGATGATCTTGGCCTCGATCTCCTTGCCGACGTACGGCTGGAGGTCGCGGACGCGACGCATCTCGACGAGCGAGGCGGGAAGGAAGCCACGAAGACCGATGTCCAGGATGAGTCCACCCTTGACGACCTCGATGACGGTGCCCTTGACGGCCTCGTCCTTCTCCTTGAGCTCCTCGATCGTGCCCCAAGCGCGCTCGTACTGAGCTCGCTTCTTGGACAGGATCAGACGGCCTTCCTTGTCCTCCTTGGTGAGGACGAGTGCTTCGATCTCATCTCCCACGGAGACGACCTCGTTGGGGTCGACGTCGTGCTTGATGGAGAGCTCGCGGGAAGGAATGACGCCTTCGGTCTTGTAACCGATGTCGAGTAGAACCTCGTCACGATCGACCTTGACGATGGTGCCCTCGACGATGTCACCATCGTTGAAGTACTTGATCGTGGCGTCGATGGCGGCGAGAAAATCCTCTGCGGAGCCGATATCGTTGACGGCTACCTGCGGTGAGGTTGTGGTTGAGGGCATGTGTTGAGTTGCTCCGGACGGGTTGGGTATCGGTTGATGGATGTTCGGTCGGACTTGGTGAAACGTGTGCAACACGAGCATCTTCGGCGAATCCGTTGCCGGATCCGTGTGCGCCGAGGTCGAGGGAACCCGACCTGGGCGCAGCATGAACACACTCGCGTTGAACAGGGTACGCGATGCCGCAGTACCAGCACAAACCCGGTTAGAGTCGGCGTGTGACCGATCTTTCCACACCGTCGTCCACTCCCGGCCGCGGCCGAATCGATTCGGTCGCGAGTGACCGCGCGAGTCGTCTCTGGTGGGATTCCGACGCCGAGAGCTACCACCGTACGCACGGCGCGTTTCTCGGAGTGTCGACCGAATCCGGGGAGTTCGTCTGGTGCCCGGAGGGGCTGCACGAGGGCGACGTGCATCTGCTGGGCGACGTCGCGGGCAAGGACGTCCTCGAAGTGGGCTGCGGCAGTGCACCGTGCGCCCGCTGGCTCGGAACCCAGGGTGCGCGCGCGATCGGTCTCGACATCTCGATGGGCATGTTGCAGCGCGGCGTCGATGCAATGGCCGCGGGCGGGTCGACGGTTCCGCTGGTGCAGGCCAGTGCCGAGTCCTTACCGTTTGCCGACGAGCGGTTCGACATCGTCTGCTCGGCCTTCGGTGCGGTGCCGTTCGTCGCGGACTCCGCCAATGTGATGAAGGAAGTCGCGCGGGTACTGCGGCCGGGCGGGATCTGGGTGTTCGCCGTCAACCATCCGATGCGCTGGGTGTTCCCCGACGATCCCGGGGTCGGCGGTCTGACCGCTACGATTCCGTACTTCGATCGAACCCCGTACGTCGAATACGACGCCGACGGGACTCCCAACTACGTGGAGCACCACCGGACGATCGGTGACCGCGTGCGCGAGCTGGTCGCCGCAGGTCTCGAGGTGCGCGACATCGTCGAACCGGACTGGCCGGAATGGCTCGACCGCGAGTGGGGACAGTGGAGTCCACTGCGCGGGCAACTCTTTCCGGGCACCGCGATCTTCAGCAGCCGCAAACCGCTCTGACCGAGTGCGCCGCGATCAGCGCCGGTGCACCCGGGCTTCCACGGCCTCGGTGAATGCGCTGGTCGACGCCTGCCCACCGAGGTCGGCTGTCGCGACCCCGGATTCGACCGTGGCGTCGACGGCGTCACGGATCCGGCCGGCGGCCGCGGCCAGCCGATCGTCCGTGTGGCGCGGGGCGAGCCACTCGAGCAGCATTGCAGCGGACAGGAAGAGTGCCGTCGGATTGGCCCGGTTCTTCCCTGCGATGTCCGGGGCCGACCCGTGCGAGGCCTGCGCCATCGCCTGGGTTTCCGAGGAGTTGATCGACGGCGCGGTGCCCAGCGACCCGGACAGCTCACCTGTCAGATCCGACAGAATGTCACCGAACATGTTCTCGGCCACGATGACGTCGTAGTCCTCGCCCCGCCGAACCAGGTGCGCCGCGAGCGCGTCGACGTGCTCCTCGGTGACCTGGACGTGAGGAAATTGCTCGCCCACGGCGCGGCACGCATCGCGGAACAGCCCCGTCGTCAGCGACAGCACGTTGGTCTTGTGCACGATGGTCAGTTTCCTGCTGCGTTGCTCGGCCAGCGAGAATGCCTCACATGCAATGCGTTCGCAGGCCGCGCGCGTGAACACTCCGACGGCCAACGCCACATCGGGAGTGGGCATGAACTCCCCGCTGCCGACGAACATGTTGCGATCTGCGTAGAACCCCTCGGTGTTCTCCCGCACGACCACCAGATCCATTCGCGGGGACAGCGCCCGTACGCCGGGCAGTGCCTTCGCCGGCCGGATGTTGGCGAACAGGTCGAATTTCTTGCGAATCCGTCCGCCTGGAGTCAGTTCGGATCGGAACGGCTCCGGATACGACGCGCTGTCGTGTGGACCCAGAACCCAGCTTTCGAGCTCGCCCAGTTCGTCCAGCGTGCTCCCGGGTACCGGCGTTCCGTGCTGGTCGATGGCGTCCATGCCCAGCGGGAGGCGCACCCAGTCCACGGCCGGGCCGCCGACGGACGCCAGGGCCGCGTCGACCACCCGGATCGTCGCGGGCACTATCTCGTGGCCTATCCCGTCGCCCGTCATGGCCCCGATCCTGAGCGTCGTCGTATTCCGGCCGTCAGTCTGCGACATCATGGGCTCCATGGTGCAGTCCGCAGAACTACTACTCGACTCCGGCCTCGACGCTGCGGTGCGCCGCGAGTGGGCGGCGCTGTCCGAGGCCGGGCTCCCGAGCCAGAACCGCCACCGCGGTGAGTCGAATCGCCCGCACGTCACCGTCGCAGTGGCGTCGTCGATGCCGACCGCGGTGGACGATGGCAATGCGGTCCGATTCGATCCGTTCGATGTGCGCCTGGGCGGGCTCGTCGTGTTCGGCGGTCGAACGATCACCCTGGCGCGACTGGTCGTTCCGTCGAGCGAGTTGCTCGATCTGCACGCCCGGATGCACGAGGCCGTGGGCGAACGTTCGCTCGACCACCTCGAACCCGGCCGATGGACACCGCACGTGACGGTGGCTCGCCGGTTGACGCCCGAGGAGGCAGGAGCGGCGGTGCGCCTGCTCTCGGCGGACATCGACGATCTGGTGGGATCTGCGGTTGCGCTGCGCCGGTGGGACGGCGATGCCAAGCGCGAATGGCGGATCGGCTGACCCCGGGCACCCTAGAACCGGAAGTCGCCGAACTGGGTCACCTCCGCGTGGGTATCGGGAGCGAGGCCTGCGAGCACGAGGACGTCGAGGGCCAGGAACAACAGCACAACTACCAATACAATTGTCATGCCGCTAGCCTTCCAACCTGCGAAGAATGCGCACGAGTGGCAGTAAGGCCATATATCGACGACTTTCTGCCATACTTCTTTTCATGCTGAAACGAGTGGTTGTCGCGCTGATGCCGTTGACCGAACAGTTCGAGTTGGGCGTCGCCTGCGAGGTGTTCGGATTCGATCGCTCGGACGAGGGCCTACCCACCTACGACTTCTCTCTGATCGCAGGTGTCCCCCAACCGATCCGTACCCGCGTCGGTTACACCATCGACGTGCCGCACGATCTCGACAGTCTCGACAGCGCCGATCTGATCATCATTCCGGCCGGTGGCACCGAGACGGCTGTGGACGGCAGCTTCGTGTGCGGAACCGAATACGACGCATCCATCGAACCCCTGCTGGCCAAGCTTCGCGCAGCGGTGGAACGAGGCGCGATGGTCGCGAGCCTGTGCAACGGTGCTTTCGTACTCGGCAAAGCGGGACTTCTCGACGGCAGACCCTGCACGACGCATTGGCGGCACTCCGCCTCACTGGCCGCAAAATACCCCCTGGCACAGGTGGATCCGAACGTCCTCTACGTGGATGCGGGCAACGTACTCACCAGCGCAGGGACGGCAGCCGGAATCGACCTGTGCCTGCACATCGTGCGCAAGTACCAGGGCAGCGTCGTGGCCAACGGGATCGCTCGCCGGATGGTCGTTCCTCCGCATCGTGATGGCGGCCAGGCTCAATTCGTCACCAGTCCGCTGCCCGCCACTCGTACCGAGACACTGGCTCCCCTGCTGGACTGGATGACCGAGAATCTCGACTCCGAGCTGACCATCGGTCGACTGGCGGCGCGGGTGAACATGTCGGCGCGAACCTTCGCCCGCAAGTTCGCGGCCGAAACCGGAACCACACCCGCGCGCTGGCTCAACGACCAACGAGTACTGGCGGCGCAGCAGCTGTTGGAGAACTCGGATCTGCCGATGGATTCGATCGCCGAGGTGGTCGGTTTCGGCAATGCCGCGGCCCTGCGGCAGCATTTCGTGAGGTTGCGATGCACCACGCCGAATGCGTATCGCCGCACGTTCCGTGCCGCACCCCAGCCCGCCTGATACAGGCGCTCCGACCCGACCGGGATGATTCCGGTCAATACCTGCGTTGAGACACACCAGAAGCGCAATCAATCGAAAGGGACCGCGTGGCCACTCAGACTTTGACCCAGCAGAATTTCGACGAGATCGTGACGAACAACGACGTGGTGTTGGTCGATTTCTGGGCGTCCTGGTGCGGACCGTGCCGCCAGTTCGCGCCGACGTTCGAGAAGTCGTCCGACGCGCACCCCGACGTGGTGCACGCCAAGGTGGACACCGAGGCCGAGCAGGGACTTGCTGCCGCGGCGCAGATCCAGTCGATCCCGACGATCATGGCGTTCCGCGAAGGAATTCTGGTGTACGCACAGCCCGGTGCACTGCCTGCGCCGGCGCTCGAGGACCTCGTCGGTCAGATCAAGGCACTCGACATGGATGTCGTGCGCCAGCAGATCGCCGAGCAGGCTCCCGCGGCGGAGTAGTTTTTCGCCGCTGCACACGACGCGAAGGGCCGCTCACCGAATTCGGTGAGCGGCCCTTCGTCGTTCTTCCTGCGCGGCCTCGAATCAGTGCGCAGCGGCATCCCAGCTGCGGCCGGTGCCGACCGAGACTTCCAAGGGCACCGACAGTTCGATGGCCGAGGACATCTTGTCGCGTACGAGCGCTTCGACTTCCTCACGCTCGGATTCGACGACCTCGAGCACCAGTTCGTCGTGGACCTGCAACAGCATTCGTGACTTCAGCGTCGACTCCGCCAGTGATCGGTGCACGTCGATCATCGCGACCTTGATGATGTCTGCGGCGGTGCCCTGGATCGGGGCGTTGAGAGCTGCCCGCTCGGCGACCTCGCGGCGCTGACGGTTGTCGCTGTTGAGATCGGGCAGGTAGCGGCGCCTGCCGTACAGCGTGGAGGTGTATCCGACCTTGCGCGCTTCCTCGACGGCGTTGCGCAGGTAGTCACGGACACCACCGAACCGCGCGAAGTACGCCTCCATCTGCTGCTTCGCCTCGTCGGTGGAGATCTTGAGCTGCGCGGCGAGACCGAATGCGCTGAGTCCGTAGGCCAATCCGTACGACATCGCCTTGACCCGGCGACGTAGTTCGGGGGTGACCTCCTCGATCGGCACGCCGAATGCCCGGGCACCGACGAAACTGTGCAGATCCTCGCCGGTGTTGAACGCCTCGATCAGACCTTCGTCGCCGGATACGTGCGCCATGATGCGCATTTCGATCTGGCTGTAGTCGGCAGTGAGCAGCGTGTCGTATCCGGCCCCGACGACGAAGCCGTCACGGATGTGGCGTCCCGCCTCGTTGCGTACCGGAATGTTCTGCAGGTTCGGCTCGGTGGACGACAGTCGTCCGGTGGCCGCGACCGTCTGGTTGAACGTGGTGTGAATGCGTCCGTCGTCGGCGACGGATTTCAGCAGGCCGTCGACCGTGACCTTCATCCGCGTCGCGTCCCGGTGATCGAGCAGGAATTTCAGGAACGGATGCTCGGTCTTCTCGAACAGCCCCTGCAGCGCATCGGCATCGGTGGTGTACCCGGTCTTCGTCTTCTTCGTCTTGGGCATGTCGAGTTCCTCGAACAGCACCACCTGCAACTGCTTTGGAGATCCGAGGTTGATCTGCTTGTCGATCACGCCGTAGGCGGAGTTCGCGGCCTCGTCCACCTGCGCGGCGAATCCGGACTGCAGCGCGCGGAGGTGATCACCGTTCACGGCGATACCCGTTGCCTCGACATCGGCCAACACCGTCAGCAGCGGCAGCTCCATCTCGGAGAGCAGGGTGGTCGACTCGATGGCGGCGAGCTCGGCGTCCAACGCATCGGCCAGGTCGATCACGGCCCGCGCCTTGAGAATCTCTCCCTCCGCGAACGCCGCATCGGCGGTGTCCTCCGCGTCGAGCAACGACATCTGACCTTCTCCCGCATCCTCGACGCGGAGTTCGCGCTTGAGGTAGCGCAACGACAGGTCGTCGAGATTGAACGATCGCTGACCGGGCCGCACCAGGTACGCCGCCAGCGCGGTGTCGGTGGTCAAGCCGCCGAGGGTCCAGCCGCGCCCACGAACCGCATGCAGAGCCCACTTGGCCTCGTGCAAGGCCTTGGGTTGCGCTGCATCTGCGAGCCAGGCCGCGAGTGCCTGCTCGTCGGATTCGTCCAGAGCGGTCGTCGTGACGAACGCGCCCTCGCCGTCGGCCGCGGCGATCGCCACCGACGTCGCATCGCTGTCGAACGGCCGACGCGGGCCGAGAATCGACAGCCCACTACGCCTGCCGTCGGCTGCGTGTTCCGCGAGCCATGCGGCCAGTTCACCCGGTGCGACGATGCCGCCGCGGACGTCGAACCCTTCCTCCGCCTCGGGTTCGACCGACGCGAGTGTCTCGAACAACCGGTCCCGCAGAATGCGGAACTCCAGGTCGTCGAACAAGGCGTGGATCTTCTCGCGGTCCCACGGAGCGAGTTCGAGCTGATCGGGGGTGTAGGGCAACGGCACATCTCGGACCATCTCGGTGAGCTCGCGGTTGAGCACCACGCTCGACAGGTTGGCGCGCAGTGCATCTCCCACCTTGCCCTTGACCTTGTCCACGTTGTCGACAAGGGCGGTGAGGGAACCGTATTCGATGATCCACTTGGTCGCCGTCTTCTCGCCGACACCAGGAATGCCAGGAAGGTTGTCGCTCGGGTCTCCGCGCAGGGCCGCGAAGTCAGGGTACTGCGACGGCGTCAACCCGTACTTGGTGGCGACCTCGTCGGGAGTGAACCGAGTCAGATCCGAGACGCCCTTGCGCGGATACAACACCGTGACGTTGTCGGTCACGAGCTGCAGCGCATCGCGGTCGCCGGTGACCACCAGGACGCGGTAGCCGAGCGCCTCTGCCTGGGTCACCAGAGTGGCGATGATGTCGTCCGCCTCGAAGCCGGCCTCTGCCATCACCGGAATACCCATGGCCCCGAGTACGTCCTTGGTGATGTCGACCTGGCCGGCGAACTCGTCCGGGGTCTTGCTGCGGTTGGCCTTGTACTCGGGGAACCGCTCGGCGCGGAAGGTCTGCCGCGAGACGTCGAACGCCGCCGCGATGTGCGTCGGTTTCTCGTCCCGCAGCAGATTGATCAACATCGAGGTGAACCCGTACACGGCGTTGGTGGACTGACCGCTGGTGGTCTTGAAGTTGTCCGCAGGCAACGCGAAGAAGGCACGGAACGCCATCGAGTGGCCGTCGATGAGCAGCAACGTGGGCCGCTCCCCGCCCGCCTTCGCGTCGGTCTCGGCTGCGGGCGCTGCACTTTTCTCCGTTACTGGGCTCACGGTTGACCAGTCTAGGGAGCGGGTCCGACAACTCGAAGCCGGATGCAGGCGCCGCGACGCGATCGCTCTCACGGCGCGCGTCGTGCACCGCGAAACACAACCGATACTTTCCGGAAATCTCAGTCGCCGATTTTGCGTCGTTTCAGCGGATAGAGTCCGACAATTGCAGTAAATCCCCAACCCGTGACTCAACGACAACCGTCCGGAGGACGTGCGTGGCTCCAAATGTTCGATGGACCAGAAAGGTGCAACCGCCGAGGTTGCGCGCAAGATCTGCCGTTCGGCTCTTCCAGCGAACACTCCTACTCGCCGTTCTGAGTTCCATTGCCGCGCTGCTGTTCAGTGCGCCGGCATTGGCCCAGGAACCTACCCCCACTCCCCCGGCAGCACCGGGGACCAGCGCCGAACAGGCACCGCCTGCGGACGCGGTCAGCGTCGCCGGATCTCTCAACAACGGTGGCGAAAGACTCATCGGCGTCGATGTCGCGGCGCTGGACGCGTCCGGCTCCGAAGTCGCCCGCACCACCAGTGAAACCGGCGGCCGGTGGACCCTCGAATTGTCTCCCGGCACATACACATTCCAGGTGGTCCAGGAAACGCTCCCCGACGGCGTCAGCGTTCAGGGCGAGGTCCAGCGCGATGTGGAGGCCGGGCGTTCCAACACCGTCATCTTCTCGTTCGGCGAGGCCAGAACCGCCACCAGCATTCCGTTCTACGAGAAGTTCGTACGCACTACGGTCGACGGCTTTCGCTTCGGCCTCGTCATCGCGCTCGCCGCGGTCGGACTGAGTCTGATCTTCGGCACCACCGGTCTGACGAACTTCGCGCACGGAGAGATGGTCACCCTCGGTGCCGTCGCGGCGTGGTTCTTCAACGTCAGTGTCGGGATACAACTCATCCCGGCCACGCTGCTGGCGATCGTCGTGGGAGTCGCGATCGGCTGGCTCAACAACGCTCTGATATGGCGGCCGTTGCGCAAACGACGGACCGGCCTCATCGCACAGCTCGTGGTGACGATCGGCCTCGCAATCGCACTGCGCTATCTCATCCTGATCTTCTTCTCGGACCGCTCCGAACCCTTCGACGACTACCAGGCTCAGACCGAGAACAACTGGGGTCCGCTCTCGATCACCAACGTCAACCTCGCCTGCATCGTCATCAGCATCGTCGTTCTGGTCGGCGTCGCACTGATGTTGCAGCGCACCAAGATCGGCAAGGCCATGCGTGCGGTTGCCGACAACCGGGACCTCGCTGCGTCCTCCGGCATCAACGTCGAGCGCGTGGTCACGTTCGTCTGGTGCCTCGGCGGCGGCCTGGCTGCCCTCGGCGGCGTGTTGTTCGGGCTCTCCGAACTCGGCGGTCGCGTCCAGTGGGAGATGGGCTTCAAACTCCTGTTGCTCATGTTCGCCGGCATCACACTCGGTGGACTGGGAACGGCCTACGGCGCCTTCCTCGGTTGCGTCATCGTCGGTCTGCTCGTGCAGTGGTCGACGCTGGTCATCAATCCCGATCTCAAATACATCGGAGGGTTGCTCGTCTTGATTCTCATCCTCGTCGTCCGTCCACAGGGCATCCTCGGCTCGCGACAAAGGATCGGGTGACCTTCACATGGATATCATCGGCGCACTTCAGATCTCACTCGCTCAGCTGGTCGGCCCGTCGGCCATCTTCTACGCTCTACTCGCCATCGGCCTGAACCTGCACTTCGGTTACGCCGGACTGCTCAACTTCGGTCAGATCGGCTTCGCACTGCTCGGCGGCTACGGCGTCGGCATCACCACGATCACCTACGAACAGCCGCTGTGGCTGGGCATTCTGGTCGGCCTCGCTGCAGCCGGGTTACTGGCCCTGGTTCTCGGCATTCCGACGCTGCGACTGCGAGCCGACTATCTCGCGATCGTCACCATCGCCGCCTCGGAAATTCTCCGATTGGTGTTTCGGTCCACCGCAACGGATTCGGTGACCAAATCCACCAACGGCATCACCGGCTTCGCCGGCCCGTTCACCAGCATGAGCCCGTTCGAGGGTGGTAAGTCCTACGAATTCATCGGCGTGCGGTTCCTCGGCAACGATCTGTGGGCCATGCTCGTCGGCTGGACGCTGGTCCTGCTGCTGTGCGGCGTGGTCTACCTGCTGACGCACAGCCCGTGGGGACGCGTCCTCAAGGCTGTCCGTGAGGACGAGGACGCAGCCCGTTCGCTGGGCAAGAACGTCTTCGTCTACAAGATGCAGGCACTGGTTCTCGGTGGCGTCATCGGCGGTATGGGCGGTGTGTTCAACGCACTGCAGACCCAATCCATCAACCCGGACTTCTACTCGACGGCGCAGACATTCTTCGCCTTCGGCGCACTGATTCTCGGTGGGGCGGCAACAGTGTTCGGCCCGGTACTGGGCGCGATGCTCTTCTGGTTCCTGCTGTCCATTCCCGATGCGATTCTGCGGCAATTGATCTCCGGCGACGACCCGGTGCTCAATCTCACCGGCGCTCAGGTCGGTGCCACGCGATTCGTGCTCCTGGGAATCCTGATCGCCGTCTTGATGGTGTTCAGACCTCAGGGCATTCTCGGCAACAAGCGAGAGGTTCAACTCAATGCCTGACCCGAGCAAGGATGCTGCTTCAACGGCCGCACCGAGCAAGAAAGCAAGCACACTCGAATCACGCGCTGCGCAGGCGTTGTCGAGCGATCAACGCGCCGCCCTGTTCGCCGGTGTTCCCAACGAACCCGGCGCACCGAAACCGGACGCCACGATGGTCGTCGACGGCGTCTCGCGCACCTTCGGTGGCCTCAAGGCCGTCGACGTGGCGCACCTCGAGATTCAGCGGGGCTGCATCACCGGACTGATCGGGCCCAACGGCGCAGGCAAGACCACCCTGTTCAACCTGCTCACGGGATTCGATCGACCCGACACGGGAACCTGGTCGATGGACGGTCAGGAACTGGGCCGGATGCATCCGCACCAGGTGGCACGCAAAGGTGTGGTGCGCACGTTCCAGTTGACCAAGGCGCTGTCGAAACTGACTGTGCTGGACAATGTTCGGCTGGGTGCGACGGGTCAGCGCGGTGAGCGCATGATCAACACCTTCATGCCGTGGACGTGGAAGGCCCAGGAACGTCAGATCACCGAACGCGCCTACGAGCTACTGGGCCGCTTCAAGCTCGACGCCAAGGCCGACGACCTCGCCGGCTCGTTGTCCGGCGGCCAGCGCAAGCTGCTGGAGATGGCGCGTGCGTTGATGACCGATCCGTCGGTGGTCATGCTCGACGAGCCCATGGCCGGGGTCAATCCGGCTCTGACGCAGTCACTTCTGGGGCACATCAAGTCGCTTCGCGACGACGGTATGACGGTGGTGTTCGTCGAGCACGACATGGACGTCATCCGCGACATCAGTGACTGGGTGGTGGTGATGGCTCAAGGCAGCATCATTGCCGAGTCCACCCCCGAGGAGCTCTCCAACAACGGAGCCGTCGTCGACGCGTATCTCGGTAGCCATCACGATCAGGCTCTCGAGTTCGATGCCGACGGCAATCCGGTCGGTGCCACAGCGGAGCTGGCGGAGGCACTGAAGAAGGCCGAGGCCGAGGAACTCGAAGCGGGAGGCGACCTCTCGGAGCCGGAGTTCGCCCGCCCGATCGCAACCGACGGCACCGAAGGCGGCTCGCACCGGGCCAAGGAGGACGACCGATGAGCGAACAGACATTGACGCCGGCGGAATTCGCCGCGACACCCGAGGAACATGCTCGACTCGCCGAAGGTGCACTGCTGCGCGCGGACGGGTTGGTGGCCGGATACATCCCCGGTGTCAACATCCTCAGCGAGTGCAACTTCTTTCTCAACGACGGCGAGATCGTCGGCATCATCGGACCCAACGGTGCCGGGAAGTCGACTCTCCTCAAGACCCTGTTCGGTCTGGTCGCCGTCCGTGAGGGCAGCGTCAAACTGCGCGGCGACAACATCACCTCCGCAGAAGCGCATGTGTTGGTCACCAAGGGAGTCGGCTACGTTCCGCAGACGCAGAACGTGTTCCCGTCACTCACCATCGAAGAGAACCTCGAGATGGGAATCTATCTGCGTCCCAAGAAGTTCGGTGAGCGTTTCGAGTTCGTCAGCGAGCTGTTCCCGCTGCTCGGCGAGCGCAAGAAGGTCAAAGCAGGCGCGCTGTCCGGCGGCGAACGACAGATGGTCGCCATGGGACGCGCACTGATGATGGAGCCGTCGGTACTGCTGCTCGACGAGCCGTCGGCCGGATTGTCTCCGATGTTCCAGGACGAGGTGTTCATCCGCTGCAAGAAGATCAATGCAGCGGGCGTCTCGATCATCATGGTCGAGCAGAACGCTCGTCGCTGCCTCCAGATCTGCGACCGTGGCTATGTACTCGATCAGGGCCGCAACGCCTACACCGACACCGGTCCGGCATTGATGAACGACCCGAAGGTGATCGAGCTGTACCTCGGCACACTGGCGGGAAGCAAAGAGAAGAAGTAGCTGCTCGGCAAACGACGACGGCCCCGGTTCGACATCGAACCGGGGCCGTCGTCGTTGCCGTCGAACGTGTGACACCTACGAAAACCTCTGGGCCCGAGTCCTGATCGAGGACTCGGGCCCAGAGGCCGTGTGACAGTTACAGATCACTCACCGACGACGATGTAATCTTCCGTCGTCAGGGTGTTGTCCGGTCCGAAGACCAGGTTGCCGTAGGAACCGGTGGCGGGCTCTCCTGCGTCACTGAAGTTCAGCGCGCCGGTGATTCCGTCGTAGTCGATATCGGTTCCGGCCTTGACGAGCGGAAGGCACTCGGCGTAGCTGGTGCACTTGGTGCCGTCCTTGGTGACGCTGTTGATGTTGGCCGCGATGTCGGTACCTGCCGTCGACTTGGCCTGCTCGGCAGCCAGCGCCGAGATGATCACTGCGTCGTAGGACTCACCCGCGTAGTTGAAGTCCACCAGAGCCGGATCGACGACCTTGAGACGATCCTGGAATCCGGTGCCGACATCGGTCAACGGAGTGGTGCCGCGCATCGTGTCCAGCAGACCCGCTGCGACCGACTCACCGAGGGCGTTGCCCATGTTGCCGTCGACGCCGTAGACCAGCGTGCCGTCGGACGGTCCGATGCCGATCTCGTGCATACGGGTGATGATCTTCGCGGACTCCTCGAAGCCGATGATGGCCACGGCGTCCGGGTTGAAGTTCTTCACACCGTCGACCTCGGCGTTGAACGACTGTGCGTTCGGGTCGTAGATCGTGGTCTGGATCTGGTCCGCCGCGATGCCCGCCTCTTCGAGGTTGTCCGCGGTGTTCGCGGCCAGGCCCGTGCCGTACGGGTCGTTGAGCGCGAGGATGGCGACGCGCTGCGCACCGTCCTGGGCGATCAGCTGGGACAGGGCCTGTGCCTGCAGCACGTCGGTGGGTGCGGTACGGAAGTACTGCCCCTTGTCCGGGTAGCAGACGAACTGATCGGACGTGTTGGCCGGCGAGAACTGCACGACGCCTGCGCTGGCGATCTTGTCGATGACCTTGAGCGAGACCGAGGACGACGCTGCACCGACGATGACGTCGGAACCGCCGGCGAGCAAGCGGTCCACCGTGGTGTTGGCGGTATCGGTCGTCGTGTCGCCCGAGTCACCGGGGATGAGCGTGACGGGCTGCTCGAGGACGCCACCGGCTTCGTTGACGTCGTTGACGGCCAGCTGCACACCGGCAACTTCGGGCGGGCCGAGGAAGGCCAGGGTTCCGGTCTCGGGGAGAAGGGTTCCCACCACCAGCGGGGCCGTGTCCGGGGTTGCCCCGGCAGTGGCCTGCTCGGGCGTGCAGTCGGTGGAGACGGTCGTTTCCGCGGCTGCAGTGCCGCCGCTGGCACTGGTGGAGTCGGTCGAGCCCGAGTCGTCGCTCGACGAACAGCCGAACAGTGCGAGCGAGGTAACGCTCAGCACCGCAGCCGTGCGGACATAGGTCCGAATTGCCATCTAGGTTCTCCTTGAAATTGCTCGTCGATGAAGCGCACCTGAGTTACATGTGGCTCACGTGTGGGTCAGACGCTAATGCGCGGAGCCGATTCGCAAGGCCTAGAACGACGCTCGTGACCTGACTGTGACCTAGAGAGTCGAAGTTTTACGTGGCCGTAGCTTTCGCCGGCCGATCAGCTTTCTCCCACGGGCTTGTTCGCAGGGGTACCGAGCGTGTCGATCACGACCTCCGCGACGGCCTTCATCGTGGTCCGGCGATCCATCGCGGCTCGCTGAATCCACTTGAACGCCTGCGGTTCTGTGAGCGATTGCGATTCCATCAGGATGCCCTTGGCCTTCTCGATGAGCTTGCGCGTCTCGAGCCGATCCTGCAGGTCGACGATCTCGGATTCGAGGGCGGAGATCTCACCGAAACGACTGGCGGCCAACTCCACCGCAGGCATCAGATCGGCTTTGGTGAACGGCTTGACCAGATACGCCATGGCCCCGGCATCGCGCGCTTTCTCCACGAGTTCGCGTTGACTGAACGCGGTGAGAATGACGACGGGCGCAATGCGCTTCTCTGCAATCTCCGACGCCGCATCGATTCCGTCCCGACGCGGCATCTTCACATCCATGATGACCAGATCGGGACGCAGTTCGACGGCCAACTCCACCGCCTGCTGACCGTCGGCCGCTTCACCGACCACGTCGTACCCCTCCTCGCGGAGCATCTCCACGAGGTCCAATCGGATCAGGGATTCGTCCTCTGCCACCACCACACGAAGCGGGGGCTTGCCAGTACCGTGCGCACCAGGAGCATTCATCTGTATCGGTCTCCTTTGACAGTCATCGCCCATCAGGGCCGTCGAGCATCTGAAGGGTACCGGTGCGCGAGGCCGAAAGCGCATCTTCTAAACTCGTCAATCGTTGCTTGAAAGACGCCAGCCCTCGTATCCCAATTGGCAGAGGAAACGGATTCAAAACCCGTCCAGTGTGAGTTCGAGTCTCACCGAGGGCACCACAGCAGCCACGAATCGGTATCGGTAAAGGCCGCTCGTGATCGCGCCTACAGTGGAGTGATGTACATACCCAGCAGTCTTCGATGCCACGACACCAGCGCGGGCAATTTGTGCGCAGCGAAGGTCGACCATCGTTTCGGGGATTCGGCGGACCAGTCCGCCCAGTGGGTCTTCTACACCTGCAGCGCCGATTCCACTCACGAGACCGGTTACGTCGACCGCCTGGTCACTGCCTGAACCATGTTCGTAGAACGCGCGTACGTCCATGCCGACGATGTCGGATCGGACTGGCCCTTCACCGTGCCTGCTGTCGCCGACCTCGCTCGCGAGGGACTCGAATTCCTGGCACCGGTCACAATTCTGGTCGGAGACAACGGTTCCGGTAAATCGACTCTCGTCGAAGCAATAGCCGAGGGATTCGGAATCGATGCCCGCGGCGGTCGCGCGGCGCAGCAGTCGCGTCGACTCGACGAGGTGACCAGCGCGCTCGGAGAGGTACTCGAACTCGAGACCACGCCACGAGGTTCTCGAATGCTTCGTGGCCCACGACTGAACAAGCGCGGCTTCTTCCTGCGCGCCGAGACCGCGTTCGACATGGCCGAGAACCTCGGCGGCGTGCCGGGTTTCTGGGACGAGAACACCGCCGAGATGAGCCACGGTGAAGGGTTCCTGACCATGTTCGGTGCAATGTTGGCCGAACCCGGTTTCTACGTTCTGGATGAGCCCGAATCGGCCCTGTCGTTCACCGCGAGCCTCCATCTCGTTGCACTGATGTCCGAGCTGGGCAATGACGGCGCGCAGATCGTCTGCGCCACCCACTCACCGATTCTGGCGTCGACGCCCGGTGCGGACATCGTCGAAGTAGGCGAACACGGTCTACGCCGAAGCACTTGGGACGAACTCGAATTGGTACAGCACTGGCGCCGCTACCTCGACGACCCGAACAGCTATCTCCGTCACCTGCTCGACTGACCGTCGGCCATCGACACCTCACGACGGCGACGCACACTTCCCGGCGAGACGCCCGTGGCGCGCTTGAACGCCTTCCCGAACGCAGCCTCCGACAGATACCCACTGCGCCGGGCCACTTCGGCCATCACCACGTCCTCGGATCGCAACGTGCCGTACGCGACCTGCATCCGCCACGTCGCGAGATAGCTCATCACGGAATCACCGACCAGCTCGGTGAAACGTGCCGAGAACGCAGAGCGAGACATGTTCACCCTCGATGCCAGACCCGCAACGGTCCACCGCTCGTGCGGGTGTCGATGGATCATCGCCAACGCCGTTCCGATCCGATCGTCCTGCAATGCACCGAGCCAACCCGACTGCGCACCTGGCGTATTCGCGATCCACGACCGCAGCGCGTGGATCACCAGAATGTCGGACAGCCGGGTGATCACCGCTTCTCCCCCGGGCTCGAGCACACGCGCCTCGTCCGCGACCATAGCCAGTACGTTCTGCATCCTCGATTGCCTCGGGCCCGGATCAGCGTCGCCCACCACCAGCGCGGGCAACAGGCGAACGAGCTTCTGCGCGGCAGGATGATCCAGCCGCACCGCCCCGCAGACGAGAGTCGCCGCACGGCCGGCACCGCCCGCGTCGTGAGTGAGCACCGCGTAGCGATCGCTGATGTACTCGTGCGGGAGATCGTGAACGCTCGTCGCCCGAACCGATGCGTCGCCGGCTGCGGTGAGCACGTGCCCTCGCCCGTGCGGTACCAACGCGAAATCGCCGGGGATCAGCTCACGCGTCGGCTCGCCGGGAACCGACAATGCGCAACTGCCGTCGACGACCGTGTGAAACCACAGCGCATCCTCCATGGCGGGCAATGCGAGACCCCAGGATCCGCTCATCTCGGAGCGCACGTAGAACGATCCGGTCATCCGTAGAAAGTGCAGCGCTTCACCCAGGGGGTCGGACGACTTCCAGGGATCTGCGCCGCGCATGCACCGATCGTCCCACGAAATGGACGATCGGACATCGAACGCGGCTGTGTGCGCATTGCTCATCCAGCCTCTCGGGACGAGGGTGGACAACTGAACGCTCACCTACTGGAGGGAATCACCGTGTTGGATCGAATGCTCGCAGTCGCCACCGCCGTTGCCGCCGTCGGATGTGGGCTCGTTGCCGGAGTGCTGCTCGCCTTCTCCATCAGCGTGCTCCCCGGCCTGGCAACACTGCCGGTACCCGACGCGATCGCCGCCATGCAGAGATTCAATGCTGCGATTCTGAACCCACTGTTCCTGGCACTGTTCGTCGGGACAGCCGTATCGTGCACTCTCGCAGCGATTCTCGCCGTATCGACCGGTCGGGGTTCACCGGTGCTGGTCGTGAGCGGAGCCGTTCTCTACGTTCTCGGATGCGTCGCGATCACGGCCGTTGCGAACGTCCCCCTCAACGACGCGTTGGCCGGGGTGGATCCCGGCAGTGCTGCCGGTGCCCAGGTGTGGCAGAACTTCACCGAGAAGTGGACGCGATGGAACACCGTCAGAACAGTGGCCGCGACTGCGGCCTGCGCCGTTCTGATCCTCGGTCAGGGCAGATCGGCGCTGGGCTGATCGGACACCGAGTCCTGGTGTCGCTTACGGATTTCTTCCTCGAACCGCGCGATGAGGTGGTCGGTGTCTGCCGTGGACACATCGCGCGCGCCCTCGTCCATCGAGGCGTCACGACCCCGGCGCAATGCAGCAAGTTCGGCTTCGAGTTCGTTGTTGTCGAGTACACGTGGATCCAGCATGACCTCCATTGTGGTCCCCTGTCCGGTGCCCCCGCGGGGATTTGCTGTAATCACGCAATGAACGTCGTGCACAGCTTCGCACCGATTCTCGGCCGCGGCGCGAACACCTTGATTCTGGGCTCGATGCCCGGCGTCGCGTCGCTGGCTGCGCAGCAGTACTACGCGCATCCACGAAATGCGTTCTGGCCGATCATGGGAACGCTCTTCGGTGCAGGCCCCGAACTTCCCTACGATGCGCGCACCGAGCGTCTGCGCAGCCAGGGCGTCGCGATATGGGACGTGCTGAAGCTGTGCACGCGTGAAGGAAGCCTGGATTCGGCGATCGTCGAATCGTCCATCGAGACAAACGATTTCGAGCAATTGTTCGCCGAGAATCCCGGCATCGACCGGGTGTTCTTCAACGGAGCCAAGGCCGCCGAGACCTACCGGCGGTACGTGAAATCGGCAACGCCCCAGGTGGGATTCGAACGACTACCGTCGACCAGTCCGGCGCACGCAGCACTCGATCTGCAGGCCAAGACGCGAATATGGACCGACGCACTCAGTCGCGGACCCGTTTCGGGAAGTGCCGGATGAGACCTTCCTGAACGACGGTGGCGAGCAGCTGCCCGTCCATCGAGAAGAAGCGGCCGGTGGCCAGTCCGCGCGAGCCGGCCGCAACCGGCGATTCGGTGGCGTAGAGAGCCCATTCGTCGAACCGGAACGGACGGTGAAACCAGATGGAGTGATTCACCGTCGCCGCGACGATGCGGTCGAGTCCCCACGACAGGCCGTGGGTGGTGATGATCGAATCGAGCACGGTGGTGTCCGACGCGTAGCCCATGGTCGCGGCGTGAAAGATCGACGCGTCGGGCAGATCCCCGTCGGCCTTCATCCACACGCGATTGTGATTGAGCTTCTCCCCGGTGCCGTGCATGATCCACGCGGGATCGTTCGCGTAGCGCATGTCGATCGGCTTGAGGGCGTCGACGAACATCTGCAGACGGTCCTCGTACCCGACGAAATGATCGCCGAGCGGAGGCAGTGCGTCGGGATACGGAACCTCGGGAACCTCGACGCTGTGCTCGAGGCCCTTACCGAAATCCTGGAAGGCCGCGAGCATGACGAACAGCTCGTTGCCGTCCTGTACGGCGGTGACCTGCCGGTTGGCGAAGGCTCGGCCGTCGCGCTGTCGCGAGACCCGGTACTCGATGGGCTTCTTGACGTCACCCCCGCGAATGAAGTGCGCGTTGATCGCGTGCACGTCCCGCGACGTACCGGATACGGTCCGGCCCGCCGCGATCAGGCCCTGAGCAACGAGCTGCCCCCCGAACGTTCGACTGCCCACCTGCTCGGGGTGAACCCCGAGGAACACGTCCTCCTCGATCTCCTCGAGTGCGAGGAGATCGAGGAGCGTCTCGAGATCTGTCCTGCGTACAGCTGTACTGCTCGGCGCGCTTTCGCTGACGCCGGTTCCCCCCGCTTCGACCACTTACCGGTCCTCTTCTCCGATTCGGTGCACATGGATCAAGTTGGTCGAGCCTACTGTGCCGGGAGGGGCACCGGCCACGATCACGACCTGATCGCCCTTGTTGTACCGACCGAGTTCGAGGAGCGCCTTGTCGACCTCTTTGACCATCGCGTCCGTCGAGCCGACATCGGGGACCAGGAACGTCTCGGTTCCCCAGCTCAGCGACAGCTGGCTGCGCACTTCGGAGATGGAGGTGAAGGCGAGCAACGGAAGCTTGGTGTGCAGACGAGCCAACCGTCGAACGGTGTCACCCGACTGGGTGAACGCAACGAGTGCCTTCGCGTCCAGGCGCTCACCGATGTCGCGGGCGGCGTAGGAGATGACGCCACGCTTGGTGCGCGGGACGTGCGTCAGCGGAGGAACACTGTCGCCCTCGGTCTCGACCGTCTCGACGATGCGAGCCATCGTCCGCACGGTTTCCATCACGTACTTACCGACCGAGGTCTCACCGGAGAGCATGACCGCGTCGGTACCGTCGAGCACTGCGTTGGCGACGTCGGACGCCTCGGCGCGCGTCGGGCGGGAGTTCTCGATCATCGATTCGAGCATCTGGGTCGCGACGATGACGGGCTTGGCGTTGGCGCGGGCGATCTGGATGGCGCGCTTCTGCACCAGAGGTACCTGCTCGAGGGGCAACTCGACGCCGAGGTCACCGCGGGCGACCATGATCGCGTCGAATGCGAGCACGATGGCTTCGAGATTGTCGACGGCCTCGGGCTTCTCGAGCTTGGCGATGACGGGAACTCGACGGCCCACGCGGTCCATCACGGCGTGGACGAGTTCGACGTCCGCGGGAGAACGGACGAACGAGAGCGCGATGAAGTCGACACCGAGGGCAAGGGCGAACTCGAGGTCGGCGATGTCCTTCTCGCTCATGGCGGGGACGGACACATCCATGCCCGGCAGGGACACGCCCTTGTTGTTGCTGACCGGTCCACCTTCGGTGACACGGCACAGTACGTCGTTGCCTTCGACGCCGGTGACCACGAGGCCGACCTTGCCGTCGTCGACGAGGAGGCGGTCGCCTTCCTTGGCGTCCTGGGCCAGCTCCTTGTACGTGGTCGACACTCGGTCGTGGGTGCCCTCGCACTCCTCGACGGTGATGCGGATCAGCTCACCGGCCGCCCAGGTGGTCGAACCCTCGGCGAATCGGCCGAGACGAATCTTCGGTCCCTGCAGGTCGGCCAAGATACCCACGGCTTTGCCGGTGGCGTCCGATGCTGCGCGGACCCTCTCGTAGTTGGCCTGATGATCGGGGTGATCACCATGGCTGAAGTTCAGTCGTGCGACATCCATTCCACTCTCGACGAGTTCGCGGATGCGCTCTGTGGTTGCGGTTGCGGGTCCAAGGGTGCAGACAATCTTCGTACGTCGGCTCACGAAGGCGAGCCTAGCCGCTGGACGCCGCGTTCTCTATCGCAGACGCATCCACCCGAATACTACCGACGGGTAGCCGCGCTATCCCGCAGCTGGGACGGTCTGTACCGGTTCAGAGACGGGAGTCACACGACCGCCAGAGGCAGTGCGGTCGGGTGTACGGGCGACGGCAATTCCGAGTGTCCGGTGAGGAAAGCATCGACTCCGTGAGCCGCGGATCGACCCTCCGCGATCGCCCACACGACCAACGACGCACCGCGATGCGCATCCCCGCACACGAACACGCCCGGTGCCGTGGTCTGCCAGTCGGGACCACACGAGAGCGCACCCCGCTTGGTCAGCGCCAGGCCGTACTCGTCGAGCAGCGGACCGTGCTCGACACCTTCGAAACCGATCGCGAACAACGCCAGATCACAGGGCAATTCGATCTCCTCCCCGATGGGTGTGACGATGCGTCGACCGTCCGCGTCGCGCTGCACCTCCACCTCGGCGAGCACCATCGCACGAACGTGCCCGCGCTCGTCACCGAGGAATCGCTGCACCGCGACCTGATGACGCACGACGCCACCCTCGGCGTGCGCGGGTGAGGTGCGCAGCACCAGCGGCCACGACGGCCACGGCGAGAGACTGTCGTCGCGAGCCCCGGGCAGAGCGGGGTTGTAATCGAGTTGCGTCACCGACGCAGCACCTTGGCGGTGCGCCGTTCCCAGGCAGTCGGCTCCGGTGTCGCCGCCGCCGATGATCACCACGTGCTTGTCTGCAGCGGAGATCGAGGTGGGACCGTCGCCCTCGCATTCCTTGTTCGACGGCACCAGATGCTCCATGGCCAGGTGGATGCCGTCGAGTTCGCGACCGATGACCTCGGCGTTGTCACGAGCCCGCAGAGCTCCGACTGCGAGAACGACTGCGTCGAAGGATTCACGCAGTTGCTCGACGGTGAAGTCGATCCCGACCTCGCAGTCGGTGACGAAGTGCGTTCCCTCGGCCCGCATCTGCATGAGGCGCTGATCCAGCACGGACTTCTCGAGCTTGAACTCGGGGATGCCGTAGCGCAGCAGACCGCCGAGACGATCGTCCCGCTCGTACACGGTGACGTCGTGCCCGGCGCGTGTGAGCTGTTGCGCTGCAGCCAATCCCGCAGGGCCGGATCCGACGACGGCGACCCGCTTGCCGGTGGTGATCGTCGGCGGCTGCGGAACGATGCTGCCGTCTTCCCAGGCCAGGTCCGCGATGGTCTGCTCGACCCGCTTGATCGTCACGCTTCCGCCGGTGGCCGCCTCGGAGATCGACAGCACACATGCCGATTCACACGGGGCCGGGCAGACCCGCCCGGTGAACTCCGGAAAATTGTTGGTCGCGTGCAGTCGGTCGCTGGCCGCATCCCAGCGGCCGCGGCGCACCAGGTCGTTCCATTCGGGGATCAGATTTCCCAGCGGGCAACCTGCAGTACCCGAGTGGCAGAACGGAATACCGCAGTCCATGCAGCGACGCGCCTGATCGGAGACCTCGGCGGCACGCTCGCTCGTCGGCTGGTGCGAGTACACCTCGTTCCAGTCCTTGACGCGCTCGCCGATCGGACGCTTGGCAGCCTCACGCTTGACGACTTTCAGAAATCCCTGTGGATCAGCCACGTGCAGCCTCCATGATCGCAGCATCGACGTCGCGCCCTTCGGCACGCGCCATTCTTGTCGCCTCCAGCACTCGCTGGTAGTCGACGGGCATGACTTTGGTGAACAACGCAGACCGGCGGGGCCAGTCGGCCAGCAGCGAGGTCGCGACGGTGGAACCGGTCCACCGGCGGTGATTCTCGACGGTCTCGCGCAGCCACACCAGATCGTCCGGGTTGGGCACCTGCAGTTCGACCATCGCCATGTTCACGTCCGCCGGATCGAGACCGAGGACGTACGCGATGCCGCCGGACATACCCGCAGCCATGTTGCGACCGGTCGGCCCGAGCACCACGACGCGACCGCCGGTCATGTACTCGAACGCGTGGTCGCCCACGCCCTCGTTCACCGCGACGGCTCCCGAGTTACGGACCGCGAACCGCTCCCCTGCCTTACCGCGCAGGTACACCTCACCCGAGGTGGCACCGTAGAGAATCGTGTTTCCTGCGATCACGTTGTCCTCTGCGACGAACGGTGCGTCGTCGGCAGGGCGCACGACTATTCGGCCGCCCGACAATCCCTTACCGACATAGTCGTTCGCGTCACCGACCAGATCGATGGTGATACCCGGCGGCAGGAAAGCCCCGAGAGACTGACCGGCCGATCCGGTGAACGCGATGCGAATGGTGTCGTCCGGCAACCCGACCGCGCCGTAGCGCCGGGTGACCTCGGACCCCAGCAGCGTTCCGACGGTGCGATTGACGTTGCGTACCGGCAGCTCGAGCTTGACCGGATGCGCATCCTCCAAAGCTCCCTCGGCCAACTGGATCAGAGTCCGGTCCAGCGCGAGATCGAGACCGTGGTCCTGCGCGCGGAGGCGTCGACGCTGCGTCATCGGGGCACCGTGGCGGTCGACGGGCATCGCGAAGATCGGCGTCAGATCGAGTCCCTTGCTCTTCCAGTGCGCCACTCCGGCTGCCGTCTCGAGCACGTCGGCGTGACCGACCGCCTCGTCGATACTCCGGAAACCGAGCTGCGCGAGGTACTTTCGCACGTCCTCGGCGATGAACTTGAAGAAGTCCTCGAGGAACTCGGGCTTGCCGGTGAACCTCTTGCGCAGCTCCGGGTTCTGGGTGGCGACACCGACCGGGCAGGTGTCCAGGTGGCAGACGCGCATCATGATGCAGCCCGCCACGATCAGCGGGGCCGTCGAGAACCCGAACTCCTCTGCGCCGAGCAATGCCGCAACGATGACGTCGCGTCCGGTGCGCATGCCGCCGTCGCACTGCACGGTGATGCGATCACGCAGGCCGTTGAGCACCAGCGTCTGCTGGGCGTCGGCGAGGCCGATCTCCCACGGAGCGCCTGCATGCTTGAGAGAGGTCAACGGCGCAGCACCGGTTCCGCCGTCGTATCCGGAGATGAGAACGACGTCGGCGTGTGCCTTGCTCACCCCCGTCGCCACCGTGCCGACGCCGACGGAACTGACGAGCTTGACGTGCACGCGCGCCTTCTCGTTGGCGTTCTTCAGATCGTGGATCAGCTGCGCGAGATCCTCGATCGAGTAGATGTCGTGGTGCGGGGGCGGCGAGATGAGGCCGACACCCGGCGTCGAGTGTCGGGTCTTGGCCACCCATGGATACACCTTGTACCCGGGCAGCTGACCGCCCTCGCCCGGCTTGGCACCCTGCGCCATCTTGATCTGAATGTCCGTGGCGTTGACCAGATAGTCGCTGGTGACACCGAACCGACCGCTGGCGACCTGCTTGACGGCACTGCGTCGCGTCGGATCGTAGAGCCGGTCGACGTCCTCGCCGCCCTCCCCCGAGTTGGACCGTCCGCCGAGATTGTTCATCGCGACGGCCATAGTCTCGTGCGCCTCGGCGGAGATGGATCCGTAGCTCATCGCGCCGGTGTTGAACCGGGTGACGATCGACTCGACCGATTCGACCTCGTCGAGCGGAACCGGCGGCCGGACACCGTCCTTGAACTCGAACAGACCGCGCAGCGCACCGCCCTCGCGAGCGAGCCGGTCCACCTCGTCGGTGTACTTCTGGAACACGTCGTATCGACCGGTGCGCGTGGCGTGCTGCAGCAGGAACACCGTCTCAGGGGTGAACAGGTGCAGCTCACCCTCGCGTCGGAACTGGTATTCGCCGCCGATTTCCAGCCGGCGATGGACGCGGTCGGTCGGATTCTCGGGGTACGCCCTGCGGTGGCGCAGCTTGACCTCCTCGGCGAGCACGTCGAGGCCGACGCCGCCGAGCTTGCTGACCGTGCCCTTGAAGTACTCGCGCACCACCTCGCGATCGAGACCGACGGCCTCGAAAACCTGTGCGCCGGTGTAGGACCCGACGGTCGAGATGCCCATCTTCGACATCACCTTGAGTACGCCCTTGCCGAGACCGTACAGATAGTTCCGTACCGCGATCGTCGGTTCGACTCCGGTCAGTTCGCCCTCGCCGACCAGATCCTCGATCGATTCCATCGCCAGATACGGATTGACGGCTGCGGCACCGAAGCCGATGAGCAGCGCCAGATGGTGCACCTCGCGCGCGTCACCGGATTCGACGACGAGCGCGATCTTGGTGCGCTCCTTGGTGCGAACCAGGTGATGGTGCACCGCCGAGGTGGCCAGCAGCGACGGGATCGGGGCCCGAGTGTGATCCGAATCGCGATCGGAGATGATCAGCGTGGTGTAGCCCGCAGCGATCGCTTCCGATGCCCGGGCCCGCAACTCCTCGATGGCCTCGGCAAGGCCTTCGCCGCCGCGCTCCACCTCGTACAGCCCACGCAACACCGTGGCCGACAGTCCCGGATGGTCTCCGTCGTCGTTGATGTGGATGATCTTGTTGAGCTCGTCGTTGTCGAGCACCGGCCACGGCAACACGATCTGCCTGCACGACGCCGCAGTGGGCTCGAGCAGGTTCTGCTCCGGACCCATCACCCGCGCGAGCGAGGTCACGATCTCCTCGCGGATCGAGTCCAGCGGCGGGTTGGTGACCTGTGCGAACAGTTCGATGAAGTAGTCGTAGAGCTGACGCGACCGCTGTGACATCACCGCGGCCGGGGTATCGGTACCCATCGATCCGAGCGGCTCGCCCCCGGATGCGGCCATCGGCGTCAGCACGACGCGGAGGTCTTCCTCGGTGTAGCCGAAAGCGACCTGCCTGCGCACCACCGAGTCGTGGTTGTACTGGATGTGAGCACGCTCGGGCAGGCTCTTGATCTCGAGCAGACCCGCGTGCAGCCACTCCTGGTACGGATGTTCGGTTGCCAGTTGGAGTTTGATCTCCTCGTCCGGCACGAGACGTCCGGCGACGGTGTCGATCAGGAACATCTTGCCGGGCTCGAGGCGACCTTTGGCGACGACCTCGGATTGGGGCACGTCGAGCACGCCTGCCTCACTGGCGAGGATCACGCGACCGTCCGCCGTCTGCCACCAGCGGCCGGGGCGAAGGCCGTTGCGATCCAGCACGGCTCCGACATAGCTGCCGTCGGTGAACGTCACGCAGGCCGGACCGTCCCAGGCCTCCATCATCGACGAGTGGAACTGGTAGAACGCTCGCACCCGCGGATCCATCGTGCGGTGGTTCTCCCACGGCTCGGGCACCATCATCATCACCACGTGCGGCACGCTGCGTCCGCCGAGGTGCAGTAGTTCGAGCACCTCGTCCAGCGACACCGAGTCCGAGGCATCGGGGTTGCAGATCGGGAACAAGCGCTCCAGGTCCCCGGGAATCAGGTCACTCGACAGCAACGCTTCGCGAGCCCGCATCCGGTTTCGGTTGCCCTTGACGGTGTTGATCTCGCCGTTGTGGGCGACGTAGCGATGCGGGTGCGCCAGCGGCCACGACGGGAACGTGTTGGTCGAGAAGCGACTGTGCACGATGGCAATGGCGCTCGTGCACAACGGGTTACGCAGTTCCGGAAAGTACAGCGGCAGCTGCATCGTGGTGAGCATGCCCTTGTAGACGATGGTGCGCGAGGACAACGACGGAAAGAACAGTCCCGACCCCTCGGCCTCGATCTCGGGGGTGACCCGCTCGGAACGCTTGCGCAATCCGTAGACGAGACGGTCGAGAGCGAGACCGGCCGGACGCGTGCCGTCGACCTCGGGAGCGGTGACGTAGAGGTAGCTCATGTACGGCATGCAACCGAGGGCGGTGAGGCCCACATCGGCTCGATCGGGATCGACCTCGACCGGAACCCAGCCCAGGATGTCCAGACCTTCTTCGGCCGCAACGGATTCGACGCGCTCGACGGCGATGGCCCGCTCACGGATACCCTGCGGCAGAAAACACACTCCGGCCGCGAACGTGTTGTCACCGTCGGCTCCGGGCGCGGGCAGGTCGAACGGCGCGAGGGAGTCGAGGAGTTCGACAGGGAGCTGAATCAGAATGCCCGCGCCGTCACCGCTGTTGGGCTCGGCACCGGCAGCTCCGCGATGTTCCAGGTTCTCCAGTGCCAGAACCCCGTCGGCGACGATCGCGTGAGAGCGGCGACCCGCGATGTCGGCGATCATCGCCACGCCACAGGAATCCTTCTCCGAGCTCGGGTCGTACAGACCTTGCTCCGCAGGCATCCGAGAAAACAGCACCACGATCACCTCCACGTAGGCCGGTGGGGTGCGTGCAAGCGGTGCAGTGTCTTCGACCCTGCGCCGGAAGTCTCGGCAACCCCGTCGGCTGGTCGGCTCGGATCGACCGAAACGGTCGGATGAGCCGAATTGAACTGCCTATCGGGAATTCACCGGGACAGCTCTGGCCCGCGAAAGAATCCGGGATCTCTCCCGGATGGCGAAATCGTAGCAGCTGGCATTCGCATCGATGCAATCACGAATGTCGGCTGTGACGAATGCGATCGTCAGTCGCGCAACGGTCGACCGTGCTGATCACGCACGCTGCCGGTGAGCATCAATATGCCGTCGATCAACGGCCAGATTCCGCCGATACCGCAGGTGAGCCACGTGACGGCTATCTGCGCCACCGCGATGCCCGGCTGGTTGAGATAGAAGCGACCTGCTCCGAACGCGCCCAACAGGATGCCGAGCAGACCTGCCGTCAGCTTCTGCTTGTCCGAGAACGGCTCACCGGTGACCGGGTGCCGACCGTACGGAGCCATCGGGTCCATGTATCCGGGCCCGCCCGCGTACTGGGGACCACCGTATTGGGGAGCGCCGTACTGTTGGCCGCCGTACTGGGGAGCGCCGTACTGGCCGGACCCCTCGGATGGCGGTGGGTAACCGGTGCCGGGTGGAGGCCCGAACTGCCCCTGCTCGTCGACGCCGGGAGTGCCGTAGGTCGGAGTGCTGTACTTGGGATCGGGTGCGCCGTAGACGGGACCCGGCCCTGTAGGGGTGTTCTTCTCGAACGAGATCGTCGGCTCCGTCGAACCGGATCCGTCTTCCGGCGAACCGTTGGACGGCCATTTACCTGAGTCACTCACGTCGGGCTCCCTTGTGCGGATGCGGTGCGAACAAGGGGTTCAGTCTCTCAGTTTTCGCCCCTGAGGGTCCGTCACATTGCCCACCAGTATCAGCACGCCGTCGACGAGGTGCCAGACGAACAGCCCGAACAACACGATCAGTCCGAGGCCGAACACTGCCGTGAGCAGCACCCCGAAGAAGAACAGGAGCAGCTGGGCGACACCGATCCCGATACTGCCGAGATAGAAGCGACCGACACCCAACCAGCCGAGAAATATCTGCAACAGGCCGCCGACGATCTTGGACTTGTCCGACAGCGGCTCGCCGGTCATCGGATCACGCCCGTACGGCGCATCGGGGCCTACACCGAACCCGGGTCCGCCCTGGTAGCCAGGGGGTACGCCATAGCCCTGCTGGCCGTAGCTCTGTTGCGGGAAACCCTGCTGGCCGTACCCCTGCTGTGGGTAGCCCTGCTGTTGATAACCCGGCTGTGGGTAACCCTGCTGTTGATACCCCTGCTGACCGAAATTCTGTGGCTGGCCGAAATTCTGTGGCTGGCCGTACCCCTGTTGCGGATAGCCCTGCTGCGGATACCCCTGTTGCGGATAACTCTGCTGGCCGTAACCCTGCTGCTGGTAGCCGGGGGGTGGCGGGAATCCACCAAGCGGATTGTCGGTACTGCCGTCCGGACTCGGTGCCGGGTAGCTCGGCGTGCTGGACCAACCCGGCCCGTTTCCGATACCCGAGTACGTGTCCCACCCCGGACCCGTGGGGCCGGTCGGACCGTGCGAGGGCGCGGACTCCGAGGTTCCAGGAGGCTCCGAGAGCGACGCTTCGGCAGTGGCGTCGTAGTCGAACGGCGTGCCGAACGATGCGGTCCGCTCGGTCGCGTTGTCGCTGGAATCGGCAGTGCCGGAACCCGGCTCGGGCTCGGGTCCAGGGGTCTTGTCGAAATCAACCACGCGTACTGCCTTCTTCCTCGGCTTTCTTGTCGGACGTCCCAGCGGGCTGCACGTCGGCGGTGCCCGCGTCCGTGGTGTCGTCGACCGGCGTCGGGCGCGAGTCTGTCGCATCCGACGAGGTGACCTCGGAGACCTCGCGATCCTCGTCGTCGTTCGACCTCAGCGTTGCCGGTTCTTCTCGGCCCTTGGTGGCGATCACGAAGTACGCGACCGCCAGAACGAAGATGATGGCGGAGGTGAAAGTGTTGATGCGGATACCGGCGATCGTCGTGGCGAAGTCGTCGCGCATGAGTTCCACCCAGAACCGCCCCGCGCAGTATCCGGCAACGTACAGCGCGAACAGTCGACCGTGGCTGATCGTGTACTTGCGGTCCACGAGAACCAGAAGGACGACGACCGCGACGCTCCACAACAGCTCGTACAGGAACGTCGGATGCACCACTTTTTCCACGAAACCGGTCGAGACTCCGTTGAGTGGATCGAGCCGTCCGTTGGCGTCGACCCGCTCGTAGATCTCCAGACCCCACGGCTGAGTGGTGGCACGGCCGTACAGTTCCTGGTTGAAGTAGTTGCCGATGCGGCCGATCGCCTGGGCGAGCAGAATCGGTGGGCCGACGGCGTCACCGAATGCCGGCAACGGAATTCCGCGTCGACGGCAGGCGATCCAGGCACCGACGCCGCCGAGGAACACCGCTCCCCAGATTCCCAATCCGCCGTTCCAGACGTACAACGCTTCGATCGGGTTTCCGCCGGGACCGAAGTAGGTCTTCCAGTCGGTTGCGACGTGGTACAGACGCCCGCCCAGCAGCCCGAACGGGACGGCCCAGACTGCGACGTCGAGGACTGTGCCCTTGGTTCCGCCTCGGGCCACCCAGCGTCGATCACCCCACACCACAGAAACGACGATGCCGATGATGATGAACAGGGCGTAGGCCCGCAGAGCCAACGGTCCGACGTGCCACACCCCCTGCGGCGGACTGGGAATGTAGGCCAGGATCGCGGTCGAAGTCACGACGCTACGTTAGCGGAACGGACACCCTCGGCGAGTTCCGTCGTCAGGTCGCGCACGGCGTCGAGTCCCTTGTCCACGGCACTGACCAATGCCGAACCGACGATCACGGCGTCGGCATACCGGGCGATCTCGGCAGCCTGCGCACCGGAACGGACACCGAGGCCGACACCGATCGGGATGTCGGAGTGCTCACGAATGCGCGCCGAGAGCGCGGGGGCCATCGAGGACACCGCGTCGCGGGCTCCGGTGACGCCCATAGTCGAGGCCGCGTAGACGAAGCCGCTACTTGCTTCGACGGTGCTGACGAGCCGCTCCTCGGTCGACGACGGAGCGACGAGGAAGATTCGGTCGAGTTCGTAGCGGTTCGAGACCTCGATCCATTCCTGTGCCTCGTCGGGAATGAGATCCGGAGTGATGATTCCGAGCCCACCAGCGCCTGCGAGATCCCGCGCGAAGTTCTCGATGCCGTACTTGAGCACCAGGTTCCAGTAGGTCATGACGACCGCTTTTCCGCCCGCGGCAGAGACCTGCTCGGTGACTGCGAACACGTCCTTGACCCGAGCACCGGCTCGCAGCGCAACGTCGGCTGCGGCCTGAATCGTGGGGCCGTCCATCACCGGATCGGAATACGGAATGCCGACCTCGACGATGTCGCATCCGGCGTCGACCATGGTCTTGAACACCTCGACCGAGCGCGGCACGGTCGGAAAACCTGCCGGGAGGTATCCGACGAGCGCTGCGCGCCCTTCGGCACGGCACTGCGCGAAGGTCCCCGAGAGGCGAGAGTCGTTGTTGCTCATGGCTTGATCCCCACTTCGTCGTCCACGTTCGCTTCGCCGCCTCCGTCGATCAAACCGAACCACTCGGCCGCGGTGTCGACATCCTTGTCGCCACGCCCGGAGAGGTTGACCAGGATGATCGCGCCTTCACCCAACTCCTTGCCGAGTGTCAATGCACCGGCGATGGCGTGCGAGGACTCGATGGCCGGAATGATGCCTTCGGTCCGGCACAGCAGCTTGAAGGCGTTCATGGCTTCGGTATCGGTGATGCCGCGGTACTCGGCGCGCCCGATGTCGTGCAGGTACGAATGCTCCGGACCGACGCCCGGGTAGTCCAACCCCGCCGAGATGGAGTGGGAGTCGACGGTCTGACCGTCCTCGTCCTGCAGCAGATACGAGTAGGCACCGTGCAGCGCTCCCGGGGTTCCACCGCTGATGGTCGCGGCGTGGCGACCCGTCTCGACGCCGTCACCTGCCGCCTCGAAACCGATCAGTCGAACGTCGGCGTCGTCGATGAAGGCGTGGAAGATGCCGATCGCGTTGGAGCCACCGCCGACGCAGGCAGCGATGGCGTCGGGCAGCCTGCCCGTGGACGCGAGCACCTGCTGCCGCGCTTCGAGGCCGATGATGCGCTGGAAGTCGCGCACCATGACCGGGAACGGGTGCGGCCCGGCGACAGTGCCGAAGCAGTAGTACGTGTTGTCCGCGTGGGTGACCCAGTCGCGCAGCGCCTCGTTGATCGCGTCCTTGAGAGTGCGTGAACCGGACTTCACTGCGACGACTTCCGACCCGAGCAAACGCATTCGGGCGACGTTGAGGGCCTGGCGCTCGGTGTCGACCTCGCCCATGTAGACGACGCAGTCGAGACCCATCAGCGCACAGGCCGTGGCGGTCGCGACGCCGTGTTGACCGGCACCTGTCTCCGCGATGACACGAGTCTTGCCCATCCGCTTGGCGAGCAAAACCTGGCCGAGAACGTTGTTGATCTTGTGAGAACCGGTGTGGTTGAGGTCTTCTCGCTTGAGAAGAATACGAGCGCCGCCGGCGTGCTCGGACAGCCGTGTCGCCTCGAAGACCGGTGACGGGCGACCGGTGTAATCGCGCTGCAGTCGGTCGAGTTCAGCGAGGAACTCGTTGTCGCTGCGCACCTTCTCGTACTCGGCGGTGACTTCCTCGATCACACCCATCAGAGCCTCGGGCACGAATCTGCCGCCGTAGACGCCGAAGTGGCCACCCACATCGGGCTCGTGCGCGCTGCGATCGGTGAGGCCGATGCTGCTCTGCGGCAGATCAGCGCCCTTGAAACGGACTGCCTGCGGGGCGTCCGTGGTGAAAGAAGAATTGCTGGTGCTCACCTGTCCAGTGTGCCCCAACGGCGGACCGCAGCCGCGCTCGGGTCAGCGTGCGGGCTTGGGGCACGACGGATGCGTTCCGGCCGTCACCAGGTCCGAGACGGCCGTGCGTGGATCCCCTGCCGTGACCAAGCCCTCGCCGACGAGTACCGCGTCGGCACCGGCACCGGCGTAGGCGAGCAGATCTGCAGTGCCCCGCACCCCGGACTCCGCGATACGGATGATCTCGCTGGGCAACCCGGGCGCGATACGGCCGAAGCTGTCACGGTCGATCTCGAGCGTCTTCAGATTGCGGGCGTTGATACCGATGACGCTGGCACCGGCTTCGAGGGCGCGATCCGCTTCGGCCTCGGTGTGCACCTCGACGAGCGCAGTCATACCCAGCGACTCGGTGCGGTCGAGCAACGAGGTCAACGCATCCTGTTCCAGTGCCGCGACGATCAGCAGGATGACATCGGCACCGTGGGCCCGAGCCTCGTGGATCTGATACGGACCGACGATGAAATCCTTGCGCAGCACGGGAATCGAGACGGCGGCACGGACCGCGTCGAGGTCCGCGAGTGAACCGTGGAACCGACGCTCCTCGGTGAGAACGCTGATGATGCGAGCGCCGCCCTGCTCGTATGCGCGAGCGAGAACAGCCGGATCACCGATGTCTGCCAACGCGCCCTTGGACGGGCTCGCCCGCTTCACTTCGGCGATGACGCCGATGCCGTCCTCACGGAGGGCAGCTGCCGCGTCGAGGGGGGCCGGGGCTGCTTTCGCTGCTGCTTTCACGGCGGCGAAATCGACCACCGATTCACGCGCGGCCACGTCGGCTCGCACACCGTCGAGAATCGAGTCGAGAACAGTCATGGTGCCCCCAGTCCTTTCTGAGCGTCGACGTCCGATGTGAGGAATCTCATCGGGGTCGGACCTAGCGTAGAGGTCCGTTTCAATCCGACGAACGCCGGGTACCGGACTCGTCGGTAGGGTCTTCGCCTGCGTCGAGCGCGTCCCACATCATGCGTTCGGTGAGGTCCTCTCCCTCGTCCGCCGCGCCGGCACCGGATGCCGTGGTGCGCGCGCGCCGAGCGACCTCGTCGCGACGCACCGCCGGGGCGTCGTACTTGGACGAGAGTACCTGCGGGGCAAACGTTTTCCGAATCGACACCACAGCAGCAGCGAAGGCGCAGACTGCACCGACGAGGGTGACGATCGCCGGCAGAATCGAGACGTCCGTCATCGAGACCTGGGCGCGTGCAGGAAGCTCAGCCAGCGCCGCGGATTCGGAATCCGAAGCCCCGGCAGTGAGCAGTCGAACTGCCGGAATCGCGGCCGCCACGGCTACGACGGCGATCAACAGGGCCAGCACCCGAGAGGCCCACCCTCGCACGGCGAACGACGCGGCGATCGCTGCCACCAGCACCAGCGCGAGCGGCGTCGTGGCAGCAGCCCAGGTGCTGCCGAGCAGCTCGTCGGTCCGGCTCTCACCGAGGCCGTCGAACGACGTCACCCGAACCCAGGTCATTCTCGACGCGCCCCACAGGCACGCCGCTGCAACGACCAGAAGCGCGACGGGAAGAGCGGACGACCCGCGGCGACCGGATCGCTCGGTCATCGGCCGCCGACCTCACGGAGCGATTCCGCTGCCGCGACGGCTCCCAGCACCGCCATCGCCTTGTTCCGTGCCTCGTCGTCCTCGTACTCCGCAACCGAGTCGGCCACGACGCCTGCCCCGGCCTGAACGTAGGCGGTGCCGTCCTTGATCAGAGCGGTCCGAATCGAAATGGCCGTGTCGGCGTCCCCCGCGAAATCGAGGTAACCCACGATGCCGCCGTAGATACCGCGTCGCGTCGGTTCCAGCTCGTCGATCAGTTCCATCGCGCGCACTTTCGGGGCCCCGGAGAGGGTGCCTGCCGGGAAGCAGGCCTTGACCGCGTCGAGGGCGCGCTTGCCCTCGGACAACCGTCCGGTGACCGTCGACACCAGATGCATGACGTGGCTGTATCGCTCGATGTGGCGGTAGTCGCTCACGCGAACGGTGCCGGGAGCGCAGACACGTCCGAGATCGTTGCGGCCCAGATCGACGAGCATCAGGTGCTCGGCGTTCTCCTTCTCGTCGGCGAGCAGGTCCTTCTCGAGCAGCACGTCCTCTTCCTCGGACGTGCCGCGCCACCGTGTACCCGCGATCGGATGCGTGGTGGCCAGACCGTCGACCACCGTCACCAATGCCTCGGGGCTCGATCCGACGATGGAGAAGGCCGTCTCGTCGTTCTCGCCCGGTACGTGCATCAGATACATGTACGGGCTGGGATTGGAGGCTCGTAGCATTCGGTAGACGTCGAGGGGTGATGCATCGGTGTCCATCTCGAAACGCTGGGAGAGCACAACTTGGAACGCCTCTCCTGCTTCGATCTCCTCGACCAGGCGAGCGACGTCGGCACCGAAGCCCTCGGACGTGCGCTGACGCCGGAACTGCGGCGCGGGCCTGGAGACGGTGGAGACGGTGGAGGCCGCGGGCTTCGACAGGTCCGCACACATGCGATCGAGGCGACGCACGGCGTCGTCGTACGCCTCGTCGACGTGCTCGTCGGTGCCGTTCCAGTTCACCGCGTTCGCGATCAGGGTGATCGCTCCCTCGTGGTGGTCGACGGCCGCGAGATCGGTGGCGAGCAGCATGACCATCTCCGGGACACCGAGGTCGTCCTGCGCGTGCTCGGGCAGTTTTTCGATGCGCCGCACCGAGTCGTATCCGAGGTAACCCACCATGCCGCCGGTCAACGGGGGTAGACCGGGCAGCCGCTCCGAGTGCAACAGCTCCAATGTCCGCGCCAGCACTTCGAGAGGATCACCGCCGCTCGGCACGCCCGCGGGGACGTTGCCGCGCCACGCGGCCTCACCGTCGATGACCGTGAGCGACGCCGGAGCGCCTGCACCGATGAACGACCACCTGGACCACGAGCTGCCGTTCTGCGCGGATTCCAGCAAGAAGGTTCCGGGTCGATCGGCACCGAGCTTGCGGTATGCAGACAGTGGAGTCTCGGAGTCGGCGAGCACCTTTCGCGTCACGGGCACCACGCGGTGCTCTGCGGCGAGATGCCGGAACACCTCACGTGAGGTGGTCGAGTCCGAGTTCTCGGTATCGGGAGTGGGGCTGGGGTCGGTGGTCGTCTCGCCGTGCATGCCACCATCCTCCCAGGTTCGGGTGCAGGGTCGGCGCTCGCGGTAACCTGCCGAGCATGAAACCAGGCGAGCTCGTTCCCGATTTTTCCCTTCCGGACCAGACCGGAAAGACCCGAACACTGACCGAATTGCTGGCGAACGGTCCGGTCGTGCTGTTCTTCTACCCCGCGGCCTTCACTCCCGGTTGCACCGCCGAGGCGTGCCACTTCCGGGACTTGGCATCGGAGTTCGCCGAGGTCGGAGCAACCCGCGTCGGCATCAGCGCCGATGCTGTCGCCAAGCAGGCAGAGTTCGCCGCCGCCAAGTCCTTCGACTACCCGCTGCTCTCCGACGAGGACGGCAGTGTCGCCACCGCATTCGGCGTCAAGCGCGGTCTGCTGGCAAAGCTCTCCCCGGTCAAACGCGCGACGTTCGTGATCGGCACCGACCGGAAGGTACTCGAGACCTTCTCGAGCGAAGTACGGTTCGAAGCCCATGCGGACAAGGCTCTGGAGTACCTGCGGGCACATCGCAGCTAGAGCACTGTCCGACGCGATGCCTCGGGTGGGGGGGAACCTCGAGGCATCATGTGCAGGCGACAACCAACTCGATCGAGAGGTTCCCCGCGATGAACACGTCGGCGACACCGCAACACACGGTGGATCCCCGTTGGCTCACCGAGAGTCAACAGGAGGCCTGGCGATCACTCGTCGCGCTGGTCACTCGGTTGCCGGCAGCGTTGGACGCTCAGCTGCAGCGCGATTCGCAGCTGACCCACTTCGACTACTTCGTCCTCGCGACGGTCAGCGAGAATCCCCAGCGGCGGATCCAACTCCGCGATCTGGCCGAGTACGCGAATGCGTCGCTCTCGCGCCTGTCACACGTGGTGACGAAGCTCGAGAAGGCCGGGTGGGTCGAGCGCGAGAGCATCCCGGGCAGCCGGGGATCCTACGCAGTGCTGACCGACGCAGGTATGGCCAAGGTCGTGGAATCGGCACCCGGGCACGTCGGCACGGTGCAGTCGCTGGTGTTCGAGGGTCTGTCCGACGCGGAGGTCGAGCAGCTCGGGACCCTGAGTTCGACTCTGCTGGCTCAGTTGGACAAGGGAATAGCAGCGGGAACCGGTCACGCCTGAGTATCGGGGCCCAACAGGACGTCGGCGTCGAAGCAGGTATGTGTGCCGGTGTGGCATGCCGCGCCGACCTGATCGACGACCAGCAGCACGGTGTCACCGTCGCAGTCGAGTCGAACCTCGTGCACGTACTGCGTGTGACCCGACGTCTCACCCTTGACCCAGTACTGCTGCCTGGACCGCGAGTAGTAAGTGCCCTTACGGGTGTCGAGGGTTCGAGCGAGTGCCTCGTCGTCCATCCAGGCAACCATGAGTACCTGACCGGTGGATCTTTCCTGCACGACAGCGCTGAACAGCCCGGCCTCGTTGCGCTTGAGCCGCGCGGACAGCGTCGGGTCGAGTGTCATCGAAAATCCTCTTCGCTATCGAACGACGATGTGCTCGGCGCGCATCGCATCTTTGACCTGGCCGATGGTGAGATCGCCGAAGTGGAAGACACTCGCGGCAAGAACGGCGTCCGCTCCGGCGTGCACTGCCGGCGAGAAGTGCTCGACGCTACCGGCTCCACCGCTGGCGATCACCGGCACGTGCACCGCAGACCGAACGGCGGCGATCATCGGCAGATCGAATCCAGCCTTCGTTCCGTCGGCGTCCATCGAATTGAGCAGGATCTCCCCGACGCCCAGTTCGGCACCGCGTACTGCCCATTCGACGGCGTCGATGCCGGTGCCGCGTTTGCCGCCGTGCGTGGTTACTTCCCAGCCCGACGGGGTGTCCTGCTGCCCCTGAGGGACGGTTCGGGCATCGACCGAGAGCACGATGCACTGTGAGCCGAACCGTTCGCTGAGCTCGCGCAACAACTCCGGTCGGGCGATCGCAGCGGTGTTGACGCTGACCTTGTCCGCACCGGCTCGCAACAGCCGATCCACATCGGCGACGGTGCGCACTCCCCCGCCGACGGTGAGCGGGATGAAGACCTGCTCGGCGGTGCGGCTGACGACGTCGAGCATCGTGCCCCTGTCCGAGGTCGACGCGGTGACGTCGAGGAAGGTCAGTTCGTCGGCACCCTGCGCGTCGTAGGCGGCCGCGAGCTCCACGGGATCGCCTGCGTCACGGAGGTTTTCGAAGTTGACTCCCTTGACGACCCGTCCGGCGTCGACGTCGAGGCACGGAATCACTCTGACCGCGACGCTCATCGCACCGGTCCTTCCAGATAGTCGACGGGATCACCGAGTTCGGTGATCACCTTCAGCAATTCTTCGTGCACTCCTGGCCCGGCTGCCAGGACCGATGCAGAGTCGACGGTCCAGGGTTCACCCGCGAGGTCGGTCACGATTCCGCCTGCTGCGCGTACCAGCAGCGCACCGGCCGCGTTGTCCCAGGCACGGTGACCGAAGACGACTGCGCCGCCGAGTACTCCGCTGGCCGTGTACGCCAGATCGACTCCGGTGGCACCGTGCATCCGCAGTCGCGAGGAATGCATCGACAACTCTTCGAGAATGCGGAATCGGAACCGGCCCGGCAGCGAACCGCGGCTGGCGACGTTGAACGCACCGAACCCGATCATGGACTCGCGCAACGCTTTCGGCTTCAGCGCCGGGAGGGCGACACCGTTGAGCAGCAGGGGCCCGCCTGCCACAGCGCCGAAACGCTGATCCACCAACGGCAGCCAGGTGAGCCCGAGCACCGGCTCGCCGTCGTCGAGCAACGCCAACAACGTTCCGGCCGAGGGCAATCCCGACGAGTAGTTGAAGGTCCCGTCGATCGGGTCCAGCACCCAGACGAGTCCCGAGTTCAGGTCCGGTCCCCCGAACTCCTCACCGTGAACGGCGATTCCGGTGGCCTCGTACAATTCCGCACCGAGCCGCCGCTCGAGTTCCAGGTCCACCGCCGTGGCGAAGTCGTCGGGGCCCTTCTGCACCGCGCTCGGTGCGCCGACGCCGGCGACGAACCGATCGTGGATGCCGTCGAGCAGACCGCCGGCGATCTCGAGCAGACGAGTCGGGTCCTCGGGAACGGTCATTCCTGCGTTACCGAGACACCGCGGCGAGGGCGTCCGGGAGCGTGAAACGTCCGGCGTACAGCGCCTTTCCGACGATGGATCCCTCCACCCCGCGGTCGACGAGTCCGGCGATCGCCTCCAGGTCTGCAATCGTGGACACGCCACCCGACGCGATGACCGGCTTGTCGGTCTTGGCACACACATCGGCGAGCAGTTCCAGGTTGGGTCCGGTCAACGTGCCGTCCTTGGTGACGTCGGTGACGACGTAGCGCGAGCACCCGTCGCGCTCGAGCCGCTCGAGAACCTCCCAGAGGTCGCCGCCGTCGCTCACCCAACCGCGACCGCGCAACCGCGGCGCTCCGTCGACGATGAGCACGTCCAGACCGACGGCGACACGATCACCGAACTCGCCGATCGCGCGGGAGCACCACTGCGGATCTTCGAGGGCTGCGGTGCCGAGATTGACTCGCGCGCAACCGGTCGCCAGCGCCGCGCGCAGCGACTCGTCGTCACGAATTCCGCCGGACAGCTCCACCTTGACGTCGAGCTCGCCGACGACCGACGCCAGCAGCTCGCGGTTGGATCCGCGGCCGAACGCAGCGTCGAGATCGACGAGGTGGACCCACTCGGCACCGTCGTTCTGCCACGCGAGTGCGGCGTCGCGAGGCGACCCGTACTTCGTTTCGCTTCCTGCTTCTCCTTGAACGAGACGGACAGCTTCGCCGCCTGCGACATCGACAGCAGGCAATAAGACCAGGCTCACGTGCGGTTATGCTACGGGCCGAGCGTGTGTGAACTCAAAACGGGTCGACTGTGGTGCTACCGGAGTTCCTTGCGCGTCATGCGGGTGGACACCACGCCCATGGCCGCGATCGCGCCGACCACACCGGCCAACGCGATGACCAGACCCACCCCGGCGCTCGGCTGCAGCACCGCGATCAGTGCCGTCGCGAGGGCGAGCACGATCACGGCTGCACCGAGTGCTCGAAAGGCCAAGCGCCCGAGTGAGAACTCGCGCTCGCTCACACCGATCGGACCCAGTTCTCCAGCAGCGCGGCCCCGGCGTCACCGGACTTCTCCGGGTGGAACTGAGTGGCCGAGAGCGCACCGTTCTCCACTGCAGCGAGAAACCGGCCGCCGTGATCGGCCCAGGTGAGCAACGGGGCAGCGATGGTGTCGCTGAGTTCGAGCTCCCACTGCTGCGCGGCGTAGGAATGGACGAAGTAGAACCGGGTCTCGGGATCGATGCCGTCGAACAGCACGCTCTTCTCCGGTGCCTCGACGGTGTTCCACCCCATGTGGGGCAGCACCTCGGCCTGCAAACGCTCCACCGTTCCCGGCCACTCCCCGCAACCGTTCGCCTCGACACCGAACTCGACGCCGCGGTCGAACAGGATCTGCATTCCGACGCAGATGCCGAGCACGGGACGTCCGCCGGCCAGGCGACGGCCGATGATGCGGTCGCCCTTCACCGCCAACAGACCTTCCATGCAGGCGGCGAACGCACCGACACCGGGAACGACCAACGCTTCTGCGTTCAGAGCCTCGTCGAAGTCAGAGGTCACGGTCACATCGGCACCGACCCGGGCGAGAGCTCTCTTCGCCGAGTGCAGATTGCCCGAGCCGTAATCGAGCAACACCACAGAAGTCATGTGGGAAGTCTATCGGGGCGTGGTCTCGCGATGAGCGCCACCGCCGCGACGACGACCACCGTGGCAGCCGCGGCGGCGAATCCGGCGGTGTACCCCACACTTGTCGCCAGGACGCCGAGGGCGAGGGCTCCGGCCCCGGTACCCGCGTCGAAGCTGATGTTCCAGACGGCGCTCGCGCTGCTGTACCGGGCGGGGCCGGCTGCGTCGAACGCCATCACGAGACTGTCGTTCTGGCATGCGCCGTACCCGATTCCGAACAGGACGGCTGCGACGAAGAACAGCGCCGCTGGCATGTTGCCGAGCGCGGCGATTGCGAAGAGAGCGATGCCGATCGCCGCCGACACCAGAGCCGGAAACACGGAGCGTCCGATTCCGATTCGGTCCGCCACCGACCCTGCGACGTATCGTCCGACGAGCATCGCGGCGCTGACGACGGCCAGTGCGAGTCCGATCATCGCGGCTCGGTTCGATTCGGCGATCGGCAACAGACTGGTGATTCCCCCGTATGCCGCGGACACCGAGGCAACGACGAGACACGGCACCAGGAATCGACGTACATCGAGGCGAACCCGCTCGATCCTCGGCGGCTGCGGTGCGGGCCGGGTCGGCGGCAACAGCGCCACTCCGATCAGGCCGGCTGCGGGCACCAGAGCACCGAGGACGAACACGGCCGTCGGACTCGCCGCGAAAATCACCAGACCCAGTGGCAGCGTGACCATCTGAGACAAGGCGACGGCGATGCCCTGCGCGCCCGTTGCCCGGCCGAGCAACGCCGTCGGAGCGAGCTCGGCGACGATGGCGGCACCGGCGACCGTCAACATTCCGAACCCGGTGCCCCGCAGGGCGGACACCGCCAGCGCCGGAGCGGCCTCGACGGAGACGATGAACAGCAGCGCGGGTAACCCGAGGAGCAAGCATCCGGCCGCGAGAACCGCGCGGTGGCCGACCTTCATCAGCATGCTCGGCACGAACAGTTGAGTGATCACCGTCGTGGCCATGAAGATCGCGGTGCTGGCAGCCGCCACTGCATCCGATGCCCCCGACTGGGACACCGCGAGGGGGACCACCGGAAGCAGCAGTCCCCAGCCACCGAACGACGCCGCACCCATGGCCATCGCGGCCGGAAGACCGCGGATGGAGCTCAGGCCGCTCAATGCACGAGCGCCGATCGACCGATCACAGACTTCCCTTGGTGGACAGCACACCGGTGACGCGGGGGTCGTACTCCGTTGCCTGACGCAGCGCCCGAGCCACTGCCTTGAACTCGGCCTCGGTGATGTGATGCTGGTCGCGGCCGTAGATCACCCGGACGTGCAGTGCGATCCGGGCATTCGAGGCCAGCGTCTCGAACACGTGCTTGTTGATCACCGTGGAGTACGGAACGCCGGGATAGCCGCCGATGACGGAGTGCACCATGTAGTCCGGCTCGCCGGTGTGTACGCAGTACGGACGACCGGACACGTCGACGGCCGCGTGCACGAGCGTTTCGTCCATCGGAATGAACGAGTCACCGAACCGAGTGATGCCCGCCTTGTCGCCGAGGGCCTGACCGAGGGCCTGGCCGAGCACGATCGCGGTGTCCTCGACGGTGTGGTGCGCCTCGATCTCGATGTCGCCCTTCGCGCGCACCGTCAGGTCGAAACGAGCATGGGTACCGAGCGCGGTGAGCATGTGGTCGTAGAACGGAACGCCGGTGGAGATGTCGACGATGCCGGTGCCGTCGAGGTTCAGCTCGACCGAGATGTCGGATTCCTTGGTGGTGCGCTCGATCTTGGCGATGCGGGGAGCGGGTGTGGTCACTTCGGTGCCTCTGCTGTTTCGGTCGATGCAAGTGCTGCGCTGACGGTGAGGAATCGGTCGTTCTCGTGCGCCAGTCCGATGGTGACGCGAAGATATCCGGGAATACCGACGTCCCGGATGAGCACGCCTTCGTCCAGGTATTGCTGCCAGGTCGCGGCCGCATCGGAGAACCGGCCGAAGAGCAGGAAGTTGGCATCGGACGGCACCACGTCGTACCCCTGATGGCCCAGAGCCGCTGCCACCCGATCTCGTTCGGCGGAGAGTTCGGCCACGCTCCCGAGGGTGTCCGAGGCATGCCGCAGCGCCGCTCGCGCAGCTGCCTGCGTGACGACCGACAGGTGATACGGCAAGCGCACCAACAACATTGCGTCGACCACGGCCGGAGCAGCAACGAGATATCCCAGCCGACCGCCGGCGAACGCGAACGCCTTGCTCATCGTTCGGCTGACCACGATCTTGCTCGGATAGCTCTCGATCAACCCGATCGCGCTCGGCGCAGAGGAGAACTCGGCATAGGCCTCGTCGACCACCACAATTCCCGGTGCCGCGTCGAGGATTCGGCGCAGATCCGCCTCGTCGATGCTGTGGCCCGTCGGATTGTTGGGGCTGGTGACGAACACGACGTCGGGTCGACGTTCTTCGATCGCCTGCACTGCATAGTCGACGTCGAGAGAGAAATCTGCCCGACGCTTCGCCGGAATCCATTCGGTCTGCGTCCCGGAGGAGATGATCGGGTGCATCGAGTACGACGGTACGAAGCCCAGCGCGGTGCGATCCGGTCCCCCGAATGCCTGCAGCAACTGCTGCAGAATCTCGTTGGAGCCGTTGGCCGCCCACACGTTGGCGGTGTCGACAGCGAAGCCGGTCTGCTCGGTGAGGTACCGGGCGAGGTCGGCCCGTAATTCGTCGGCATCGCGATCCGGGTAGCGGTGCAGCTGCCCGGCGGCGACCCGAACGGAGTCCGCCACATCATCGATCAAAGCCTGCGTCGGCGGGTGCGGATTCTCGTTGGTGTTCAACTGAACCGGCACGATGAGCTGCGGCGCACCGTACGGTGACTTGCCGATCAGTGCCTCACGCAGTGGGAGGTCGTCCAGCGAGACCGCCTGTCCCAGAGCATCGGTCATGACGGATCACCGGTACGCAACCCTTCGAACCGCAGCCGCACCGCTTCTCCGTGAGCCGGCAGGTCCTCTGCGTTCGCGAGCGCAATGACGTGTGCTGCAACATCTTTCAGCGCGGATTCGCTGTAGTCCACCACGTGGATTCCGCGCAGGAACGTCTGCACACTCAGGCCGGACGAGTGGCGCGCGCATCCCGCCGTCGGCAGGACGTGATTGGAGCCGGCGCAGTAGTCACCGAGGCTCACCGGAGACCACGCTCCGACGAACACGGCACCGGCGCTGCGCACCCGGGCTGCGACGTCGGACGCGTCCTTCGTCTGGATCTCGAGGTGCTCGGCGGCGTAGGCGTTGACCACGGCCAATCCCTGCGTGACGTCGTCGACCAGCACGATGCCGGACTGGCTTCCGTTCAGTGCGGTGGCCACGCGTTCTGCATGCCGGGTGGTCGCCATCTGTGCGTTGACGGCCTCGTCCACGGCATCGGCCAGTTCGATACTGTCGGTGACCAACACGCTGGCCGCCATGACGTCGTGTTCGGCCTGGCTGATGAGGTCCGCTGCCACGTGAATCGGGTCCGCGGTGGCGTCGGCGAGAATCGCGATCTCGGTTGGTCCTGCCTCGGAGTCGATTCCGATGAGCGAGCGACACAGTCGCTTGGCGGCCGTGACGTAGATGTTGCCCGGACCGGTGATCAGATCGACCGGTGCCAACTCGCCGCCGTCGGTGTCGACGCCGCCGTAGGTGAGCAGCGCAACACCCTGTCCACCGCCGACGGCCCAGACCTCGTCGACGCCGAGCAGCTGCGCCGCAGCCAGGATCGTCGGGTGCGGCAGGCCGCCGAAGTTCTTCTGCGGCGGCGATGCCACCACCAGAGAGCCGACGCCTGCGATCTGCGCGGGCACCACGTTCATCACGACCGACGACGGATACACGGCGTTGCCGCCGGGCACGTACAGGCCGACTCGATCGACGGGGATCCAGCGTTCGGTCACCGTGCCGCCGGGTACCACCTGGGTGGTGTGGTCGGTTCGACGCTGATCCGAGTGCACCAGACGGGTTCGTTCGATCGCGACCTCGAGAGCAGCGCGAACATCGGAATCGAGCTCGGCGAGGGCCTTGACCAGTTCTTCCTGCGGGACGCGAATGCGATCCGGCCGGACGCCGTCGAACTTCTCACTGAACTCGAGCGCAGCCTCGGTGCCGCGTTCGCGGACGGCATCGACGACGGGGCGAACCTGATGCAGCACCGAATCGACATCCACTCCGCCTCGAGGAAGTGCGCCGCGTAGTTCGGCGGTGGATGGAGTTCGTCCGCGTAGATCGACGCGGGCGAGCTCGATGCGGGCAGGCATAGTGGGCCCCTTCGTGAAGTCGGTTCGGTGCCGGGGTTCGGTCGAAACAGTGTGGTTCGAACACCCAGGATAGTTCCACCGAATTCCGCTCAGCCCCGCACGTCCCACAGATGATGGATGGGGTCGTGAATGTAGTAAGCGGCCAGTGATTCGACCGAGAAGTTCGATCCGTCGCTGCGCCGACCGGTCCGATGCCGATTCTCGGGCGGAACAGCGGCGAAATCGTCGGCAAGAGCGCGAGCGGCGTCACCGAGTTCCGACGCCACTGTCGCAGGATCCTGGGAGTTGTAGTCGTCCGCCAGCGCAGTGGCGTCCTGGTCCCAGTTGGCGAACTCGGGATCGTCCTCGGTCAGCACCAACGCCAGCCGGGTACGGAAGATGCGGTGCGCGTCACGCACGTGCGCGGCGTACTCGAGGGCGGACCACGTCGAGTCGTCGGGTCGCAGTTCAACGTTATTGCGCCGCAGAACCGCTTCCCAACGCTCGACGTCGGCGCGAATAAGGTCCGGGATGTCGTCGTATACGACGGCACTGGAGTCGAACCCGCAATCCGGGCAGGCTCGTTCGAGTACCCAGGTCCAGTTCTTGGTGTCGGGATCGATCGGCATGCCGGTCAGAATAGATGCAGGTCAGGCGTAGCGGGCGGCCAGGTTGTGCAGCGTGCTCTTGATGCCCTGCGCGTTCTTCTGCGGCATCTTGAACAGTTCCAGCATCTTCGGGGACTTCGCTGTTCCGTACTTGAAGCTCTCGGTGACCGTCGTCAGTCCCGGCTGCTTCTCCTCGAACTCCCAGCGCCAGCTGTGCCCCAGCGGATGCTGCCACTCGACGACCTTGTGCTTGTCTGCGTCGACGAACTCGGTGACGGTGCTGGTGATCTTGTACGGCACGCCGTACTGCTTCATGCCGACCGAGAATGTGGCACCGCTACTGAGACGATCGGGGCCTTTGACGGTGTCCTTGACGGTGCCGGACCCGTCGAGTTCGCCATGGCGGCGCGGATCGGCCACGATCGCGAACAATTCGGCCGCAGGCGCTCGAACCTCGGTCTGCTTGGAAACTTGCTGCGGTCCTGTGTCGATGGATCTGATGTCTGCCATTTGCGAGGTCTACCCCGTCGCGCTGCGTTCGACACCCGCGGCCGGGCGGAATCGGAGTTGACGGGCGTAGTTCAATGAACGCATGTCCTGGTCAGTGTGGCTCGCATTCCTCGGCGCAAGCATCGTCATCAGTCTCTCCCCCGGTGCCGGTGCCATCGCGTCGATGTCCACCGGGCTTCGCTACGGCCTACGCCGCGGATATTGGAACATCTTCGGGCTGCAGATCGGGTTGCTCCTGCAGATCGGCATCGTCGCCGTCGGGCTCGGAGCTGTTCTGGCGAACTCCGCACTGGCCTTCACCGCCATCAAGTGGTTCGGCGTCGCCTACCTGCTCTATCTGGGCGTTCGGCAATGGCGTGCGGCCCCCACCGATGTCGCCGACGCTCCAGCGGTGGCCGACCGCGGAACGACGATGCTCGCCCGCGGATTCCTCGTCAACGCAAGCAACCCGAAGGCGGTCGTCTTCATGGTCGCAGTGCTCCCCCAGTTCCTCGACCCGGCTCGGCCCCTGCTCGCCCAGTACCTCGCGATCGCGGCCACGATGGTGGCAGTCGACATGCTGGTGATGACCGGATACACCTCCCTGGCATCTCGGGTTCTGCGGCTGATGAAGTCGCAGCGCCAGCAGAAGACGATGAATCGCACGTTCGCCGGGATGTTCTTCGCCGCTGCGACGTTTCTCGCGACCGTCCGGCGCGTGACCCCGTGAGGAAATACCGCGTGATCATGAAGAACGCACTCGGCGGCGACCCGATCCGGATGGGACTGTTCGACACGCTTCTCGAGGCCAACACCTGGATCCAGGATGTCGGCAAGCGAGACGAGCACGAACTGGGCACCTATACGGTCGAGGTAGTCGACGAGTGAGTCGGCGGTGTCCGTGTTCGAGCGGTGACACGTTCGACGCATGCTGCGAGCCGTACCTGCTCGGAGTAGCGAACGCACCGACGGCGGAGACACTGATGCGTTCGCGATTCACCGCGTTCGCCGTCGCAGACGTGGACTATCTCCGCAGATCCTGGCATTCCGACACCGCTCCGGCCGAGCTGGAATTGGACCCCGATCAGCGGTGGTATCGCCTCGACATTCTGGCAACCGACGCCGGTGGATTGTTCGACGACGAGGGGACCGTCGAATTCCGAGCTCGGTACAAGCATCCCGATGGGGCGGGCTCGATGACCGAGGTGAGCCGCTTCGTCCGAGTGGACGGCGGCTGGCGTTACCTCGACGGGGTGGTCTCCCGCTAGAGGTTGCGGAGCTTGGTCGGCCGATTACCGGCGGTGCGACGTGCTTCCTGCTTCTCCTTGATGCGTTCGGCATCCTTGCGCACCTGGATCTGGGTGCGACGCTCCCGGACGAGCCACTGCGGCGGGCTGGCGACGAGCTCCTCGATGGCATCACCGGTCAATGCTTCGGTGACACCGCCGCGGGCCAGCCCTGCGATGGACACGCCGAGCTTCTTCGCGATGACGTCGCGCGGGAAGGGTCCGTTGGTCTGCAGGTCGGTCAACCACTGCGGCGGATCGCTGCGCAACGCGTCCAGTTCGGACCTGCTGATCATCGAGTTCTGGAATTCTTCGGGTGCTGCGGGAAGATAGATGCCGAGCTTGTTCGCCGCGGTCAATGGCTTCATGGTCTGCTGCTTGTTCTCCGGGCTCACCGGAACAGCTTATCCGGCCATCGGCACTCTCGACGCCACGGTCGCTCGCCGCCCGCGTCGTCCCATAGGCTCGACACCGTGAACATCGATGTGCAGACACTGCGCTGGTACGCGGCGGTGGCGCAGCAACTGCATTTCGCGCGCGCTGCTCAGTCACTGGGAATCTCGCGAATCCGCTTGAGCAAGACGGTGGTGGAACTCGAGGAACAGCTCGGCGTCGATCTGTTCGTGCCGGGGGCATCCCCCACCGAGCTCACTGCCGACGGCCGCGATCTGCTCGAGCGGGCGCTGGTGGAGATCGCCGAGGACGATCGACTCTCGGAACTCGCGCAGGTTGCTGCTGCCGAGCCGACGACGTTCACCATCGGGTATGCCGAGGGAGTGACGCTGACGAAATGGACGCGCATCTGGGCTGATCGGTTCCCTGATGTCACGCTCTCCGTGGTCGCGACCACACCCGAGACACAGGTGGCGGCGTTGCGCGACGGCACGGTCGATGTCGGCTTCGTTCGTCCGCCGATCGATCGCGAGGGCCTCAACGCGATCGGTCTCTACCAAGAAGTACAGGTCGTGGTGGTACCCAAGGACCACGCCGTCGCCGCATTCGATTCGGTCACCGCGACCGATCTCGCCGACGAGCACTTGCTCGCAGACCCCGCGACCGTGCCCGAATGGGCAGCTGTGGCAACCGAACTCACGACCGGCAATCGCCCGGAACTTCCGCCGATGAACTCCGCCGCGGAGACGTTCGAGTACGTGGCTGCCGGGCTGGGGGTGGCGATCGTGCCGCACTCGGTGGCGCGTTTCAACGCCCGTAAGGACCTCGTCTACCGCCCCGTGACCGACGTCGAGCAGTCGCAAATCGCACTGGCCTGGGTCGCCGAACGCGAGGACGACCGCATCGAGGAATTCATCGGCATCGTCCGCGGCCGCTCGACCCGCAGCTCACGCGGTGTATCGGACGAGGCACCGGTCAAGAAGAAGAAAGCGCACCCCTCCAAACCTGCTCGCCCTGTTGCCAAGACGAAAACGAACGCCCGACGCAGCGGGAAGCGTCGCTGACTCTGCACCCTCGCGCCGGCCCGAATCCTGGACGAACCTGTGTTCGAAAGTTTGTCGGTGGGTCGCGGTAGATTTCGATCATGCTTTCGGGGGACGGCGGATCAGGGGTGGACGGCATCGATACGGTGCCGCCTACCCTTGACGTGTCCGATCCCGAGTTGTCGGAACTGATTTCAGCGGTGGAATCAGCGGTCGCCGGTCTGGCCGGGCAGGCGTCGGTCGCGTGGTCGAACCCGGATCGGCGTGCGGTGATCCAACGCATGGAGATGCTGACACGGTCGCTGACCGCGTACTCGTACACCTGGCTCAACGAGCTGATCGCGCAGCACGGCCTCGACGTGTATCCGGGCTCGGTCCCGTCCTCGGTGGCGTGGATGCTGCGGATCACCCCTCGAGCAGCAGGAGCACGAGTCCGTCTGGCCGCGGAACTGGGTGACCGGACTGCGTTCTCCGGAGAAGTACTGGCCCCGTTGCTGCCGCGGACAGCGCAAGCACTGCGGGCGGGGTTGCTCGATGCCAAGCATGTGCAGATGATCCGCGAATTCTTCCGCCATCTGCCCTCGAGTGTCGATCCGCAGACCCGCGACCTCGCCGAACAACAGTTGGTGGAACAGGCAGTGAAATTGCGGCCGGACGATTTCGCACCGGTGGTGGCGTGCCTGGACGCGATGGTGAACCCGGACGGCGACCACGATGACGATGACGACGATGACGATGACGACGGAAACCCGCCGAAGCCACGGAAGCGGAGGGATGCGTTCTTCTACCTCGGCGAGCAAGGGGTCGACGGAATGTCGGAAGGAAAATTCTGCGTCGACCCCGAACTACGCGCCTACCTCGAAGCCCTGTTCTCCAAAGCGGCAAAACCGGGCATGTACAACCCCGCAGACCCGACATCGATCGTCCACGACGAGAACGGAAGCGACGAGGACGACCAGACCTCGGGCGAGGATGCTGACGCACGACCGCAGCCCGGCACCACGCCCCGCGAAGCAGGGGCGAGTGATGCAGGATCGGGGGACTCCAATTCCGAGACACCACCGCTACCTGAGCGTAAAGACCGGTGGCGAAGTGATGCGGGACTCTGGGACGACGGTCCATGTGGCTGTGACGGCCATTGCGGTGACGGCCCTTGCGGTCACGACGAGTGCGGAGGCGGCATCGAATGCGGTTGCGGTACAGGCTCTGACGACACCTCCCCCGACGGCACCTCCTCCGACGACACTTCCTCCGACGGCCCTGCTGCCAGGCGTACCGCTGCCGGGCACGGCGATACCGAGAGCAGTGAGGCACGGGCCGACGCGGCGGCGTCAACGCGCGAGGCCGCCGTCCAGCGTGACATCCGCACCCAGAACGAACGTCGTCACGACGCCCTGAAGCTGGCGCTCCGGCACACCCTCGCCTCCGGGACCCTCGGCACCCACCGAGGCCTGCCCGTCACCGCCATCGTCACCATGACCCTGAAGGATCTGGAAGCCGGCTGCGGATACGCGAAGACCGCCACCGGATCACGAGTGTCGATCCGCGACGCGATCCGCATGGCTTCCCACGCCCACCACTATCTGACCATCTTCGACGACGACGGCAGAGCCCTCTATCTGGGCCGTTCCAAACGCATCGCCTCCGCCGATCAGAGGATCGTGCTCATCGCCCGGGACCGTGGTTGCAGCTTCCCCTCCTGCACCCGCCCCGCAACCTGGTGCCAAGCCCACCACCTCACCGACTGGATCGACGGCGGCAACACCGACATCGACGGATTGACCTTCGGCTGCGACATGCACCACGCACTCGTCGGCACCGGACCAGGAAAGTGGGCAACCACGAAAACCGGAGCAGAACATCGCTATCCGGGCCGCACCCTGTGGCATCCACCGGCCGGGATGGACCCGCGTAGGCGTGGGCTGATCAATCACGCACACCACCCCGAAGAGGTGCTGTATCCACCCGACCAGCATGACGACACCGGCGACGAGGAACCACGACAACCCGCCTGACCACCCACACCAGTCTCAGGGCACAGCCCTGCCTGCACCCGCGCTGACGTGATTCAGCGAACCGGGTGGCGCTTTCGATTGTGAATCAGAACAGCTACCCCGAGTCCCACCAACGTCAACAGAAGCGGTGCAGCGATGACGAGGGAAGCGTCGATCGCCACGAACAGAATGAGCAGCAACGCTGCTGCCAGGAAATACACGGCGGCGAAACGTGGAGTCCACAGGACGGAGTCCATTCCACACCTCCTTGCGTACGAACTACTTGTCGTTACCGAAGGTAACTGAAAGGAGTCGGATGCACTAGAGGCCCAGGCCCCGCAGACGGTCGATCTCACGACGATCGCGCTTGGTGGGCCTACCCGCCCCTCGATCCCGTCTCGGTACGGAAGCCAGAACTTCTTTCGGGGGCGGCGGCGGACTGCGATCGATCAAGCACTCGGGAACGACCGCTGCGCCGACGCGTTTGCCGATGGCCCGCACCACGACGACGATCTTCTCCACTCCGTCGGACCGGAGCCTGATCTCGTCGTCGGGGCCGATGCGATGCCCGGGTTTGGCAGGAGTTCCGTTGACACGGACGTGGCCGCCGCGGCAGGCAGCAGCGGCGGCAGACCGCGTCTTGAACAACCGGACCGCCCAGATCCAACTGTCGAGGCGGACACTCTGAACTTCCATCTTCGAACGAATTCCTCACATTGCGAGGCTCGACTACATGTCCAGGCCGAGATCGAGCACTGTCACCGAGTGTGTCAGACCGCCGACAGCAAGAAAGTCGACCCCCGTGCGCGCATAGTCACGTGCCACGTCGACGGTCAGGCCACCCGAGGATTCCAGCTTCGTCTGCGGCGCGAACTTGTCTCGGCGCTGCACGGCCATCTGCGTCTGCCACAGCGCGAAGTTGTCCAGCAGAACGAGTTCCACGTTCTCCGCCAGCACCTGGTCGAGTTGCTCGAGGCTGTCGACCTCGACCTCGCACGCGATGTCGGGAGCCGCAGCCCGCACCGCGTTCAGAGCGGCGACGACCGAACCTGCCGCTGCCACGTGATTGTCCTTGATCAGCGCGGCATCGCCCAGACCCATCCGGTGATTGACGCCACCACCTGCGCGTACCGCGTACTTCTGCAGCGAACGCAACCCCGGCAACGTCTTTCGACTGTCCCGGATCTTGCACTCGGTGTCTGCGACCTCGGCGACCCAGCCGGCCGTCGCAGTGGCGATTCCAGAGAGATGGCAGACGATGTTGAGCATCGTGCGTTCGGCAGTGAGCAGACCCCGCGTCGGCGCCTCGACCGTCAGAACGGCCTGTCTCGGTTCGACCTCGGATCCGTCCTCGATGCGATGCACGACGGAGTATCCGTCGGCTCCGATCACCTCGTCGAGAACCAGGAGGCCGACGTCGATCCCGGCGATCGTGCCGAACTGGCGCGAGACCACCGACGCCGTGGTGACAGCATCCTCGGATACCGTCGCCAGCGTGGTGATGTCGGGTCCGTACCGCAGGTCCTCGTCGAGCGCGGTCCGAATCAGTGCGAGTACCTCGGTGCGATCGACGCCCGGGTTCACCTCGTTCGCGGTGTCGGTCATGTCAGCGTGCTCCCGTCATCACGTCGTCGTTGACTATCGCCAGCCGTCCGTCGAGATCTCGTTCGACGAACAGGCTTCGGCGTTGCGCAGGCGCGCTCTCCGGATGATCGCGTCGGGTATGGCACCCTCGGCTCTCACGGCGCTCGGCCGCGGCCAGCACGATCACCTCCGCCGCAGCGGTCAACGCTGCGTCCTCGACGGCGCGCGCATCCACCGGCGGTTCCGATACCACGCCGTGCGCCAGAACACCCTGCGCTGCAACAAGACCCGCTGCATCTCGCACCACTCCGACCTCGGCGGTCATGGTTCGCTGCAGTACCGCGCGGTCGATACGGGAATACGTGGGCATTGCGACATCGGAAATGCTGCCGTGTCTGCCGACTCGTTCGACGGCCACGTAGGCCGCACGCTCACCGACGACGAGACCCTCGAGCAGACTGTTCGACGCCAACCTGTTGGCTCCGTGCAAGCCGGTGCGCGCCACTTCACCTGCGGCGAGCAAGCCGGGAACCGAGGTGCGCCCGGATGTATCCGTCGCCACGCCCCCGCACGAGTAATGCGCTGCAGGTGCCACCGGAATCAGGTCTTTCGCCGGATCGATGCCGGCCTGTAGACATGAGGCGGTCACGGTCGGGAACCGTTCGTGGACGCGTTCCACCGCGCGGGCATCCAGCAGAACGTGGTCGTCACCACGCTCGTGCAGCAGCTCGGCGATGGCGCGGGACACCACGTCGCGTGGCGCGAGGTCGCCGAGCGGGTGCACTCCCGCCATGAAGGCACGGCCGGTGACATCGACCAGGCGGGCTCCCTCTCCTCGCACCGCCTCGCTGATCAACGGGCGACGGCCTGTGGACCCGGCGGCGAACAGCACCGTCGGATGGAACTGCACGAATTCCAGATCTGCGATCCGAGCACCGGCGTCGAGCGCGAGTGCGATGCCGTCGGCCGTCGCGCCCGGCGGGTTGGTGCTGCACGAGAAGAGTTGTCCCAGTCCGCCGGTCGCGAGCAGCACCGTCGGGCAATGAACGACGCCGACACCGCGAGGCCCGCGCACGAGCAGACCGACCACCTCGCCGTGGGTGGTCAGTACCCGCAGCGCGGTCGTGTCGAAATGCACAGTGGGCACGGACGCGTCCAACGTGCGCTGCACCTCCGCTCCGGTGGCGTCTCCCCCGGCATGAACGATGCGACGAACGCTGTGGCCACCCTCGCGGGTCCGCGCAACGGTGCCGTCGGCCGCTAGGTCAAACTGAGCGCCCGCAGCTTCGAGCGAGGTGATCGCCGCCCGCCCGCCGGAGACGATGGAACGCACCGCGTCCTCGTCGCACAGGCCGGCACCGGCGACGCAGGTGTCGGCCACATGCGATTCGATAGAATCCTCGAGTTCGGGGCCGACGACCGCGATCCCACCCTGGGCGTACTGCGTCGCGGTGTCGGTGGAACGCCCCTTGCTGACGGTAAGCACCCGCAGGCCGCGAGCTGCCGCCGTGCGAGCCGCGGTGAGTCCGGCAATTCCACCGCCGACCACGACGAGATCGGCCGCGGTTTCCCACGCGACCGATGGATTCACTCGCCGCCGCCAGGGGTGCCGATCTCGATCATCCGCTGCACCGACTTGCTCGCGATGTTCGCGGTCTCGAGGTCGACGTGCACCTCGTCGCGCCCCTCGACGAGGCAGCGCAGCAGAGCAGCAGGGGTGATCATCTTCATGTAGCCGCACGATGCGCGGTCGTTGACGGCGAGGAAGTCGACGTCGGGTGCAGCCATCCGCAGCTGATGCAGCATGCCGATCTCGGTGGCGACCAGAACCTGCTTGGACGCGGTGGTGCGGGCAGCGTCGAGCATGCCGCCGGTGGAGAGGATCTTGACCTTGTCGGCGGGTACGAACCCCTCGCCTGCGAGGTACAGAGCCGATGTGGCGCAGCCGCATTCGGGGTGCACGTACAGCTCGGCATCGGGGTGGGTGCGAGACTTCTCGGCCAACTCGTCGCCGTTGATACCGGCGTGCACATGGCATTCTCCGGCCCAGATGTGCAGGTTCTCGCGCCCGGTCACGCGCTTGACGTGCGCGCCGAGGAACTGATCGGGCAGGAACAGGATGTCGCGGCCCGGATCGATCGACTCGACGACCTCGACGGCGTTCGACGAAGTGCAGCAGATGTCGGTCAGTGCTTTGATCTCGGCGGTGGTGTTGACGTACGAGACGACGACGGCGTCGGGAAAATCGGCCTTCCATTCGCGGAGCTGGTCTGCGGTGATGGAATCGGCCAGTGAGCAGCCGGCGCGCTGGTCCGGGATGAGGATCGTTTTCTGTGGGCTCAGGATCTTTGCCGTCTCGGCCATGAAATGAACTCCGCAGAACACGATCGTGTCCTCGGAGACCTCGGCGGCCATCCGCGAAAGCGCGAGCGAGTCGCCGACATGGTCGGCAACGTCCTGAATCGCAGGCAGCTGGTAGTTGTGCGCGAGCAGCGTCGCGCCGCGCAGATCGGCGAGCCGTCGAACCTCTGCCGCCCACTGGGGAGTTGCCTCCACTCCCCCGTAACCACCTGCTCCGTCGACGATGTCGCGAACTCCGGCGAATGCCGAGTCCAGGATGTTCACCCGGGTAGCGCTGCTGGTCATGACGGTTCTCCTTCACCGATCATCCGGTCGTCGGTGACCGAATTTCCTCCGAGGGAGTTTTCGACCTATGATCGAAAACGTGACCTATCGTAGCACCGTCCACGAAGTACTCATTGCGGTGTTCCAAGTTCGAGCCTTTTCCGACCCCGACGCCCCGGAACTGGCGGTGCTGCTGTGGCAGCGCGCCCTCGACCCCGAGGCCGGCACCTGGTCGCTGCCCGGTGGCACGCTGCGCGACGACGAGAACCTCGCCGCCTCCGCGCGCCGTCAGCTCGCCGAGAAGGTCGACGTGCGCTCGGTGGCGCACCTCGAGCAGCTGTCGGTCTTCAGCGAACCCGAACGCGTACCGGGAGATCGGCGGATCGCGTCGACCTTCCTGGGCCTGGTACCGATCTCGGCCGAGCCGACACTTCCCTCGGACACCGCATGGCACCCGGTTGCGGCACTGCCCGACATGTCGTTCGATCACGGAACCGTCGTCGCGCACGCGAGACATCGACTTGTCGCCAAACTGTCTTACACCAACATCGGATTCGCACTGGCTCCGGTCGATTTCGCGATCTCGTCGCTGCGCGAGATCTACGGTGCCGCACTCGGATACCAGGTCGATGCCACCAATCTGCAGCGGGTGCTGAGCCGGCGCGGTGTCATCGAACCCACCGGACGGCGCGCGCCGTCGGGCAAGGCCGGTGGCAGACCGCCTGCACTGTTCCGCTTTGCCGACAACAGCATTCGAGTCACCGACGAGTTCGCCGCATTGCGGCCGCCCCAGGCGTGAACGGCTGCTGTCAGTCGGCTCGATTCGAGTCGAACGACGGTGGCGGCGGGAAGAACTCGACATCGAGGTCGTCCGGATCGGGATCGGTGTGTTGCAGATTGTCGTTGGGATTCATCGCCGCCAGAAGCATGATCACCAGCGAAGCCATCAGCGCCTGAACGATCAGCACCTGCGGAGTCTCGATACTGGGCGCAACGGTGACGATCGACCCGACCGCCGGATCGGTGACCTTCGGGAACCGAAGAGCAGCAATCCCGTTGCCCACCAGGATTGCAGCGACCGAGCCGACGAGTGCGCCGACGAAGACGGCACCGAACAGCCGTGGACCCCGCTCGGACCTCCACAGCCACCAACCGATCGGGAGAACGAGACCGAGGGCCAAGGAAAGGAACGAGAACATCGCGAGGCCGTCGAAGCTGTGCAGGCTCTCCCCGGTCAGGGCCGCCCCACGATCCTGCGCCACCACGAGCAACTGCTGCGCCGGTGCCAGGAATCCCCACAGCATCCCACCCAGAGCCGACACTGCCACCGAGATTCCGACAACCACCGACAACACCCGAACGGTGCTGCTCCGCGGCGGCACTTCGAGAACGTCCGACATGACCACCTAGCGCCTACCCGTCGCGGCCGAATCGACGAGGCCGTGACGCGAGCACAGCGACGTCCACCCGTCGGGGACTATCTGCACCACCAGGCGGCGACCGCATTCTGCGCAGAACCGCGGCGGCTCCAAACCGAGCCGGACGGCAACCGACAACGAACCCGCACTCACCTCGGCTCCGGCGTCGACAGGCCGACCGGTGTACGGGTCGTAGTGGGTCTCGCTCGTCATTCGACCCACCCTAATACGCCCATCAGATCGTCGAGTTCAGCGCTTTGATCGGCATCTGCAGCTCGCCGAGAAGATCGAGATCCTGCTCTGCCGGGCGGCCGAGTGTCGTCAGGTAGTTGCCGACGATGACGGCATTGATCCCGCCGAGAATTCCCTGCTTGGCACCGAGGTCGCCGAGGGTGATCTCCCGTCCGCCTGCAAATCGCAGAATCGTGCGTGGCAGAGCGAGACGAAACGCGGCGACGGCGCGCAGAGCATCGGATGCCGGCAGCACATCGAGATCTCCGAACGGCGTTCCAGGCCTGGGGTTGAGGAAGTTCAGGGGCACCTCGTCGGGTTCGAGAGCAGTGAGATCGGCGGCGAATTCGGCCCGCTGCGCGAGCGTCTCCCCCATACCGAGAATTCCGCCGCAGCACACCTCCATGCCGGCCTCCCGCACCATGCGCAGGGTATTCCACCGCTCCTCCCAGGTATGGGTGGTCACCACGTTCGGGAAATACGAGCGAGAGGTCTCGAGATTGTGGTTGTACCGATGCACGCCCATCGCCGCGAGCTGATCGACCTGGTCCTGGTCGAGCATGCCGAGCGAGCACGCGATATCGATCTCGACTTCGTTCCGGATGGCTTCGATACCGGCGGCGACCTGCGCGAGCAGCCGAGCGTCGGGGCCGCGCACCGCCGCGACGATGCAGAATTCCGTGGCTCCGGTCTTCGCGGTCTGCTTCGCAGCTTCCACCAGCGACGGAATGTCGAGCCACGCAGCACGAACCGGGGAAGCGAAAAGTCCGGACTGCGAACAGAAGTGACAATCCTCGGGACACCCACCGGTCTTGAGGCTGATGATTCCTTCCACCTCGACCTCGGGCCCGCACCACTTCATCCGCACCTCGTGGGCCAACAGCATCGTCTCCTCGAGACGGTCGTCGCCGAGCTCGAGAACCTCGAGAACCTGAGATCGATCGAGCGCGATGCCGTCGCCGAGCACCTGAGTACGCGCCGTGCGCAAAATGTCCATTCCGGGTCCCCTCGTAGTCGAACGGCATCATCATTGAACACCGTTCAAGTTGAACGGCGTTCACGTTAGGCGCCGGGCTCGGCTACTGTCAAAGCGAAGATGCGTCGAACGACTTGGGGGCAGCAGTGCAACTGAACAGGCAGGACGTCCTGGACGGCGCGATCGCCATTCTCGACGAGTACGGCCTGGCAGACCTGACGATGCGGCGACTCGCTACGTCGCTGCACGTGCAACCCGGCGCGCTGTACTGGCACTTCCCCAACAAACAGACGCTGCTCGGTGCCATCGCCGATCACATACTCTCCGGTGCCGATGCGCCGTCCACCGAAGATTCGTGGGACGCACAGATCGGGCAGATCGCCCACCGACTGCGCGACGCCCTTCTCTCCCGACGCGACGGTGCCGAATTGGTGGCCGCCACCTACGCGTCGAGGCTGACCACCAACCACATTCGCGAACGCATTGCCGCCGTGTGCATTCGAGCGGGACTGCCCCGACGCGACGCGGAACTCACCGCCGACACGTTGCTGTACTACATCCTGGGCCAGACCGTGGACGAGCAGGCGCGCCTACAGATGGACTCCGTCGGAGCCCTCACGCCCGACGCGTCACCGCTGTTCGAAGAACCCGACCCGACGAGCAGATTCGATTTCGGACTGAAGCTCTTCCTCGACGGAGTACGGCATACCGCGGCGGACCGCATCCGCCACTAGTCGATCAGAATTCGGCGAAGACGATCCGCCCGTTCCCGTTGTCCAAAGTCATGGTTCCGTCGTCCCGAGACCACCGCGGAGTGGAGGTCAGGAACTCCGACAGCCACCGGTCCTGCTCCATCAACGCCTCCGGGCAGGCCATCCGCGTCGACCCGAGAGAGTCGATGGTGATCCTGCCCTGCGAGGTGTCCACGGTGCCGAACAACCTGTTGCACCCGGCCTCGGCCGAGATTCGGTCGTCGACGAACTCGAGCCTGACCGTCGTTCCGGCGACCGGCGTGTAGGAGTCGGGTGCCTCGACCGACGAGTACGTCTTGCCTGCCGGGAATTCACCGTACGAGTCGGTGCACCCGGAGGCCACCGCACTCGCACCCAACGCGAGAGCGACCAGCGCGCGCCGCGCGTCAGCCACCGAAGATCGGCCCCAGACCGGCCGCACCGGCATTTCCGCGGGACGCGAACGGGTTGTCGTGCACCATGTACGTCCAGGTCGACGTCGGGCGTCGCAAGCCCGCTTCGTCCAGATCGATTCCGTCCGAGGTGATCTCGGCCGACTCGAACGTAGCGTGCGAGAGATCCATCGCCTTGGAGGACACCGTCTTGAACGCCTCGACAGCGATCCGGTGGTACTCGTCCAACGGATTCTCCCGACCCAGTGCGCGCAGGTGAATACTCTCGCGCACGTCGGCGAGGTGCGCGAGATAGTCCGACCACGACCGATCGAGGTGGTACAGAACGATCTGACGGGCGACCTCGACCAGAGTCTCCTCGGACACGTTCTCGCGCAACTCCTTCGAGCGCGCAGGCGCGTGCTGCTCGAGTAGCGTCAACGCCTCGTCGGTGTCGAGCAACGTGGCCCGGCGGCGGTCCAGGATCTCACGGTGCTGAGCCGTCAGCTGGTTGTAACGCCAGGTACGCGAATGTATCTCGAGCATCTGACCCTCGGCGATGCGCTGTGCATGATCGACGCGGTCGGCCGCAGCCGAGGAAGTGAACATTCCGCTCTCGTCGGTGTCCTTCGGTGCATCCTTGTCGCCGATGTTGTTCTTGACGACGTCGTCCTCCCAACTGCCGAAGAACAGCGAGCGCCCTGGATCTCCCTGCCTGCCTGCACGTCCGCGGAGCTGATTGTCGAGACGCTCGGTGGTGTGGCGACCGGTACCGAGAACGAACAGTCCGCCGAGCTCGGCAATACGTTCGCGATCGGTGCCCTCGGGACCACCGAGCTTGATGTCGGTTCCGCGCCCGGCGATCTGCGTCGATACCGTCACTGCGCCGTGCACACCCGCCGCGGCGATGACCGCCGCTTCCTCGGCGTCGTTCTTGGCGTTGAGTACCACCACGTCGACGCCCGAGGCGGTGAGCGTCTCGGCCAGCGCCTCGGACTCGGCGACATCGTGGGTACCGATGAGAATCGGCTGACCGGTCTCGTGAATCTCTTTCACCTGCAATGCAATTGCAGCGTTCTTGTGCTCGATCGTGTCGTACACACGGTCGTCCTCGTCGACGCGCACCGTCGGCACATTGGGGGCGATGACCGAGACACCGAGGCTGTAGAACGTGCGAAGCTGCTCCCCCGCCGCCATGGCCGTACCGGTCATACCGCACACCGTTGCGTACCGGTTGATCAACGCCTGCACGGTGATCGTGTCGAGAATCTCACCGGTCTCGGTGGGGGCGAGCCCTTCCTTGATCTCGACCGCGGCCTGCAACCCGTCCGGCCAGCGCTGCAGTTCGGCCACTCGGCCACGTGAGGCGTTGATCAGCTGCACGCGTCCGTCACGAACGATGTAATCGACGTCGCGCTGGACCAGCACCTGGGCGTGCAGGGCCACGTTGACCGCAACCAACGTCGTCCCTACGTGCTGCTCGGAGTACAGGTCGATTCCGCCCAGTTCCTTCTCCATCCGCAACGCGCCCTCGTCGGTGAGGAACACGTTGCGTCCTTCGGCATCGGTGTCGAAATGAACGCCCTTGTCCAACAACCGGACTGCATCCATGACCGTCGAAGTCGAGACGTCACCGGAGACCGAACCGGCCAACACCAGCGGAACGAGCGCCTCGTCGACCAGCACGGAATCGGCCTCGTCGATCAGGGCAACGTCCGGCACGGGCGCGACCAGATCGTCGCGGTCGTTCACCAGATGATCACGCAGAACATCGAAACCAATTTCGTTGACCGAGGCATAGGTGATGTCGCAGGCGTAGGCGGTGCGCCGCTCCTGGGCAGTCGAGGACTCGCCGATGGAACCTACGGTGATACCGAGGGACTCGAACAGCGGTTGCATCCACTGCGCGTCGCGTTGCGCGAGAAAGTCGTTGACCGAGATGACGTGCACCGCGCGTCCGGACAACACGTATCCGACGGCAGCGATCGCGCCGGCCAACGTCTTGCCCTCGCCGGTTGCCATTTCCACCACGTCACCGGCGAGCAACCGCACGGCACCGTGCAGCTGCACGTCGAAGGGCCGTAGCTTCAGCGCACGCTCACTCGCCTCGCGCGTCAGCGCCAGATACCGCGGAACGTCGAGACGCTCGGCGGCGTCGACACGCAGCGCGGCCGCCTCGGTCGCCAATTCACTCTCGCTCAGGGCGGCTGCCCACTCCGCGTGCTCCCGGGCCCGGTCGACGCTTCGACGCGAGGTGCTCTGCGCCTTCTGTGCGGATCGGCCGAGTACACGCCAGAATCGGTCGGAGCCCAAAGCCATCTGTTATCCCTACCTGAGAAAGAAAAACCGTTCTCACCCACAGTACCGATGCGGCTCCGCCCAGCTCTAGGCATCGAGCGGCGTCGTCACCGCAATCCGACGCGTGCCGTCGTCCAACGTCACCACCTGATAGGCATTGCGCTCGGTTCCCACCGGCGAACCGTCGGAGTCGAGGTTCTCGAGAAGAAGATGCCCGACCCAGATACCCGGCACCTCGGCCTCGGTGACGATGTCGCGGGCCCGCACACCCTCGATTCCGCGCGACCGATAGTAGGTCTGCCCCTGCCGAAAGAACTCTCGGGTCTGCTGCGGCTCGGCGATCGCCGCACATCCCCGCGCTGTGACCGCCAGAGCCGGATAGTTGTAGATCTCGGCCAGACCGTCGAGATCACCCGAGGTCAGGTACCCCGTATAACGAGCGAAGAAGCTGTCGACCGATTCGTTGTCAGGTGTCATATCGACAACGGTAGGACCCATTCCCGTCAGGGCTGTGTCGGGAATCGGGAAAAATTCGGACGGTGCCGAAGCAGAATGCGCCCCGGTCGCTCGACAGCGCACTCACCCTGCGCCGCGTCGCGCGTCAGCAACGGATCGTCGAGTGGCTGGGGTCGGCGGCTGCGCCGTTGACCTCGCCCGAACTCGCGCAGCGGCTCGGGGTCTCCGTGCGCACCGTCGAACGCGACCTCGCCCGGTTGCGTGAGTCCGGGGTCCCCCTCGATGCGGTGCCGGGTGTGCACGGCGGATCTCGGCTGGCAAGTGTCGCCTCGCCTCGGCCAGTGCGGTTGACCGCCCCCGAGATAGCAGCACTCATCGCCAGCCTCGCCGCTCTGGGGCCCACCGAAACCGACAGTGCCGCATCGGCAATGAACGCTCTGATCGAGGCATTGACCACCGAGTGACCTGGGAGTGGGCATCACCGTTTTCCACGCCACCAGAAGTCAGAGTTGCGCAACCAATGCCGGCAATCCCGTCGCGGCCGTGGTGCGCCACCGGTGATCGGCCATGTCCGAGACCTCGGTCTCGACCGGGTTGATCTCGACCACCGTCGCTCCGGCGCTGCGGGCGATCGCGGGCAGCCCGGCGAACGGGTACACCACTCCGGACGTACCGACGACGAGAACGAGGTCGGCCTCACGAACCGCGTGCTCGGCCGCCTCCCACGCGGCCTCGGGCAAAGATTCGCCGAACCATACCGCTCCGGGCCTGATCAGCCCGCCGCACAGCGGGCATTCCGGCGGCGGAACTCGCTGATCGGCCTCGGCCGGGGCGTCGGCCGCACCGTCGTCGAACGATGCTCGTGTTCCACAGTCGCTGCAGTACGGCTCGAACAGACTGCCGTGCACGTGCGCGAGAACCGTGGCCCCGGCCCTCTCGTGCAGGTCGTCGACATTCTGGGTGGCGATGTCCACGTGCGCCCGTTGCTGCCATTGCGCAAGTGCCACGTGACCGGCGTTGGGCTCGGAGCGTCGGACCAATTCGGCTCGCCATCGATACCAGCCCCACACCAGATCGCTGTCGGCCGACCACCCCTCCGGGCTCGCGAGATCTCTGGGGTCGAAGTCCTTCCACAATCCGCTCTGGGCATCCCGAAATGTGGCGATCCCCGACTCGGCGGACATGCCTGCGCCGGTGAGTACGGTGATCCGCGAGGCCTCTCGCGCGGAGTCCACGACGGGCTTCGGAACGGCTACGGGCGACTGGTTCTCGGAAGTGCTCACCCGGTTATTGTGCCGAGCGGTGTGCCAGGTCGCGCTACCGTGGTCGCATGAGCATCGACACCACCGCGCGCACTCGACGACGCCGGCCACTGTGGTTGGCCGCCGGCGCAGCTGCCGTCGTGGTGGTGGCTGTCGGGGTTCTGTGGCTGGCACCGAGCCGGTACCTCCCGTGGGACACCGAAGCGTTCCCCGAGGTGAGCACCGGCGAGCTGACCGCCGATCAGGCTCGGGTGGTCGAACTCCTGCGTACCGAGCACGAACTGCAGCGTCCGGGCACGTTCTACGCCGAGGGCGTCGAGGAAGCGTGGTGCGCCGATTTCGTCAGCTGGATCATGAAGGAGGCCGGCCTGCCGTTGTCGAACCCCCATTCGGGTTCGTGGCGCATTCCCGGCGTCTACACCCTGCAGGAGTACTACCAGGAGCAGGGACGATTCGAGGCCGTCGGCGACTACACGCCATCAGTGGGCGATGTGGTGCTCTACGACAACACGAGCTTCAGCGGACAACACACCAACGTGATCGTCGCAGTCGACGGCGACGAGGCCGTCACCGTCGGCGGCAACGAGGCCGGCAAGATCAGAGTGCACACGCTGCACTACGAATCCGATTCCGGGGTAGTCGGATTCGGTCGACTCCAGAGCTGACGGTCACTCCGGCGGGATTGCATCTGCGTCACCGTACGAACGAGCGCCGCCGTCTCGTTTGGCTCGATAGAGCAACATGTCCGCGCGGTCGAAGCAGTCGTCGACGGACTCCCCGGCACGCAGTGTCGTGTAGCCGGAAGAGAAGTTCTGTCCGTCGGGCACGACCGCCGACAACTCGGCCAGCACGGCCGACATGGTCGTCGCACCCACGCCGGGCATCACCAGAGCGAACTCCTCGCCGCCCCATCTGGCGATGGATCCGCGGCCACCGAGCAGGTCCTCGGCAGCAGCAGAGAACCGAATCAACAGCCGATCTCCGCGTCCGTGCCCGTACTTGTCGTTGTACGACTTGAACCGGTCGAAGTCGAGCATCGCCAGAGCCAATACGACATCGGCACCGCGCGGTGTCGTCAACTGATGCAGCCGATCTCGCCATCCTCGCCGGTTGAGCAATCCGGTGAGGGCATCGGTCTGCGCGGCCTGCCGAAGGTCGTCCTCGACGCGCCGACGATCGGTGGTGTCGTGCACTACAGCCATCGTCCACCGAATGCCCCCGGGGCCCGGGACCTCACTGGCCGAGACCCATCCCCACCGGACCGTGCCGTCCGGATGCAGGTAGCGCTTCTCGACGTGCACCGATTCCCCACGCGCCTTGGCGTCGGCCATGATCTGTTCCATGGCGGCATGCTGGGCCAGATCGTCGGGATGAGTGAACTCGCGAGAGGACCGGCCGGCCAACAGGTGACGGGGACAACCGACGATGGCCGCGTACGCCTCGTTTGCGAGAACCAACAATCCGTTCTCGTCGGCCAGGGCCAATCCGACCGTGCTGGCCTCGAACATCTCCCGATACCAACGTTCGGTGTCGACCATCTTCAGCCGGTCTCTTCCTCGAACAGTGCAAGCCACGTCGAATCGCACGGACCACCGAGAATACTCGGTGCGTCGCACCCGGGCGGCACGTGAGCAGGGCTCTGCCGATCTTGACCTTGACATAGCGTCACGGTTCACACTGAACACATGAGAATCGGATCCCTGGCCGACGCCGCCGGAACGACACCTCGAACAGTGCGGCACTATCACCGTCTCGGCCTGCTCGGTGAGCCACGCCGTCTGTCCAACGGGTATCGCGAGTACACGATCGACGACGTGGTTCGACTCATGAGAATCCGCTGGCTCGCCGATGCCGGAATGCCCCTCGGCGCGATAGCAGCCGCCCTCGACCGGTCCGAGGCGGACGAGAGCAACGTGGTCGCCGATCTACGGGCTCTGCTGGCCGGTATCGAATCGGAGCAGAAAGCGTTGGCGCACAAGCACACTCGACTGTCGGTCCTGCTCGACGACGCCGTCGAGCATCGTCCACTGACCGCTCTGCCGCGCGATGCGGCGGACACACTTGCCGCATTGATCGATGCCGCTGCGGAGACCGAGCGAGAAGCGCTGCTCCGTGAGCGTGACCTGCTCGAGGTGATGGCGATCGCGGGCACCGTCCCCGCATCGTTCTTCGAGACGACGACAGCGGCGCTGGCCGATCCCGGAACCCGGCAGACATACCTGGCGCTCCTGCGTAGATTCAGCGCGCTCGAAGGCCGAGACGTCGACGATGCCGCAGACGACATCGATTCGCTCGCAGCAGAATTGGCCTCGATGCTCGATATCGGCGCTCTTCTCTCGGCTGCGCCCGACGACACTGCCGACGAGACCGGCCCGCTGAGCATCGACGACATCGTGCCCGATCCCGCTCAGCGCGCAGTGATCATCGAAGCCACCGCACGTCTGCAGACCACCGAACCGAGCAGACCGGGTGATAGTCGATGACGGTCGTCGCGACGGTGGACCGAGCGAGCATTGTCTCCGCCCGAATTCACCACCGCTTCGGCGTCGTGTCGCCGACGCTCGACGGCGGCCGACTCGTCCTACCGAATCAGGACGGCACCACCGTCGACATCGATTTGTCCTGCGCAACAGTGGTGTCCGTGCCCGCACCCCTGCGGCGGTGGTGGGTCGAGGGTAGTGCCCACTCCTTCGGCCTTCACGTGGACGATCCCGCGGCACTGGTCGCAGCGCTCGGTCGGTCCGCCCCCTCGATCGGATCCGCGTCGGCGCGTCGGAGCAGTCCGGTTGCGAACAACAGCACCATCAAGGCCGCCGCGGTGATACCGGATCCGGCCCAGATGGGCGAGGTGTAGCCGAGACCGGCCGAGATCGTCACACCACCGAGCCACGCGCCCAACGCATTTCCCAGGTTGAACGCGGCGATGTTCGCGCCGGACGCCATCGTCGGAGCGTCGGATGCGAACGACATCACCCGCATCTGCAGCCCCGGGACCGTCGCGAAGCCGAACGCACCCATCAACACGAGGGATGCGATCGTCGCCGGGCGACTCTCCGCGGTGAGCGCGAAGAAGACGAGTACGACGGTCAGTGCACCCAGCAGAATCGTCAGCGATCCGGTGAGGTTGCGGTCTGCTGCCTTGCCGCCGAGGTAATTGCCGACGAACAATCCACCGCCGAACAGCACGAGCAGCCACGGCACCGAACTCGACGCGAAGCCACTGACGTCGGTGAGCGTGAACGCGATGTAGGTGAACGCACCGAACATGCCGCCGTACCCGAGCACCGTGACCGCGATGGACAGCCACACCTGCACCGACCGGAACGCGCGCAGCTCTCGACGCAGATTGCTTACCTCACCGCTCCCGGTGTCACGAGGAACGAGGGCGGCGATACCGATCAGCGCAACGACGCCGATCACCGTGATCGCCCAGAACGTCGAGCGCCAACCGTGGTTCTGACCCAGGAACGTCCCGAACGGAACTCCGAGGACGTTGGCGGCGGTCAGACCGGCGAACATCATGGCGATCGCACCCGCCTTCTTCGCCGGCTCGACGAGGCTGGCCGCCACGACGGCACCGATGCCGAAGAACGCTCCGTGACACAGCGCTGCAACGACGCGGCCGAGCAGCATCATTTCGTAGCTGCTCGACAGTGCGGAGACGAGATTGCCGACGATGAACAGACACATCAGTGCGAGCAGGACACTCTTGCGAGGAAACCGTGTCACGGCGGCGGTGACGAGCAGGGCCCCGACGACCACGGACAGCGCGTAGCCCGTGATGAGCCAACCGGCCGTGGCCTCGCTGACCGCGAAATCGGCCGCGACTTCGGGCAGTAGCCCCATGATGACGAATTCGGTCAAACCGATTCCGAATCCCCCGATGGCGAGGGCGAGCAGGCCGAGTGGCATGTCCGATACTCCTGATTGGAAGATGCGTACGCAATTATCGCGCTATCGCGTGTAGTTGCACGCGCTGAGCAAATGCTTGCATACGCGCTATACATGCGCAAGCCAGACACCGCTGGATCAGACCGAAACCGTCCCCGAACTGGGCACATCGCGGCAAAGCAGACTCCGAGGGTTACTTCACCTCACGTACACGTATTGTTTGCCCCAGAATCCCGTCTTCACCAGAACCGGGTACCACCGTCCGCGACCCCCGACCGAGTGGTCGATACACAGCCGGGAAGTCACTTCTCCTCCATGCACGTACCCCACAGCAGCTCCGATACTTCGGCTTCGGTTGTTCCGGCTCAGGGGGACACCGCTCTTTCGCCCAGCGGACCGCAGCGGCCACCGCAGCGGCACGACCTCGACGGGCTGCGCGGCGTGGCCATCGCGCTCGTTGTCGTATTCCACATCTGGATGGGTCGGGTGTCGGGAGGCGTCGATGTATTTCTCACCCTGTCCGGCTTCTTCTTCACCGCATCTCTGCTGAGATCGGCCGAGGCCGGGGCGAGCCTGAATCCGTTCACCCGGATCACTCGGGTGCTGCGCAGGCTCGGGCCTCCCCTGCTGATCACGCTGGCCGCGGTTGCCGTCGCATCGGTATTCCTGCTGCCGCGCACTCGCTGGGCCGACCTGGGCGATCAACTCGTATCCGGCGTCTTCTACTACGTGAACTGGCAGCTGGCGACCACCGCGAACGACTACCTTGCGGCCGACCCCTCGGTGAGCCCTCTTCAGCACCTGTGGTCGGTGGCCGTCCAGTTCCAGTTCTATCTACTGGCCATCGCTGTCGTGTTCGGTCTCGCGTGGATACGACGCACCGTGCGTCCCGACGGACCACGAAGCTTTCGACCGCTGACGTTCGCGGTGATATTCGCCGTCATCGCGGTGGTCTCCTTCGTGTACGCAGCGGACGGTGTGCAACGCCACCAGGCGTGGAACTACTACGACACCGGTGCCCGGCTGTGGGAAATCATGCTCGGAGCCGCAGTCGCCGCCGTGTTCGCCGCACGCAGCGGCGAGCCGTCCACCGAGCCGACCTCCGATGACACCCGAACGCGGTCGCAGCTACGCGGGGCCCTTGCCGGTATCGGAATAGCGGTCATCGTCGCGTGCGGCTTTCTCGTGGACGGTGTATCGGCGTTTCCCGGTCCCCTGGCCCTGATTCCGGTGCTGGCCACCCTCGCGTTGATCGTCGCGGGCTCCGAGACCGCAGTGGCGGCCACGCTCTCCAACCGGTTCTTCGCCTGGCTCGGATCCATCGCGTTTCCGCTGTACCTGTGGCACTGGCCGCTGCTGATCTTCTACCTGTCGGCCACTGGCCGACCTCACACCGACGTTCTCGGCGGTCTCGGCATCGTCGGAGCCTCGGTTGCATTGGCATGGCTCACCGTCCGCCTCGTCGAGCGACCCACGCAGTCGCCGACATTCACGCCGGCACGCATCGCGGTGACTGCGACTGCGGCGATCGCTGCCGTCACGGTGACGGCAGGGTCGATCGGATGGAACTTCCACATCGACCGGTCGATCAACGCCGTGCAAGCCGACGGATCGGTCGACGAGCAGACTCACCCCGGAGCGCTCGAACTGACCGACGGGATTCGCGTGGAGCCGGCCGACGTCAGTCCCCCGCTGTACTCCGCCCCCGAGGATCTGCCGGCCACCACCCTCGAGGGCTGCATCGCGGACTTCGAGACGCGCGACGCGGTCTCGTGTACCTACGGCGACGTCGACTCGGACCGGACGATCGTGCTTGCAGGCAGCTCGCACGCCGAACACTGGGTGACCGCCCTCGACACGCTCGGTCTCCGGCACGGCTTCGCGGTCGTCACGTTCTTGAAGATGGGCTGCCCGCTGAGCACGGACACGATGCCGATGCTCGGCCCCAACGAATACCCCGACTGCGTGGACTGGACACAGACCGTGCTGGCCGAGGTGGCCGAGATGCAACCCGACTACCTGTTCACCACCGCCACCCGGCCCAGGGAGGACGCGCCCGGCGACTTCACACCGCCCTGGTACGCCTCGGTGTGGCAGCAACTGACCGCGAACGGCGTCGGAATTCTGGGCATCCGAGACACCCCGTGGCTCGCGTATCGGGCCATCGACTGCCTCGCCGACGGCGGCACGGCCGCCTCCTGCGGTATCCCGAGGGACGAGGCGCTGGACCCCGTCAACCCGGCCCTGGCCTCCTCGTTCCAGCTGCCCGGGTTCTCTGCTCTCGACCTGTCCGATGCGGTGTGCGACGACACCGTGTGCCGCGCCGAGCAGGGGAACGTTCTGATCTACCGTGACGAACACCATCTGACCGCCACCTACGTGCGAACGCTCACCACCGAGCTGGGCCGACAGATCGGATCGGCCACCGGCTGGTGGGCCGGACCGTGATCGGAGTCGGTCCAAGGCCAGGGGCATGCGGCTCGCGCTCGGTAAGCCCGGGCCCAGCCGCCACAGTAGGGTTGATCCATGCTGCACGAAGCCTCCGACGACACGCCTGCCATCGCAGTATGGCCGGGATCCGCTTATCCGCTCGGCGCGACCTACGACGGAGCAGGAACCAATTTCGCATTGTTCTCCGAGGCCGCTGAGGCCGTGGATCTGTGCCTGATCGCCGCTGACGGAACCGAGACCCGCATCCGTTTCGAGGAGTCCGACGGCTACGTCTGGCACGCGTATCTGCCCACGGTGGAACCGGGTCAGCGCTACGGCTACCGCGTGCACGGCCCGTGGGATCCGGCAGCCGGGCACCGCTGCGATCCGAGCAAGCTGCTCGTCGATCCGTACGGCAAGGCGTTCGAGGGATCGTTCGACGGCGACCGATCGCTGTTCTCGTACAACATGGATGCGCCGGCTCCCGAACCCGAGGCCGCGGTACCGACCGACGACGAATCCGCGGATTCACTCGACTCCGAGGCACCGTTCGAGGACACCACCGATCTCACCGATCCCGACGACGAGATCATCGAGGACGCTCCCCTCGCGCACGACGACGCGCCGAACAACGACTTCCCCCAGCACGATTCGCTCGGACACACGATGACCACCGTCGTCATCAACCCCTTCTTCGACTGGCAGGCCGATCGCGCCCCCAAGCGCCCGTACCACGAGACGGTGATCTACGAGGCCCACGTCAAGGGCATGACGATCAACCATCCCGACATCCCCGAAGCCGAGCGCGGCACCTACGCGGGCCTGGCGCATCCGGTGATCATCGACCACCTCAACCACCTCGGTGTCACGGCCATCGAGCTGATGCCGGTGCACCAGTTCATGCAGGATCAGGTTCTGCTGGACAAAGGGCTGCGAAACTACTGGGGCTACAACACGTTCGGCTTCCTGGCCCCGCACGCGGAGTACTCCTCACACAAGTCCCCCGGTGCCGCCGTCACCGAGTTCAAGGCCATGGTTCGTTCGTTCCACGCCGCAGGCATCGAAGTGATCCTCGACGTGGTCTACAACCACACCGCCGAGGGCAACCACATGGGCCCGACCATCAGCTTCCGCGGGATCGACAACGCCGCGTACTACCGGCTCGTCGACGGCGACCTCGAGCACTACATGGACTACACCGGAACCGGCAACAGCCTCAATGCGCGACACCCGCACACGCTGCAGCTCATCATGGACTCACTGCGCTACTGGGTCACCGAGATGCACGTGGACGGATTCCGATTCGACCTCGCGTCCACCCTGGCGCGCGAACTGCACGACGTCGATCGCCTGAGCGCGTTCTTCGATCTGGTGCAACAGGATCCGGTCGTCAGCCAGGTGAAGCTGATCGCCGAGCCCTGGGACGTGGGCGAAGGCGGCTACCAGGTCGGCAACTTCCCCGGCCTGTGGACGGAGTGGAACGGCAAGTACCGCGACACCGTCCGCGACTACTGGCGGGGTGAGCCTGCCACGCTGGGCGAGTTCGCGTCGAGGCTGACCGGATCCTCGGATCTGTACGAGGCCACCGGTCGTCGCCCCGGTGCCAGCATCAACTTCGTCATCGCGCACGACGGGTTCACGCTCAACGATCTGGTGTCGTACAACGACAAGCACAACGACGCCAACGGTGAGGACAACAACGACGGCGAGAGCCACAACCGCTCGTGGAACTGCGGCGTGGAAGGCCCGACGGACGATCCGGAGATCCTGGACCTGCGTGCCCGCCAGATCCGCAATATCATGGCGACGTTGCTGCTCAGCCAGGGCACGCCCATGATCGCCCACGGCGACGAGATGGCGCGTACTCAGCAGGGCAACAACAATGTCTACTGCCAGGACTCCGAACTCGCCTGGATGGACTGGTCGTTGGCCGAGAAGAACGCCGAACTGATCGAGTTCACCCGCAACGCCATCTCGCTGCGCGCAGAGCATCCGGTGTTCCGGCGTCGACGATTCTTCGAGGGCCGCCCCATTCGCACCGGCGAGCAGGCCCGAGACATCGCCTGGCTCACTCCGGCGGGCGAGGAGATGACCCCGGAGGACTGGGACAGCGGTTTCGGCAAGTCGCTGACGGTCTTCCTCAACGGTGACGGAATCCCGGAACCGAACCAGCGCGGCGAGCGCGTCGTCGACGACTCGTTCCTGTTGTGCTTCAACGCACATCACGAGACCATCGAGTTCGTGACCCCGGACGGGAACTACGCCAAGGAATGGACTGTGGCGCTGAACACCGCGTCGCGAACCGGGACAAGTGAGAAATCGATCGAAGCGGGTACACCCGTGGAAGTCACCGCTCGTTCCCTGCTCGTTCTACGAAAGACTGCCTGACATATGCCGCTGCCCACCAGTACATACCGGTTACAACTGCGGGGCGATGCCTTCACCCTGGCCGACGCCTCCGACGTGGTCGACTACCTCCACGACCTCGGGGTCACCCACCTGTATCTGTCGCCCATCCTGACTGCGACCGAGGGCTCGACCCACGGCTACGACGTCACCGACACCGCCACGGTCTCGGCCGCACTGGGTGGCCGGGAAGCGTTGACGCAGTTGCATTCTCGCGCGGCAGAGCTGGGCATGGGGATCATCGTCGACATCGTCCCCAACCACGTCGGAGTGGAGGACCCGCGGCAGAACGCATGGTGGTGGGACGTGCTGCGACGCGGCCGTGACTCCGACTACGCGACGTACTTCGACATCGACTTCGGAGCCGACAACGGCGTCGACGGCAAGATCGCCATTCCGGTTCTCGGTAGCGCGAGCGACGTCGGCGAACTGACCGTCGACCGCTCCGAGGACCAGCCTCTGCTCGCGTTCTACGAGCACCGCTTCCCCATCGCCGACGGCACGGACAGCGGCGACGCGCAGGCCGTACACGATCGTCAGGCGTACCGACTGGTGAGCTGGTCCGATGGACTGATCGGGTACCGACGGTTCTTCTCGGTGAACGGCCTGGCAGGAATTCGGCAGGAAGACCTCGACGTCTTCACCGACTCCCATCGCCAGGTGGCCAGTTGGATCGAGGACGGTCTGATCGACGGACTTCGCGTCGACCATCCCGACGGCCTGGCCGACCCGGCCGGCTACCTCACCGAACTACGCGGGCTCCTCGGCCCCGACCGGTGGCTGGTCATCGAGAAGATTCTGGCCGACGGCGAACCGCTGGACGAATCGCTCCCCGTCGACGGCACGACCGGATACGACGCTCTGGCCGCGGTCGGCGGAGTCTTCGTCGATCCCGAGGGCGTGCACGCGCTCACCGCACTTTCTCAGGTGCGCTCGGGCATCGCCTACGACAGCGAGACGCTGCACGAGACGGAACTCGACCTCAAGACCGGTGTCGCCCGCGGGGATCTGTCCCCGGAGGTGCGACGCCTCGCCCGGGCGGTCGTACGGGAGTCCGGCACCACCGTCGAGCTCGAGTCCGTCATCGACGCGATCGTCGCTGTCGTCGCGGCCGTCCCCGTGTACAGGACCGACTATGCACCGCTGGCCCGCGTACTGCCCGGCGTGATCGCGGACGTCGGCGAGGAGCAGCCCGAATTGGCAGCCGGCCTCGGTGCGTTGACGACAGCTCTCATCGGCGGTGCCGAATCGCCGGTGCGATTCGATCAGGTGTGCGGTGCCGTCACCGCCAAGGGCGTCGAGGACTGCCTGTTCTACCGCGCCAACCGGCTCATCTCGTTGCAGGAGGTCGGCGGCGATCCCAGCCGATTCGGTTGCAGCACAGAGTTCTTCCATCTCACCAATGCGGACCGCGCGAAGCGATGGCCGGCGGCGATGACGACGCTGTCGACTCACGACACCAAGCGAGGCGAGGACGTGCGAGCGCGCATCGGCGTGCTGTCGCAGACTCCCGAGCTGTGGGCCCGATGCATCACGGACTGGGAAGAACTGACCCCGAGTCCCGACGGCACCACCGGAATGTTCTTGTGGCAGAACCTGTTCGGAGTTTGGCCGGCGGACGGCGTGGTCACCTCCTCGTTGCGTGAACGCGTCCATGCCTACGCGGAGAAGGCGATTCGCGAGGCCGCCCTTCGCACCACGTGGACCGATCCGGACGAGGAATTCGAGTCCGCGGTACACAGCTGGCTGGATGCGATCTTCGACGGTGCCGTCGCCCGTTCGATGTCGATGCTCGTCGAGAAGCTCGCTCCGCACGGCCATTCCGACGCTCTGGGCCAGAAGCTGTTGAATCTGGCCGGACCCGGCATCCCCGATGTGTACCAGGGCACCGAGCTGTGGGAGGACTCGCTCGTCGACCCCGACAACCGCAGGCCCGTCGACTACTCGGTTCGTCGATCGATGCTCGCCGCGTCGAACCCCGCTGCGCTCTCGGTCGATACGGGTGCCGCCAAGCTCGCCGTCGTTCGCTCCGCCCTGCACGTGCGACGCGAGCGACCCGCGAGTTTCGTCGGCGGAACCTACGCACCCATCGTCGCGGACGGATCCGCAGCCGAGCACCTCGTCGGATTCGCACGTGGCCCACTGCCCGGCAACGCCGACGTGGTGGCACTGGCCACCCGGCTCTCCCTCGGTTTGGCCGAGCAGGGGTGGGGCGAGACGACCGTGACCCTGCCCGACGGTCGCTGGCGCGATCGGCTCACCGACGTCGAACACACCGGCACCGTGTCGGTGGCCGAGGTGTTCGCCTCGCTCCCGGTCGCACTTCTGGTGCGCGACAACGAAGGAACGGTGACACAGTGACGTCTCCCGCAGTGACATCACCGGCAGTGACATCGGCAGCAGCAACTCGTCGGTTCCAGGTCTGGGCACCGACCCCCGAGACGGTCCGGCTCCAACTCGACGACACAGTGCATCCGATGCAGCGCTCCTCGAACGGGTGGTGGCACGCGGATGTCGAGTGCAGCCCGACGAGTCGTTACGGCTTCCTGCTCGACGACGCAGACAAGGCCCTCCCGGATCCGCGGTCGCCGCGGCAGCCCGACGGAGTCCACGAGCTGTCCCAGGTCTTCGACGTCGATCCGACGCTGTGGACCGACGCGGCCTGGACCGGCCGGCAGCTGCCCGGCTCGTCGATCTACGAAATGCATATCGGCACGTTCACCGACGAGGGCACGTTCGATGCGGCCATCACCAAGCTCGATCATCTCGTCGATCTCGGCGTGACGTTCATCGAGATCATGCCGGTCAACGGGTTCAACGGCGTGCACAACTGGGGCTACGACGGTGTTCTCTGGTACACCGTGCACGAGGCGTACGGCGGCCCGGAAGGCTTGCAGCGGTTGGTCGATGCGTGCCACGGCCACGGCATCGGCGTCGTTCTGGACGTGGTCTACAACCACCTCGGCCCGTCCGGCAACTACCTCGACCGCTTCGGCCCGTACATGACCGAGGGTGCCAACAGTTGGGGCCAGGCGATCAACTACGCCGAGGCCGACTCGGGCGAGGTGCGGCGCTACGCCCTCGACAACGCGCTGCGATGGTTCTCCGAGTTCCACATCGACGCGCTGCGACTCGACGCGGTGCACGCGATCGTCGACCACACTGCGATGCACCTCCTCGAACAGCTCTCGATCGAAACCCGAAGCCTCTCGGCTCATCTGGGTCGGCCATTGACCCTGATCGCCGAGAGCGACCTCAACGATCCGATGCTGATCACTGCTCGATCGGGTGGCGGTTACGGACTCGACGCCCAGTGGGACGACGACATCCACCACGCGATCCATGCCGCGGTCTCCGGTGAGCGGCAGGGTTACTACGGTGATTTCGGTTCACTGCAGGGGCTTGCGAACACGCTGCGGCAGGGCTTCTTTCACGCCGGAACGTACTCGAGTTTCCGCGGTCGCGTCCACGGTCGCCCACTGGACACCCGGCGTATCCCGGCCAGTTCCCTGGTGACCTACACGACCACACACGATCAGGTGGGCAACCGTGCGATCGGCGACCGACCGGGCTTCTACCTCTCCCCCGGCCAGCTCGCGATCAAGGCCGCCCTGGTGCTGACCTCCCCCTACACTCCGATGCTGTTCATGGGCGAGGAATGGGGAGCGTCTACGCCGTTCCAGTTCTTCACCTCGCACCCCGAGCCCGAGCTGGGCAAGGCCACCGCAGAGGGGCGCAAGGCGGAGTTCGCCGAGCACGGTTGGGACAAGAGCGATATCCCCGATCCGCAGGATCCCGAGACGTTCACGCGGTCGAAGCTGAACTGGTCGGAGTTGGGCGACGGCGATCATGGGCGACTGTTGGCCGTCTACCGCGATCTGTTGCGGCTGCGTCGTGACCGGACCGAACTGACCGATCCGTGGCTCGACCACGTGAAGGTGGAGTACGACGAGGACGCGCAATGGATCGTCGTACGCCGAGGCCGCATCAGCGTGGTGTGCAACCTGTCCGAATCCGCAGTGACGGTGCCGGTCGGCGGCTCCGCACTGCTCGAGTGGGAGCCGACGACCTCGGACGAGACCGGCTCTGCCACCACGGTTCCCGGTCACTCCGTCGTCGTGTTGGAGTCCTGACGCTTACGTAGATTGACCAGGACGAACACGGCGGTGATCGCCAGCACCACCGCGGTGGCGACGGCCGCGACATGCATGCCCGACACGAACGCAGCATGCGCGGAATCGAGCAGAACCGTCGCCACCGAGTCCGGCAACTCACGAGCCACCGCATCCGCGCCGCCGAGTGTCTCCCCTGCCCTGGCTCCGAGCTCGGGGGTCAACTGGGTGACGTCGATTCCGCGACGGAAGATGGCCATGACCACGGTGCCGAGTACGGCGACACCCAACGCGATACCCAGCTCGTACGCGGTCTCCGACACCGCCGAGGCCGCTCCCGCTCGTTCGGGTTCGACGGAGCTGACGACCAACTCGGAGGTCAGCGTGAGCGCCACACCGACCCCGGCTCCCACCAGGACGAACCCTGCGATGAACAACGCCGGTCCGCTGTCGGTCGCGAGTCCGACCAGGATGCCTGCGCCCACGGCGGCGACGATCATCGCGACGCCGAGAACCGTTCCCGCGCTGAAGTATCGAACCAGGACCGCGACCAGCAGTGAGGTGACGATACTGGCGGCGGTGCCGGGCAGCAGCAACAATCCGGCTTCGAGTGGGCTGTTGCCGAGCACGAGCTGCAGGTACTGCGAGCCGAAGAACAACACCCCGGCGAGGGCGAACACCGACAGGAAGTTCGTGGCCACGCCCGTCGAGAACGCCCGGTTGGCGAACAGTCGTAGGTCGATCATCGGGGCGGCAAGCGTCCGCTGACGACGGACGAACACGTACCCGGCGATGACGCCGACCACCGCGGAGAGCAGGTAGACCACGTCGAATCCGTGTGCCGCAGTCTCTTTCACCGCGAACACCACGGGGACGATGGCAAGCATCGACAGTGCCGAGCTCGTCAGGTCGAAGCGCCCCGGGTTCGGATCCTTGGACTCGGGGATGACCAGGGGCCCGAGCGCGATCAGCACGATCATCACGGGGATGTTGATGAGGAACACCGATCCCCACCAGTAATGCTCGAGCAGCCAGCCGCCCACGAGCGGGCCTGCGGCGGCACCGCCGCCTGCCATCGCGCCCCACACGCCGATCGCGGCGACGCGTTGACGCGGGTTCAGGAAGATGGTCCTGATCAGGCCCAGAGTCGCGGGCATCAGAGTTGCGCCGGAGATGCCCTGCAGCACTCGGGCGGCGATGAGCATCTCGGCGCTGGTCGACACGGCGGCGACGAGCGAGGCGAGACCGAAGCCCGCTGCTCCGATCAGCAGCAGTCGACGACGACCGATTCGGTCACCGAGCGTGCCCATGGTGATGAGCAGGCCGGCCAGGACGAACGAGTAGACGTCGATGATCCACAGCAGCTGGTTGCTGGTGGGTGCCAGATCCGCGCTGACGAACGGCAGGGCCAGATCGAGGACGGTGCCGTCCACAGCGATGAGCAGCACCGCGAAGGCAAGCACCACCAACCCGAGCCAATCTCGGGGGCCGGCCCGATGCTCGGACGCTCCGTCGACCTCGTGCACCGAACCGGTGCGCACGTCACTCACCACGATCTCCTACGTTCTGCGCTCGGCCACCGGGTAGGTCGGCCGAAGCGACGACAGGTACCGACCGTCCAGCCGGTACAGTGATCGAGAGTACCGCGAACCGTCCAGCCGGTAAAGTGAGTTTCATGTCATCGGACACCCGCGACCGAATACTCGACGCACTCGAATCGATGCTGATCGAACACGGCATGACCAAGGTGACCCTCGACAGCGTCGCCGCCGCCGCAGGCGTTTCCAAGGGCGGCTTGCTCTATCACTTCAAGACCAAGGACGCCCTGGTTGCCGCCATGGTGAGGCGACTCGGTGCCCAGGCCGATCAGCAGCGCGCCGATGCTGCAGCAGGGGGCACCTCGGTGTCCGAGTGGTATCTGCAACCACCCGACTCCATCTCCGAGAAGGAGATCGCACTGTATCGATCGACCCTGGCCGCGTTACGGAGCGTCGACGGTAATTCCGGCGAGGTGCAGGACGCCGTCACGGAGATGATGCGGTTGTGGGACGAGGGGCTACGCGCCGAAATCGACGACCCCGTTCAGGCCGAGATCATCCGACTCGTCGGCGACGGCATCTACCTGGGCGCCCTCCTCGATCTCCCGGGCGTGGACCCCGAACTGCACCGACAGGTGGTCGATCGCCTCCTCGGCCGGTAACGCCGTAGGTAGGTGCGGTGGGCCGACTCAGGTCAGGTAGCGGTACACCGGAGAGCCCGGCTCCAGCTGCTCGACGTGCAGGTGCGAATTCCGCATACGTTCGAGCAGCGGGCTCAATCCGGTCGCCGACCCGAGTTCGACGCCCACCAGAGCCGCTCCGGTCTCGCGGTTGTTGCGCTTGACGTACTCGAACAACGTGATGTCGTCCTCGGGGCCGAGCACCTCGTCGAGGAATCGGCGCAGCGCCCCGGGTTCCTGCGGGAAATCGACCAGGAAGTAGTGCTTGAGCCCCAGGTGGACCAGAGAGCGCTCGAGAATTTCTCCGTAACGGGAGACGTCGTTGTTACCACCCGAGACCAGGCACACGACGGTACTGCCGGGGGCGATGTCGAGGTGCTCGAGCGCAGCCACCGCGAGTGCGCCCGCGGGCTCGGCGATGACGCCCTCGTTCTGATAGAGCGCCAGCATCGCCGTGCAGATCGCGCCCTCGTCGATCTGTGTGATCAGGAACGCGCCCGGGCCCGCACTTTCGAATACCGGCGCAGTGAGCAGCGGCAACGAGGCATGCGAGACCACACTCGCTCCCAGCGACCGCAGCGCGGCGTACGGCACGTCTCCGATCCGGCGGACGGCAGCTCCGTCGACGAACGGATCGATGTCGGCGAGTGTCACCGGACCACCGGCGATCAGTGCGGCGGTCATCGACGCGGCTCCGGACGGCTCGACGCCGACCAGTGAGGTCTGCGGTGCTCGCTCACGCAGGTAGCTCGAGATGCCCGCGATGCATCCGCCGCCGCCGACCGGCATCACGACGACATCCGGTGCGCCGCCGAGCTGGTCGACGATCTCGGCGGCGATGGTGCCCTGGCCGGCCACGGTTCGGGGGTCGTCGAACGGCGGCACCATCGTGGCACCGGTACGAGCGACATCCTCGGCAGCCGCGGCAGCCGCCGCGTCGAACGTGTCGCCGATGACGATGAGATCGACGAATTCCCCTCCGTGCACCCGGATGCGGTCACGCTTCTGCTTGGGGGTGTTGGCCGGGACGTAGATCCTCCCCCGCACCTGCATCGTGCGGCATGCGAATGCGACGCCCTGTGCGTGGTTCCCGGCGCTCGCCGTCACCACGCCCACGGCGCGCTCGGCATCCGTCAGCTGATCCATCAGGTTGTATGCGCCGCGAATCTTGTACGACCGCACGATCTGCAGGTCCTCGCGCTTGAGGTAGACCTTTGCGCCCGTCTCCGCAGACAGCCGCTCGCACAACTGCAGGGGTGTCGCGGCCACCACCGAAGAAATTCGCACCGCAGCGGCATCGATGTCGGCAGCGGTGACGGCTACCGACGATGAGTGCTGGGAGGCGAGTTCAGGGGATGAAGACACCAGGACATGCTGCCACCAGCGTGGAACGGTTGCCCATCCGGGACCGTTCCACGACCGGTGCAGACACTCCTCAGGCGCGCGAGAGAACCAGAACCGGTATCTCGCGGTCGGTCTTCTTCTGGTACTCGGCGTAGTCGGGGTACGCGGCAACCGAGCGTTCCCACCACACGGCCTTCTCGTCGCCGGTCACTTCACGTGCGATGTAGTCGTGCTTCTCGGGACCGTCCTGTAGCTCGACCAGTGGCTCGGCCTTGACGTTGTGGTACCAGACGGGGTGTTTCGGCGCGCCGCCGAGGGAGGCGACGATGGCGTACTCGCCGTCGTGTTCGACCCTCATCAACGGCGACTTGCGGAGCTTGCCGCTCTTGTTGCCCTTCGTGGTCAGCAGCACGACCGGCATACCGTTCATCATCGTGCCTTCGGTTCCGCCGGAGTTCTCGTAAAGCTCGGCCTGCTCGCGGGCCCAGTCGGATGAACTCGGTTCGTATTCTCCTGTCAATGGCATGGCTCTCAGTCAACACCCACCGACGTTGCGACGCCAGGAGATCGGCAACAATGCCAGGCCGGAGCCCAAGTTCGGTGGACCGAATCTTTTGTTGGGTATAGTCTGAACTTCCCGCAGCGGAGACCCGAATCTGCCGGTGGCACCAGAGGAGAACGCGATGACCTACACGAGCACCCAGGTGACCCGTCGACCCGCTCCTACCCTGCGCACCGCGGACGTGGCAGGCATCGCATGGCCGGTCTACAAGCTCGAAGCCCTCGCACTCGGACTTCTCGTGTTCGCCGCGACCCTCGTCATCGCCGGCTCGCTGCAGGCAGCCGTGCTGGCCGGCGCAGCGGTCGCCGTAGTCGCCTGGTGGACGCTGCGGCTGACCGAGTTGGGTTCGACCGGGCCGGCCTCAGCCCGTCAGGCAGCCCGGCCCCAGTAGCGCCTTCAGGTCGCCCATCAACGCCGAGGTCGGCGTCACCCTCAGGCTGTCGTCCAGCTTCATCGTGGTGATCTTGTCGCCGCTGACCAACCGCAGATGGACGTCCGAGGTCCCTGGGTGACTGATCAACACCCGCTTGAGCGCGCCGACCTTGTCGGCGGTGCACAGTCGCGTCGGTAGACTCACCGCGAGCGGCTTGTCGATACCGATGGCCGAAAGATCCGGCACCGCAAGGTCGTTCGCGATCAAGGAAACTCGGTCGTCACGCACCGAAACCCGACCCTTGACCAGCACCACCGAGTCCTCGGTGACATCGGCACCGAACACCGAGTACGCCTGTGGGAAGAACAGCACCTCGATACCACCGGCCAGATCCTCGAGCTGAGCCGACGCCCACGTCAGACCGTTCTTGTTGATCCGACGGTTCACCGAGGCCAGAATGCCGCCCACAGTCACCTGGGTGCCGTCCTTGATGTCACCCTCGAGGATGGTCGGGATGTTGCAGTCGGACTTCGCCGCCAACATGTGCTCGACGCCCAGGAGCGGGTGGCCCGAGACGTAGAGACCGAGCATCTCGCGCTCGAGGGCGAGCCGATGCTTGGATTCCCACTCCTCGTCCGGCACTCGGACGTTGAACACCGCGGAGATGGACTCGTCGGCATCCTCGCCGCCGAACAGATCGAACTGACCTATCGCCTCGGCCTTCTTGGTGCCCATCACCGCGTCGATCGCGTCGGCATGGATGAGCATCAGACCTTTGCGCGGATGGTCGAGCGAGTCGAAAGCACCTGCCTTGATGAGGGATTCGGTGACCTTCTTGCTGCAGGCAATTGCGTCGATCTTGCCGAGGTAGTCGGAGAAGTCGGTGTACTTCGACTTCTCCGATCGCGCCCTGATGATCGACGCGACCACATTGGTACCGACGTTGCGGACAGCGCCGAGACCGAACCGGATGTCCTTGCCCACCGACGCGAAGTTGAGTTCGGACTCGTTGACGTCCGGCGGCAACACCGTGATTCCGAGCTTGCGGCAATCGGCCAGATAGATCGCAGCCTTGTCCTTGTCGTCGCCGACACTGGTGAGCAGGCCGGCCATGTACTCGGCCGGGTAGTTGGCCTTGAGGTACGCCGTCCAGTACGACACCAGGCCGTAGCCCGCGGAGTGAGACTTGTTGAACGCGTAGCCCGCGAAGGGCAGCACGGTGTCCCACAGCGCCTTGATGGCCGCCTCGGAGAAGTCGTTGTCCAACATGCCCTGCCGGAACCCGGCGTACGCCTTCTCGAGCTCGGAGAGCTTCTTCTTACCCATGGCACGACGCAGCAGGTCGGCTTGGCCCAGGGTGTAGCCGGCCACCTTCTGCGCGAGCTGCATGATCTGCTCCTGGTAGACCACCAGGCCGTACGTCTCACCGAGAATCACCTTGAGCGGCTCTTCGAGCTCCGGGTGAATCGGCTTGACCTCTTGCCTACCGTTCTTTCGGTCGGCGTAATCGTTGTGCGAGTTCATGCCCATCGGACCGGGCCGGTACAGCGCCAGGACGGCGACGATGTCCTCGAAACCGGTGGGCTGCATGCGTCGGAGCAGATCGCGCATGGCACTGCCGTCGAGCTGGAAGACGCCGAGAGTGTCTCCGCGAGAGAGCAAGTCGAAGGTCGCCGGGTCGTCGAGCGGGAGAGCGTCGAGGTCGATGTCGATGCCGCGGTTGGCCTTGATGTTGTCGATGGCGTCACCGATGACGGTGAGGTTTCGCAGGCCCAGGAAGTCCATCTTGAGCAGGCCGATGGCCTCGCACGACGGGTAGTCCCAGCCGGTGATGATCGCGCCGTCCTGCGCGCGCTTCCACACCGGAATGGCGTCGGTCAGCGGCTCCGAGGACATGATCACCGCGCAGGCGTGCACGCCTGCGTTGCGAATCAGGCCCTCGAGTCCCTTGGCCGTCTTGTAGATGGTCGCGACATCGGGGTTGGAGTCGATCAGCGCTCGAACCTCGACGGCTTCCTTGTAGCGCTCGTGCGACGGATCGGTGATGCCCGCCACCGAGATGTCCTTGGCCATGATGGGCGGCGGCAGCGCCTTGGTGATCTGATCGGCGATCCCGAAACCGGGCTGGCCGAACTGCACTCGGGCCGAGTCCTTGATCGCGGCCTTGGTCTTGATGGTGCCGAACGTGATCACCTGGGCGACGCGATCGCTACCCCACTTCTCGGTGGCGTAGCGGACCATCTCACCGCGGCGGCGATCGTCGAAGTCGATATCGATATCGGGCATCGACACACGCTCGGGGTTGAGGAATCGCTCGAAGAGCAGACCGTGCGGCAGTGGGTCGATGTTGGTGATGCCCATGGCGTAGGCGACCAACGATCCGGCGGCGGAACCTCGGCCCGGCCCGACGCGGATGCCGACGGCTTTGGCGTGGTTGATCAGGTCGCCGACCACGAGGAAGTAGGCCGGAAAGCCCATCTCGAGGATGACCTTGATCTCGTACTCGGCGCGCGCCAGGTAGTCCTCGGCGGGGCCGTCGGGGAACCGTCGCTCGAGTCCGGTCATGACCTCGTGGCGCAACCAGGTGCCCTGGGTGTGGCCCTCGGGCACGGGGAAGATCGGCATGCGGTCGCGGTGCGCCCACACCTCGTCGTACGGCTGCACTCGCTCAGCGATGAGCAGGGTGCTGTCGCAGGCACCGGGCACCTGATCGTCCCAGAGCTCGCGCATCTCGGCGGCGGACTTGAGGTAGTAGCCGTCACCGTCGAACTTGAAGCGAGTGGGATCGCTGAGCGTCTTACCGGTCTGGATGCACAGCAGCGCCTCGTGGTTCTCGGCGGCATCCTTGGTGACGTAGTGGCAGTCGTTGGTGGCCAGCGGCGGAATCGAGAGCTTCTTGCCGATGTCGAGCAGGCCTTCGCGGACACGCCGCTCGATGGACAGGCCGTGATCCATCAGTTCGAGGAAGAAGTTCTCCGGACCCCAGATCTCGCGCCATTTGGCAGCGGCCTCCAGCGCCTCACGATCCTGGCCGAGTCGCAACCGAGTCTGCACCTCACCCGACGGGCAGCCGGTGGTGGCGATGATGCCCTCGGCGTGCTGGGCGATGATCTCCTCGTCCATCCGGGCCCACTTGCCCAGCTGACCCTCGATGGAGGCGAGCGAGGACAGCTTGAACAGGTTGCGGACTCCGGTCGCGTTCTCGGCGACCATCGTCATGTGCGTGTACGCACCGCTACCGGAGACGTCGTCGGACTTCTGGCTGCGGTCGCCCCACAGCACACGCTTCTTGTTGAATCGGGACTCGGGCGCGATGTAGGCCTCGATGCCGATGATCGGCTTGATCCCGGCCTTCTTTGCCTCGTTGTAGAACTCGCTGGCCCCGTACATGTTGCCGTGGTCGGTCATGCCGACTGCCGTCATCTCCAACCGTGCTGCCTCGGCGAACATCGCGCCGATCTTGGCGGCACCGTCGAGCATCGAATATTCGGTGTGGTTGTGCAGATGAACGAACGAATCGGCCACGAAGGTTCTCTCCTGAAGGTCGTGCGTCGGCGTGAATACGAGCCGCGAACGTACTCACTGTAAGCGGTCGAACCGACAGAATTTTCACGCTGCCGGTGTGTCCTGGGAGGACGTGACAGGTGTGACGGATGCGACGAGAAATCGCCTCATCGGGTCGGCACGGGACCGTCGTCCGGGAGCGGACCGACGACGTCGACGTGCTCCGGCAGGAGCGGCTCGACTGCGAACTTGCCGGACACCGCATCCGACGGAAGCGCCTGCACCGCTCGCACATCGGCGCGGCCGGCCAGCTCGCTCAACTCGGCTGGGGTCGCGCGCACCACCAACGTCACCACACACGCACACCCGTCGAGCAGACGTTGCTGCGAGACTGCGGCGATCTGCGCCTGCCGGTCTCCCGCCCCGAACGATTCGGTCGCCAGGCTCGCTGCCCGCGCGGTCGAATTCAGTACCGAGCGTTCGCTGCCCGGCACGCCGACGGTCAGGATCGGGGTTTGCACACGATCGAGCGGAACACGCACGAGCACCTGCGAGATACGAATCCCGTCGGCGACGGCATAGGCCTGTTGGGCGGTGAGTTCGCGATCGAACGACACCGATCCCCACCGAGGTTCGGTGTTGTCGCTGCGCAGGCTCGCCTCGGCGCGGGCCAGGTAGTCGACCACCTGCTCGCCGCTGTCCGGGCCGAGCCGGTCGGTGCCCACGCCCAGCTGTCGTACCGGGTTGAGGTGCCCGATCACCGCGAGCGCCACGAACACGAGTGCCGCGGCAACGACACCGCCCAGCACTCCCCTGGTGCGCATCACGCCTTCCGAAGCACCTCGAGTGCGTGCTCGAGGTCGGCCGGATACTTGCTCTCGATCTCCACCCAGCGGCCGTCGGACGGATGCGCGAAGCCGAGCGACCGCGCATGCAGCCACTGCCGCTCCAGGCCCAACCGTTCGGCCAGCCGCGGATCGGCACCGTAGGTCAGATCGCCGCAGCACGGATGACGCAGAGCCGAGAAGTGCACCCGAATCTGGTGCGTGCGACCGGTTTCCAAGTGCACGTCCAGCAGGCTCGCGGCCTGGAACGCCTCGACCGTGTCGTAGTGGGTGACGCTGGGCTTGCCGTCGGCACGGACGGCGAACTTCCAGTCGTTGCTGCCGTGTCGACCGATCGGGGCATCGATCGTTCCACTGCTCGGATCCGGATGCCCCTGCACCAGTGCGTGGTAGCGCTTGTCGATCGTGCGCGCCTTGAACGCCCGCTTGAGCACGGTGTACGCCCGCTCGGACGTGGCGACCACCATGACCCCGGACGTGCCGACGTCGAGGCGGTGCACGATGCCCTGACGCTCGTGCGCACCGGAGGTCGAAATTCGGAAACCGGCGGCCGCGAGACCGCCGATGACGGTGGGTCCGGTCCAGCCGACGCTGGCATGCGCGGCGACCCCGACGGGCTTGTCCACGGCCACGATGTCGTCGTCGGCGTAGAGGATGTCCATCCCCTCGACCGGCTCCGCCTCGATCGTCAACTCACGGGCCGGCTCGGGCAGCGTCACTTCGAGCCACGACCCAGCGGCCAGCCGGTCGGACTTGCCGACGGCACCGGCATCGACCAGAACCGAGCCCTCCTCGGCCAGCGCCGCGGCGACGGTACGCGAGAGCCCGAGCAACCGAGCGAGACCGGCGTCCACCCTCATTCCGTCCAGACCGTCGGGCACCGGCATCGAGCGCGATTCCCTCACTTGTCGGCCTCGGCTGCGGCATCGGAGTTCGCCTTGGTCACCCGTTCACCGTTCGGCTCGAACCCGAACAGGCTCAGGACGACGAGGAGGATCGCACCACAGACGATGGACGAATCGGCAACGTTGAACACCGGCCACCAGCCCACCGACACGAAGTCGACGACGTGTCCCTGGAACGGACCCGGGGCACGGAAGAATCGGTCGATCAGGTTGCCGAGCGCGCCGCCGAGAACCAGACCCAATCCCAGTGCCCACCACGGCGATCGCAGCGTCCGACCGATCTTGATCACTCCGATGACGACCGCGACTGCCACGACCGTGAGCAACCAGGTCATGCCGGTGGCCATCGAGAACGCCGCACCGGGATTACGCACCAGCCGCAACGTCACGACGTCTCCGACGATCGAAATCGGGTTGCCGGGCTTGACGTAGTGCACCACCACGATCTTGGTCACGAGGTCGAACAGCAGAATCACGGCCGCGATCGCGACCAGCAACCGCGTCTTGAGCGGCTTCGGAACTCGACTCGCGGCGCTGTCGGTATCGGTCACCTGCGAGTCCGCGGTCTCGTTCGGTGCCGGAACACTACTCGTCTCGGCTGGCGGATCGTCGGCGCGGTCTTCACTCACCTGTCCATCATGGCGTATGGACGGCGGCGGGTCCTCATCCGTGCCGCGCACCACCGGTCGCCACGGGCGGTGTCAGTAGCCTGGTGGCCGTGAAGTCGACCGATCGTTTCCGCACCGTCCGCTCCAGCACCGTCCGCTCCGGTTTCCTCGCTGCCTGCTGTGCACTGGTTCTCGTCGCCGGATGTTCGAGCGCCGACACCGACACCGATCCCGCTCCCGAGCAGGCGGCGTCCTCGAACGAGGTGACGATCGCCGTGACGCCGACGACCACCACCGTGGTCGACCCCGGCACCGAGCCGCGACGCGTACTGGCCTTCGAAACCTCCGACGCGAACGAGCAGAACGTGGACCTCACCACCACCTCCACCGTCTCGCAGCAGATCAGCGACGGGGCTCCACAGGACTTCTCCAGCCCCGAACTGACCGTGCCCCTGTCCGCATCGACGTCCGATACCGTCCCGGACGACGACGCCTCGACCGGCGCTACCCGGTCCGTCGAGCTGACCATCGGAGCTGCGACGTCGCCCGACGAGGGCCTGACCGACGCACTCTCCGCATCCGAGGGCTCGTCGGCACGGCTGGCGACCACCGACTCGGGAGCGATCACCGCACTGCACATCACCCCCGCCGACGCCGCGCTCGACACCGCCCGCGCGGCGATCGAACGCTCGTTGAACGCCGCGGTGTACCGCTCCGTCGACTTCCCCGAAGCAGAGGTGGGAGTGGGCGCGACATGGACCGTCGATCAACAGGTACTGAGCGGCATCACGTTGAACCAGCGCACCACGGTCACGCTGCGCGCACTCGACGGTGACCGAGCGACCCTGGACGTCGCGATCACCCAGACGCCCGAATCGACCACCTGGAACCTGCCCGACGACGCAGGGACGCTCAATATCGAGACGTACACGTTCACCGGCTCGGGAACGCTCGAGATCGATCTGACCCGACCACTTCCCGTCGGCGGATCGATCACCGCAGGTGGCGAGCAGATGTACACCGACCCCGAAAGCACAACCGTGCTGCGTCAGACCGTCGGAGATTCGATCACCTGGGCCGCCCGATGACCGGGCGGACCGCGACGCAGCTGCTGGCGGCGCTGTCTGTCCTCGGCGTCGCCGCGTCCGGGTGCAGCGCAGACGAGCCGGCCCCGACCCCTGCACCCGCGCCCAGCTCCGTCCCCGCACCCGATCCCTTGCTCGGTGCCCCCATCACCGACTCCGGCGTCCTCGCCGCAGCGATGTTGGGTCTCGGCGACCTCCCGGACGGCTTCTCCTCGATTCCCGACCCCGTTCAGGATCTCGGTCTCGATCCGGCTCCCGAGTACGACTCCCCCGACGAGTCCGGTACCGATCCTGCCGAGTGCGCTGCGGTACTGGCACCGATCTCGGAGCAGCGGGGCGGTGCGGCGTCGAACGCAGTCGTCCGCTTCTCGGGACCGAACTTCTCCTCGATCGACGAGGACGCGGCGAGTTACCCCGATACGGGCACGGCCGAGGCCTTCACGGCGATCCAGCAGGCGTGGGTGGGGTGCACGACGTTCAGCGGCACGGATGCGGACGGGGTGAGCGTCGACTACGCGTTGGCGGGCCGGGAGCAGTCGACGGTCGGTGACGCGTCGGCCTCGGTACGCCTGACCACCAGCAGTGAAGGGTTCACCTTGGTCTCCGATGTGGTGGTGGCCGTGGTCGACTCGACCGTCGTCCAGATCGTCGTCTCGGATCAGGCCGGCCTGGAACCGGAGACCGTCACCGCTGTCGCCGAGGCTGCCGTCGAACGCATTCGATCGGTGACACCGAGCATGTGAATCGAGCCGGGCCCACGAAAAACTGCCGGTGACACGTCCCCGAGGGGACATGTCACCGGCAGTGTTCTTGTCGGTCAGAGACGATCGGCAGGACTCAGGGTGCGGGGCACGCCGGGCTGGTCAGCTGCGCGAGCGAGACGATGCCGCACGCGTTGTCCTTGGAGAGCTTCCAGACGCCGTCCTCGGGGACGAACTGGAAGGTGCCGGGGTTGGCCTGGCCGTTGAGCGTGATCGTGATGCCCGCGTTGAGGACGCCGGTGCCGAGATCGTCGATGCTGGTGATCTCGATCTGCGCGTTGTTGGCGACGGCAGCGGCGGCGACCTGGTTGATCAGTTCGGGATCCTCGGATGCACCCTGGATCAGGGCGGCCTTCTCCTCGACCGGAACGTTGGGGTCGAGCCCGCGTACGAGCTGAGCGTTGAGGTCCTCCACGGTCGGCACCGGCGGGTACGCACCGGCGTCGGGAGCGGCAGCGGCAGAAGTTGTGACCGCCGTCGTCGTCGCGGTGGGCTCTTCGTCGCCTCCGGAGCTGCAGGCGGTCATGGTGAGCGCTCCGGCGATGGCGATGCCGGCAACCATTGCCCGTCGGGTGTTGCGAAGCTTCAAGTGCTTGTCCTTTTCACTCTGAGTCACGTCTCGATCGTTCTGTGACTCGTCGGTCGTCTGGAATGGGGTCGTCTCGGACCTGGTCCACTATGTCAGCTCGACACGCCCGAGTCACAACGCGATCGGCATACCTGTGAAACCTCACAGAGTTTCCTCAGCGACGCCACAGCTCACTTCAGGCTGTCGAGAACGTCGGCAACGACCAGGTTGTCGTCCGATTCGGCGAAGGTGCGCGCGATTCCCGGCCCGCTGGTTCGCGTCTCGAATCGCACGGTCACCACCGAGTGACCGGCCCCCTGCACCCAGCCGTGACCGAAGTCGGGATGCCGGACGTCCATGCCCGGTTGCCACCGCGGACCGTCCGGGACGACGACATCCGCGGCGGCCTCGATCGGTGCGGGCGACTCCTCGGTCGCATCCGCGGCAGGCTCGTACTCCAGCTCGGGAAACAGCGAACCCTGTCGCACGGCCGACAGCCCGGCCAGCCCGACGCCGACGAGCCTGATCGGACCGACGTCGACCGGATCGACGGCAAGTCGCTGTGCCGTGGCCACGATGGTCTGCTTGTCCACCGTCGCGTACGGCAACGTTGCCGATCGGGTGATGATGCTCATGTCGGACTTGCGCAGTTTCAGTACCACCGTCCTGGCACCCCGACCGTCCTTCAGCAACCGGCGATGCGTCGAATCGACGATGGACTCGATGGCCGGGCGGAGCTGAGCGAGAGAGATCAGGTCCTGTGCGAACGTCGTCTCGGCGCTGACCTGTTTGGCCTCGGCCCGCTCGGCCACGACGCGATTGTCGATTCCGCGTGCGAGCTGATGCAGGCTCGGCCCCATCGTGGCCCCGAGAATCGACGCCACCTCGGACTCCGGGGTGGCCACGAACTTGCCGATGGTGTCGATCCCCAAGCGTCGCAAGCGCTCTCCGGCCACCGGTCCGATCCCCCACAATTTCCGAACCGGCAGAGCCGCCATCAACTCGGCCTGGATTCCCGGAGCGACGACGGTGATGCCGTCGGGTTTGGCCAGTCCCGACGCGATCTTGGCAATCTGTTTTCCGGATCCGGCACCGATCGAGGCGACCAGTCCGGTCTCGGCGAGTATCAGTGCGCGCAGGCCCGCGCAGAACTGCTCGACCTCGTGAACCGTCGCACCGGCGAGTTCGAGCGGCTCACCGAACGCCTCGTCGATCGAGAGTTGTTCGAGAACGGGCATGGGTCCGCGTAGTGCCTCGAAAGCGCGTCGGCTGAGCTCGGAGTAGAGAACGAACCGCGGTGGCAACACCACGGCCCCGGCTCCGACGAGTCGGCGAGCCTGATGCATCGGCATGGCCGAACGCGCCCCGAAGGCACGCGCCTGGTAGCTGCAACCGGCCACCACTCCCCGCCCACCCGCCCCGCCGACGAGGACCGGGCGGCCCCGCAACGTGGGGCGAGTGAGCTGTTCGGCGGATGCGAAGAACGCGTCCATGTCCAGGTGCAGCACCCATCGGCGACTCCGCAGAGTGTCGTCGGCGATGTTCGACATGGTCAGCCGAGATCGACGGTGAAGCCGAGCGTCTGCGCCGCACGGTCGGGTGTCGTACCCGACCACTGCTCGGTGGGCACGACGACCGATCCGTCGACGTCGATCATGACGACTTGGTGATCGCTGCCCGCACTCCCTCACCGAGATCGCTGCCGTCGTCCCCGACGCGTCCGTCGACGAGCGAGAGTGCGAGCACCTCACCGGCGATGAGATCGCGGTGCGTGTCGAGCCACGCCTGCCGATGTTCGGGGACCTCGATGACGATGTCGATGCGGTCCGAGACCTCGAAGCCGTGATTGCGACGCGCGTCCTGCAGTTCGCGGATGCGGTCCTTGGCCCAGCCCTCGGCTTCGAGCTCCTCGGTGACGGCGGAATCGAGCACGACCAGTCCGGCGTTTCCGGGCAACGGCGCCGTCGATTCGGGCTCGGCGGCAACGAGCCTGCGAGTGAATTCCTCCGGCAGCAGCGCAATTCCTGCTGCGCTCACCACACCGTCCGCGTCCTCGGACCAATCGCCTGCCTTCACGGCCTTGATGACGGTCTGGACGTCCTTGCCGATCCGCGGGCCCGCAGCACGCGCGTTGACGACGAGCTCGAACTTTCCGTGTACCGCAACGTCTTCGGTCAGATCGACCTTCTTGACGTTGACCTCGTCGGCGATGATGTCGACGAACGGACGCAGCCGCTCCGCATCGGCGGCCGCGACGGTCACCTCGGGCAGCGGCAACCGCACGCGCAGGTTCTGTGCCTTGCGCAGACCCAGAACGGTCGAGCACACGGTGCGGACCTCGTCCATGCTCTCGACGAGTTCGGGATCCGACGGCAGTTCGTCGGCCTCGGGCCAGTCGGTCAGGTGCACCGAGCGGCCACCGGTCAAGCCCCGCCACACCACTTCGCTGATCAGGGGCAGCAGCGGGGCGGCGATGCGCGTGAGCACCTCGAGCACGGTGTGCAGGGTGTCGATCGCGTCGGCGTCCTCGCTCCAGAACCGCGAACGCGACCGTCGCACATACCAATTGGTCAACGCATCGCAGAACGTGCGCAGCTCGTCGCAGGCACCGGCGATGTCGTTGCCCTCGAGCGCATCGGTGATCGCGTCGCGGGTGGCCGACAGCTTGGCCAGAACGTAACGATCGAGCACGTGCGGCGAATCGGTTCGCCACTGCCCGGGCTTCGAGGCGTAGAGCTGAAGGAAGCTCCACGCATTCCAGATCGGCAGTAACGCCTGGCGGACGCCCTCGCGGATGCCCTGCTCGGTGACGATGAGGTTGCCGCCGCGCAGGATCGGTGAGGACATCAGGAACCACCGCATGGCGTCGGAGCCGTCGCGGTCGAAGACCTCCTTGACGTCCGGGTAGTTGCCCTTGGACTTGCTCATCTTCAGGCCGTCGTCACCGAGCACGATGCCGTGTGCAGCAACAGTTTTGAACGCCGGTCGATCGAAGAGGGCCGTGGCCAGCACATGCAACGTGTAGAACCAGCCGCGTGTCTGCCCGTTGTACTCGACGATGAAATCGCCCGGGTTGTGCGTGGAGAACCACTCCTCGTTCTCGAACGGGAAGTGCACCTGCGCATACGGCATCGAGCCGGACTCGAACCAGCAGTCCAACACCTCGGGAACGCGGCGCATCGTGGACTCACCCGTCGGGTCGTCCGGGTTGGGACGCGTCAGATCGTCGATGTAGGGCCGGTGCAGATCGGTCGGCCGCACACCGAAGTCACGCTCGAGCTCGTCCAGGCTGCCGTACACATCCAGCCGTGGGTACGCCGGGTCGTCGGAAGTCCACGCCGGAATCGGACTGCCCCAGTACCGGTTTCGGCTGATGTTCCAGTCGCGTGCACCTTCGAGCCACTTGCCGAACTGGCCGTCCTTGATGTGCTCGGGAACCCAGGTGATCTCCTGGTTCAGCTCGACCATCCGATCACGGAACTTGGTGACTGCGACGAACCACGACGGCACCGCCATGTAGATCAGTGGCTGACCACTGCGCCAGCTGTGTGGGTACGAGTGCTCGATGGTCTCGTGCCGCAGCAACCGACCCGACGCCTTGAGGTCCTTGATGATCACCGGATTGGCGTCGAACACCATCAGGCCCTCGTACGGCGGCACCAGCGAGGTGAACTTGCCGCCTGCGTCGAGCGGTTGCACCACCTCGATGCCGTTCGCGGTGGCGACGTCCATGTCCTCCTCGCCGAAAGCCGGTGCGAGGTGGACGATTCCGGTGCCCGAATCGGTGGTGACGTAGTCGGCTTGCAGCACGCGGTGCGAGTTCTCGTGGCCGAGGAAGAAATCGTACGGCGGTGCGTAAGCAAGTCCGACCAACTCGGTACCGGTGTGCTCCGAGAGCACCTCCGGCTCCTCCCCCAGTTCCTTCGCGTAGTGCGAAAGACGCGCAGCGGCAAGCACGTAACGCTCACCGTCGGTGCCTCGCACCTGCACGTACTGCACCTCGGGATGCACCGCGATCGCCAGGTTCGACGGCAGGGTCCACGGCGTGGTGGTCCAGATCAACGCGTTCGCGCCGTCCAGGGGCGAGCCGGGAGCCGTCAACGGCATCGTGACGGTGACCGCGGGATCCTGACGCATCTTGTACGCGTCGTCGAGGCGGGTCTCCTGATTGGACAGGGGCGTCTGCTCGTACCAGCTGTACGGCAGAACTCGGTAGCCCTGGTAGATCAGGCCCTTGTCGTGCAGCGTCTTGAACGCCCACATGACGGACTCCATGAAGTCGACGTCGAGGGTCTTGTAGTCGTTGTCGAAGTCGACCCACCTCGCCTGCCGAGTGACGTAGTCCCGCCACTCGTCGGTGTACTGGAGTACCGACTGCTTGCAGTAGGCGTTGAACTTCGCCAGACCCATCTCGTCGATCTCGGACTTGTCCTTGATACCGAGCTGCTTCTCCGCTTCCAACTCTGCGGGCAGACCGTGGCAGTCCCAGCCGAAGCGGCGCTCGACCTTCTTGCCCCGCATCGTCTGGAATCGCGGGACGAGGTCCTTGACGTAGCCGGTGAGGAGGTGGCCGTAGTGCGGCAGACCGTTCGCGAAGGGAGGGCCGTCGTAGAAGACGAATTCCTCGGCACCCGCTCGATTGTCGATGCTGGCTCGGAAGGTGCCGTCCTCGGCCCACTCGTGCAGCACGATGCGTTCGAGATCGGGGAACGGGACACTGCCCGATCGGCCCTCGGCCAGATCGACCAGCGGGTAGGACGCATTCTTCGGACGTGCGCTCGCATCTGCCATATCTGTCTCCTCCGTGCCGGACGCGTACTGGACGCGACACCTGTTGGCACGGGGACGACATTCGACGATCGGGACGTCGGATACCGCGGTACCACCCCGCTTGCTCGGCTCCGACGACACTGTCGCCGGAGCAAGCCTCTCCACGTGAGCTGTGACGGGCTCACCCGTTCGGTTCTACTGGACGTCGATTCGAGGTGGTTGCCCATCGAACCGAGTCGTTCTTCCGAAAGCTCCCCGGTGATAGCCGGATCGACGCCTGAAACAACTGGGGAAATCAGCACATATTACTTGTCGGGTTCCGGCGGTGGTCGTTTGCCCGTCAGTGCACCGACAAGTAGCAGAACTGCTCCCACGATACACACGACGATGCAGGCCCACGCCCACACGACCGACCCCGTCATCAACGCAAGAATTAGAAAGCCGAAGCCGATAGCCGCTGCGCCGAGAGTCAGGACCAGCACGTGATTCCTCGCTCACCGTTCGACGCGACGTCAGGGTGCGATGCTGCCGTGTTCGGCAGCATCGACACGAACTCCTGCGTCAGTTGCCCTTGGCGTACGACTGGCTGTACCCCGACGACTGGCTGTCCTGGTTGAAGTTGTCCTGCCCGTTGTCCACCGGCAGCGCCGAGGAACGGTTCTCGAGCTCTTCGAGCTGCGATTCCAGGTAGGACTTGAGCCGCACGCGGTACTCGCGCTCGAACGTCTTGAGCTGCTCGATGCGACCTTCGAGGACCGAACGCTGCTGGTTGATCGTCGCCATGATCTCGGTGTGCTTGCGCTCGGCATCGGCCTGCAGTGCGTCGGCCTTCTCCTTGGCCTGACGCAGCTGGGTCTCGGAGCGCGTCTGTGCGTCGGACAGCAGCGACTCGGACTTCTGCCGAGCCTCGGACATCATCGACTCCGAACGCGTGCGGGCATCCGAGACCAAACGCTCGGCGTTGGTGCGCGCGTTGCCGAGCAGCTGCTCGGACTCCGACTTGGCATCACCGGTGAGACGATCGGCCATCTCCTGAGCGAGGCCCAGAATCTTGGCGGCCTGCATGTTGGAGTCGCCGCTCTGCTGCGGGGCCGCCGCAACGGGTGCGACCGGAGCGGGCTGGGCCGCGACGGGCGGTGGCTTGGGGGGATCCACCGGGCGCTGTGGCTCGGCCTTCGGTGCCGCGACCTGAGCCGCCTGCGGGCTCTGCCGCGAAGCGTTCTTGGCGTCCGCAAGCTCCTGGTCGAGCTCACCGACCCGCTGGCGGAGGTCGGCGTTCTCTTCGATCAGTCGCGACAACTCTTGCTCGACGAGGTCGAGAAAAGCGTCGACCTCGTCTTCGTTGTAACCACGCTTACCGATGGGCGGCTTGCTGAACGCGACATTGTGCACATCAGCTGGAGTCAGCGGCATGGAAGGATCCCTTCACGCGTCTTGGGGCGGTAGAGCAAGCATTCAGTTATATGCCATTCCGCGCGAGTGCAGAACAATCAAACTGTAACTGGCGTCCATTCTGTCACACAGGACACGCAGCATGCGCTGGGTCCCGCGTTCTAACATTTCGTCTGCGATCTCAGGCCGCGAGACCGCTGGTCACATTCCACGCGATGAAGACGACGAACAGCAGGACCATGATGGACAGGTCCAGTCGCACTCCGCCGAGGTTGAGCGGCGGAATTATCCTGCGGAGGAACTTCACCGGCGGGTCGGTGACCGTGAAGATCGCCTCGAGCACGATGACGACCAACCCGGTCGGTTGCCAATCTCTCGCGAAAGTTCTGATGAACTCGACGATGATTCGACCGATGAGAAGGAGCCAAAAAAGAAACAATACGATGTTGATCACCGTGAACACGATCACGGCTATACTCTGCCTGAATTCGACGGGCTGAGCAAAGCGCGCTGGTCACAGCCCTGCACTACCGCCCCGAACAGCGAATCTCTCACTGCTGACTGTAGAAGCCGGTCTCGGCGATCCGCCTGCGCTCCTGCGGCGAGACGTCGACGTCGGCCGGCGAGAGCAGGAATACCTTGGTCGCCACCTTGTCGAAGGAACCGCGCAGCGCGAAGGCGAGCCCGGCCGCGAAATCGACCAGGCGCTTGGCGTCGGCGTTGCTCATCTCGACCAGGTCCATGATGACCGGAGTGCCGTCGCGGAAACGCTCACCGATGGTGCGCGCCTCGCTGTAGTCACGCGGTCGCAGCGTGGTGATCTTCGAGAGCGGGCCGCCGTCGTCCGCGATAGGGCTGCGTCGCGTCTCCGCACGCACGTCCATCCGAGTGTCCATGGCCAACGCTCCCCTGGTTGCTGCACCTCGCGTGGTCGGTGCCGCGCCACGTCCTCGTCCGCCGATCGGGGCCAGCGTCGCCGGACGCGGGGCCTCGTAGTCGTCGTAGTCGTCCTCGACCTGCGCGTGCCGAGATCCACCGAACGACGGCTTCACGAATTCACGCTCATCCATGTCGTCGTAGGTGTCACGACCACCACGGGAACTGCGTCGCGTGTCCGGATCGTCGAGGTAGTCGTCCTCGTAGTCGGCGAGCGGAACCATGCCGAAGTACGCCTTGAACTTGTGCAGGGTGCTCATCGTTCTGCCTTCCGTGGCGGTGTGTTTACTGTCCATCTCCAGGTTCGCAAGTGTCTGTTGTGACTGATGTGATCCATGGACTGTTATTGCGAGGTTATCGGCCGCGCGCCGAGTATTGCGGTACCGACACGCACGCACGTCGATCCGTGCCGCACAGCAGCTTCCAGGTCTCCGGTCATGCCTGCGGACAGCTCGAGCGCTTCGGGATGATCGGCCGTCAGCCGACGGTGCAGGCTCTCGAGATCGGCGAATGCGGCGTCCGGATCGGCACCGAGCGGTGGCACCGCCATCAACCCCGCCAAACGCAACCCGGACGCGTTCGACACCGCGTCGGCAAGCTCGTGGAGTTCGTCGCGTTCGACGCCGCCGCGGTGCACATCCCCGTCGAGACTGACCTGAACGATCACGTCGAGTTCGGTCCGACGCACACCCTCGTCCAATGCCGCCGTCGTCGCCTTGGACAGTGCGGCCACCAACCGCGCACTGTCGACGGAATGAATGGCGTGCGCCCACGCGGCAACCGACTTCGCCTTGTTTCGCTGCAGGTGTCCGATCATGTGCCAGCGAGGCGGATCGCCGACGAAATCTTCGGCCGTCTCGGCGACCTTGGGCGACGCGTCCTGCTCTCGGGACTCGCCGAAGTCGCGGCACCCCAGTTCGTAGAGAACCCGCACGTCCGAGGCGGGGAAGAACTTGGTCACCGGCAGCAGAGCCACGTCGGCGGGCGACCGGCCCGCATCGACACAGGCGCGGTGCAACCGCTCGCGCACCGACGTCAACGCCGTCTCGATCTCCTGCGCCCGGTCGGTGCCCGACGCGCTGCCGGTGGGTTCGCTCATGACAACCTCTTCTGCCGGTTCACCGGTCTGCCGTTTCGGCCCGATCACCTGGGGATGTGCTGTCCATCCAGACGACACTGGCGATTCGGCCGGTCGATCCTTCACGACGGTGACTGAACAAGGCCCGGTCCTCGATGGTGCACCGCGGATCCTGAGCGACACCGGACACTCCCGCGGCGAGCAGCTGAGCGCGGATACCGGCGGGAATGTCCAGCCCCGGCGTGTTGCGGACCGTGGTCGTCGCGCTGCCGGGGAGATGCTTGTCGACGTCCGCTCGCATGGAGGCGGGCACCTCGTACTGTCGGCCGCTCGCCGCCGGACCGAGAAATGCGCCGATCCGCGCCGGAACCGCCCCGAGCTCGACCATGGCGGCCAACACCCGGGGAACGATGCCGATGCGGGCACCGACCCGTCCTGCATGCACCGCTGCGATCACGCCTGCCTCCTCGTCGGAGAGCAGGACCGGCACGCAATCGGCAGTCAACACCACCAGACCGAGATCACGTTGCGTCGTCACCAACGCATCGGTCATCGGCACCGGCTCGGACACCGGACCGTCCACCACGGTGACGGTGCGTCCGTGGACCTGCTCCATGAACACGAGCCGTTCGAGTCCCATACCCAGTCGATCGCCGAGGCGTCGACGGTTGGCTTCCACCGAAGCGGGGTCGTCACCTACGTGATCGCCCAGATTGAACGTGTCGAACGGCGGTGCCGAGACGCCGCCCGCCCGCGTCGTCGAGACGCGTCGGACACGAAACGGACCGGCGGAAGCGGTGTCACTCACCGCCGCATGAAGGACGGCACATCGACTTCGTCTTCGCCCTCGTCCTCGGCGATCGGAACGCGACGGCCGGAACCGACGGACTCGCGGCCCTGTCCGGACGAGTCCCGGCCCTGGCCGGACGAGTCGCGACCGTAACCCGCTGCGGATTCGCGGCTCGACGATTCGCGGTTGGACGAGCTCGACGAGTTCAGCGGCGGCAGACTGCTACCACTCGGTGCGCCGACCGGGTCGCGGAACACAGCACCGTCGGAACTGTCGGTCGATTTGGAGGACACCTCGCCCGAGCGAGCCGATCCGATGGGGCCGCGGGTGGAGGTGGCAGCTTCGACCGGACGCCGCGTCGGGGTTCCGCCGTCGAAGCCTGCGGCGATGACGGTCACGCGGACCTCGTCGCCGAGCGAGTCGTCGATGACGGTGCCGAAGATGATGTTGGCGTCGATGTGTGCGGCTTCCTGCACCAGCGAGGCGGCCTCGTTGATCTCGAACAGACCGAGATCGGATCCACCGGCGATGGAGAGCAGCACTCCGCGTGCACCTTCCATCGAGGCTTCGAGCAGCGGCGAGTTGATCGCCGATTCGGCCGCCTTGATCGCGCGACCCTCACCGCGTGAGGATCCGATACCCATCAGTGCACTGCCTGCGCCGGACATGACGCCCTTGACGTCGGCGAAGTCGACATTGATCAGTCCGGGAGTGGTGATCAGGTCGGTGATGCCCTGGACACCGTTGAGCAGTACTTCGTCGGCGCTGCGGAACGCGTCCATGAGGCTGACGGCCGCGTCGCCGAGCTGGAGCAGTCGGTCGTTCGGGATGACGATGAGCGTGTCGCAGGACTCGCGGAGCTGCTGGATGCCGGTGTCGGCCTGTCCACCGCGCCGCTTGCCCTCGAAAGAGAACGGCCGGGTGACGACACCGACGGTCAGTGCGCCGAGCTTGCGAGCGATGTTGGCGACGACAGGAGCGCCACCGGTACCGGTGCCGCCGCCCTCGCCTGCGGTGACGAACACCATGTCGGCACCCTTGAGCACCTCTTCGATCTCGTCCTTGTGATCGTCTGCTGCGCGGCGGCCGACCTCGGGATCGGCACCTGCGCCGAGTCCGCGGGTCAGTTCGCGGCCGACGTCGAGCTTGACGTCTGCGTCACTCATCAGCAAGGCCTGAGCGTCGGTGTTGACCGCGATGAACTCGACTCCCTTGAGTCCCTGTTCGATCATGCGGTTGACCGCGTTCACGCCGCCGCCGCCGATGCCGACGACCTTGATTACGGCGAGGTAGTTGTGCGGGGGCGTCATGGGCTCTCGCCTTCCGTGGATTGTTGCCTGAAATGTGGAAAACCCTCAACCTAAACCACAGGCTTAGAGTTATGTCAAGTACTGAACTGGTCGAAACGCTATTCATCGCCGACGACTATCGCCATTAGGCGCGCCGACGCCACGCGAGAAATTCCGGTCCGCGCGTCGAAACTATTTGGTGGTGGGCAGATCCGGACTCGACACGTCGAAGATCTGACCGGGTTGGGACAGCAATGCGATCGCGACCGCGCCCTTGCGCTCGGAGTCGTCCTTGCTGCCCCACACGACGGTGCGCCCGTCGAGCAGCAGAATCGAGATGTCGGACAGCGTGCTCGTCCGCAGCTCGGCGGCCTGATCGCGCAGCAGCGGTGGCAACGTATCGAGAACCGCCAGTGCATCTTTCGTCACCGGATCACCGAACACCGGATTGTCGGTCACCAGACGTACTACCCCTGGCGGTGGCGGCGCGATCGCGAAATCGACGCCGGTGGAGTCCAGGAGATGGGTGCCGTCCGGAGAATCGAAGAACGCCACCGGAACTCGCTCCTCGACCGTCACCTGCACGGTGGACGGATACTGGCGTTGCACGCGGACCGTCGCCAGCGCCGGGATCGTCGCCACCCGCTGCGCAGCGGCCGCTGTGTCGACCCGAACCAGCGGAAGGCCGACGGGTACGTCCAGCCGATCGAGGATCTCCTGCTCGGACACCGACGATGCCCCCGCGACCGCGATGGTGCGAACGGACAACAGCGGCGTGAAGTACACCAGCGCAGCCGATCCCACCACGACGACCACCACGGCGAGCGCAATCAGCGCGGCTTTGCGACGCGACCGCTTCACTCGGGCGCGCTCTTCTTCCCGTGCCTGAGCACGAGCTTGCTTGTCGGTGACCGCGGACGGCGAATCACCCTCTCGTGCAGCTGTTCCCGACCTCGAAGAACGGACTCGATCGGAGCGGCGGGTCACGTCGACGGCCGATCCTTCGGTACTCCGCGGCCGGTCGCAGCACCGAAATCGGTCTTCGAGCGAAGCGCATCGAGAATCGGCCCGCCGAGCATCGTCACGTCGCCGGCTCCCATGGTGATGACGACATCGCCGGGCACACTCAGGTGGGCGACCTGCTTGGCCACCAACGACAGATCCGGCTGATAGTTCACCGGCTTGGTCACCGAAGCGGCAACCAGCGCCCCCGTCACACCGGGCAACGGCTCCTCGCGCGCGCCGTAGACGTCGAGCACGACGATCTCGTCGGCCAACGACAACGCGGCACCGAACTCCTCGGCGAACGTCGCGGTCCGCGAGTACAGGTGCGGCTGGAACACCACCACCACCCGTCCCTGCTCGCCACCCGAACGATCCTGGCCTGCTACGAGGGCCTGCGCGGCAGTCAGCACCGCACGCACCTCGGTCGGGTGGTGCGCGTAGTCGTCGAACACGCGGACGCCGTGCTCACGCCCGGTGAACTGAAAGCGTCGATGCACGCCGCCGAAACCGGTGAGTCCGGCCAGCAATTCCTCGACACCGGCACCGACCTGGCGCGCCGCGACGAACGCCGCCAGCGCGTTGAGTGCAGTGTGCCGGCCGGGGACGCCGAGCCGTACGGTGCGCGCCGCGTCCTCACCTGCGATCTGCAACTGCGCGACGCCACCGATGTCCTCGGGCTCCCACGCCAGCAACCGAACGGCCATGTCGACCGGCCCGGCGTCGACGTCCGAGGACCCGTATCCCAGCACTTTCACTCCGGGAAGGTTCCGCTCGACCACGCGTCGAGCCAGCGCCGCCGAACCCGGGTCGTCCATGCAGGCCACGAGCACACCGCCGGGACCGAGGAGCGCAGCGAAGTCGTCGAACACCTGAACGTAGGCGTCGGTGGTGCCGAAGTAGTCCAGATGATCGGCTTCGATGTTGGTCACGATGATGACGTTGGCCGTGTACTGCAGCAGCGAGCCGTCGCTCTCGTCCGCCTCGGCCACGAACACGTCGCCGCTGCCGTGATGGGCGTTGGTCCCGGCTTCGTTGAGCTCTCCTCCGACGGCGAACGACGGATCGAACCCGCAGTGCTGCAGGGCGACGACCAGCATCGAGGTCGTGGACGTCTTTCCGTGCGTACCCGAGACCAACAGCGTGCGGTATCCCTGCATGAGAGAAGACAGCACGGCCGGTCGCAGCACCACCGGGATTCCACGTTCGCGGGCTTCGACGAGTTCGGGATTGGTCTGAGGAATCGCGGCGTGGGTCGTCACCACCACGGTGGGTCCGCCGTCGATCATGTCCAGGGCGCTGGCGTCGTGACCGATGCGGACCTGGGCGCCGCGTGCGCGCAGTGCGAGCACGCCGCGCGATTCCTTGGCATCCGAACCCGACACCTGTCCCCCGCGAGCGAGCAGGATCCGCGCGATGCCGGACATTCCGGCACCACCGATGCCCACCATGTGTACTCGTTCGAGCTCTGCCGGCAGATCCGACATCGCACCCTCAGTTGTCACGCGGACGTCTCCCTCGTTCTCTTCTCATGCGCGACGCCGCCCAGCTCAGCGCCGCGCCGCGTGCGCGGTATCGAGCACGATCTGCGCGACGGCAGCTGCTGCGTCCTTGTGCCCGGCACCGGCGGCGGCACGAGACATGGTGGCGATTCGTTCGGTGTCGGCCAGCAGCGCGACCACTGTCTCGCTCACGTACTGCTCGGTCAGTGTCGCATCGGCTACCAGGATGCCACCTCCGGCGTCGACCACGGGACGGGCGTTGAGTTCCTGCTCGCCGTTGCCGTGCGGCAGGGGCACGTAGACGGCGGGCAGACCGGTCGCGGAAACCTCGGCGACCGTCATGGCACCGGAGCGACAGATCGCGAGGTCCGCGGCCGCGTACGCCAGATCCATCCGGTCGATGTAGGCGCGCGCGACGTACGGCGCGGCCGGATTGCGCTGCTCGACATCGAGCGAGTTCTTCGGACCGTGGGCGTGCAGAACCGAGATTCCCGCATCGGCGAGAGCCGCCGAGGCTCCGGACACCGCGTCGTTGAGCGATCGGGCCCCCTGTGAGCCGCCGAACACCAGCAGCACCGGGCCGTTCTCGGGCAGGCCGAAGTGCGCGCGAGCCTCCGCGCGGACGGCAGCCCGGTCGAGTCCGGTGATGGTGGGACGCACGGGAATTCCGATCACGTCGGCGTCGGCAGCACCGCGCGCGGCGATCCCCGAGCCCGCGACCGCGGCGAGTACCCGCTCGGCCGAGCGGGCACCGACCTTGTTGGCGATACCCGCTCGTGCGTTGGCCTCGTGGATGACCACGGGAATTCGGCCACCACGGCCGAACAGTCGACCGCGGGCCGCGAGATAGGCCGGTAACGCGACATAGCCGCCGAATCCGACGAGCACGTCCGCCTCGACGGCCGCGAAGATCTCTCGGGTGCGGCGCACCGATCGCACGACGCGCAGCGGCAACTTGAGCAGGTCGACGGTGGGCTTACGAGGCAGCGGAACGGGCGGAATGAGCTCGAGTGCGTACCCGCGAGCCGGGACGAGAGTCGTCTCGAGGCCCCGGCTGCTGCCGAGAGCGGTGACGGTGACGGTGGGGTCGAGGACACGCAAGGCGTCGGCCACAGCGAGCGCAGGCTCGATGTGCCCGGCCGTTCCGCCCCCGGCAACCACTACGGAAATCGGTCGAGATGTCTGCTTCACCGTCGATATCCTCGCTCACCCGAGCGGACGGGAGGGCGACCGGGTTGTGGTTCCGGCCGCGGACGGTATGCCGATCGCGATCCTGCGGCGGGCTCTCGCCGGACCGGATCGCTTCGACGGGGGTTGCCGCGGGCGTTACCGCGGGGAGCGTCGCTCCGGTACGCAGCCGATGTGGGCGACATCGCGTCGGTCCGGGAACTGGAGACGCGCGTGCGGGCACGGCCGGGCTCGGCAGCCCGCGCTGTCCGTGCGTCACTGCCCTTGCCCTTACGGGACTCTAGGCGTTTGCGATCCTGCGCCGCCAGTGTGGGGCGAGTGGACTTCGAGCGCGCCATCGCGGCTCGCTTGGGCGAGAACACGGCGGGCAGCGGCAGCTTCAGAGCTCGCGCGATTCGGCCCTCCTGCCCTGCGTGCAGGGCCGCGATCGCCTCGGGTTCGTGGCGGGCGGCGCTCGCGATGATGCCGAACATCAGCAGCGTGATCGCGGTCGAGGTGCCACCGTAGGACACCAGGGGCAGCTGCAGACCGGTCACCGGCAGCAACCCGACGACGTAGCCGATGTTGATCATGGCCTGGCCGAACACCCAGCACGTGGCACCTGCGGTCAACAGCCGCAGGAACGGATCGACCGAACGCATGGCGATGCGCAGGCCGGTGTAGACGAAGAGGCCGAACAATCCGATGACTGCGAGGCAGCCGATCATTCCGAGTTCCTCGCCGATGATGGCGAAGATGAAGTCGTTGTGCGCGTTGGGCAGGTAGCTCCACTTCGCGCGGCTCTGCCCGAGCCCGCGACCGAACATTCCGCCGTCGGCGAGAGAGTATTTCGCCTGGGTGGACTGATATGACAGGCCCTGGGTGTCCTCACCCGGGTTGAGCCAGGCCTTGACGCGATTGGATCGGTAACCGGCGGTGAACGCGAGCACGGTCGCCAACGCCAGACCGGTCATCAGCACCGCACCGAACAGCCGAGCGTTCAGGCCCGCGAACCACAGCAGCGCCACCAGGATGATGCCCAGGGCGATGGCGGTACTGAGGTTCGGCTGCAGCACGACGAGCAGACACATCAGCAGACCTGCAGGCAACAGCGGCACCAGCAGCGATTTGATGTTGCCGTGCTCGCTGCGCCGCGAGGCCAACAGGTGTGCGCCCCACAGAACCAGCGCGACCTTGGCCAGCTCGGACGGCTGGAAGGACACGACGCCGAAGTCGAACCAGCGGCGCGCACCTTGGCGTTCGGCACCGATTCCGGGAATGAGCACCAACATCAACATGGTGATCGAAACCAGGAACAGCGGAAACGACAGCTTCCTGAGGTAGCGAACCGGCAGCCGGAGAGCGACGTAGAACGCCACGACTCCCAGCGCGACACCGATCAGCTGCTGGGTGAAGAGCGCGTACCCGGACTCATCGGCTGCGAAGGACTCGGCGGACGACGCCGACAGCACCATCACCAGGCCCAACACCGTGAGCAGTACCGCGATCGTGACGACGAGGTGGAAGGACGCGAGCGGTCGGCCGAACCACAGGCCGATTCGGGTGCGTGGAGCGGCGGTGCGGCGAGGTGGACGCGGCGGATGACCGGCGGCAGTCACGATCGCGACGATCCGATGTCGGTGGCCTCGAGGCGCTGGACCGACTCGGCGAAGCTGCGGCCGCGGTGGCCGTAGTCGGCGAACATGTCCAGTGACGCGGCGGCCGGGGCCAGCAGGACCGTATCCCCCGGCGCGGCGAGTTCGGCCGCATGGGCCACGACCGCCCGCATCACCGCATCAGCATCTTCAGCACCATGAGTCACACCAGCATCGTCTCCCGAAGGGAGCCTGACGACCGGAACATCGGGCGCGTGTCGCGCCAAAGCCTCTGCGATCTGCATCCCATCGCGCCCGAGAACGACCGCAGCCACGAGACGATCGGCGATCTCGACCACCAGATCGTCGATCACCGCACCCTTCAGCAACCCACCCGCGATCCACACGACGCGATCGTGCGCCGAGATCGAGGAGCGAGCGGCGTGCGGGTTGGTCGCCTTCGAGTCGTCGATGAACGTCACCCCGCCGAGCTCGCGCACCACCGCCGCACGATGCGGACCCACCCGATAGGTCTGCAGCCCCACCCGAACAGCGTCGGCCTCCACCCCGATCGAACGAGCCAGCGCGCCTGCCGCGAGCGCATCGAGAATGCCGGACGGGCCGCTCGGCTCCACGTCCTCCGCAGCGAGAAACTCGACGTTCGCACCGAAGGCGTCGTCCACGAGCATCCCTGCCCGCACTCCCAGCTCACCCGAGGCCGGCTCACCCAACCGAAACCCGACGACGGTGGCTGCGGGCGATCCGGCAGCGAGACTCGCCGCCCTCGAGTCGTCGAGACCGACCACCGCGACATCGCCACTCAACGCACGAGCCTTGGCCTGGACATATCCGTCCATACCGCCGTGCCAGTCGAGATGGTCCTCGGCGATGTTGAGCACCACCCCCGCCGCCGGACGCACCGACGGAGCCCAGAACAACTGGAACGACGACAACTCCACGGCGAGCACACTCGGATGCGGGGTACCGCGCAACGCGTCGGCGATGGGGAGTCCGATGTTGCCGCAGGCCATCGATGCGATGCCTGCCGCGTCGAGTATCGACGCCAGCATCGAGGTAGTGGTCGTCTTTCCGTTGGTGCCGGTGACCACCAGCCAGCGAGTTCGGGGTCCGTACAACTCGGCCCGGTCCACGTGCCAGGACAACTCGACATCGCCCCACACCGGAATGCCCTGCTCGGTGGCCGCGGCCAGCACCGGAGAGTCGGGACGAAAGCCGGGACTGGTGACGACGAGCGAAAACGCAGCGAGCGCCGCCGGATCGTCGAGCAGGTCGTCCTGCAGCACCACGGCAGCCCCGGATTCCGACGCCTCGTCCAGCGCGGCACGATTCGAGTCGGTGACGGTGACGACGGCACCGAGATCGAGCAACGGTTGCACGACGGCCAGTCCCGAGATGCGGGCACCGGTCACCAGCACCGAACTGCCGCGCAACCAGGTCAGGTCGGTCCGAGCGTCGTGCGGAGATTCGTCCATGCCCTATCCGCCGACAGCAGCGAGATACTCGCTGTAGAACAGGGCGAGTCCGACGGCCGACGCGATGGCGGCCAACAACCAGAACCGGATGATCACCGTCGTCTCGGCCCATCCGGCCAACTCGAAGTGATGATGGAACGGTGCCATGCGGAACACGCGTCGGCGACTGGATCGGAACACCGCGACCTGGATGACGACCGATGCGGCCTCGGCGACGAACAGCGCACCGATGACCACCATGATCAGTTCGGTCTTGGTCACCACCGACAGGCCCGCGATCAGACCGCCGAGGGCCAGGGATCCGGTGTCGCCCATGAAGATCTTGGCAGGCGCGGCGTTCCACCACAGGAAGCCGATGCAGGCTCCCGCTGCGGAGGCGCAGACCAGTGCCAGGTCGAGGGGATCTCGAACGTCGTAGCAGCCGGGGGCGGGCCCGGCGGGCCCGGCGCACGCCTGGCGGTACTGCCAGAAGGTGATGACGGTGTAGGCACCGAGCACCAATGTCATCGACCCGGCTGCGAGGCCGTCCAGGCCGTCGGTGAGGTTGACCGAGTTGGACCATGCGATCACGAGCAGGCAGACGAAGAACACGAAGACCACCGCGGACATCGACCAGGTGGCGATGTCGCGTACGTACGACAGTTGGGTGCTGCCAGGAGTGAGCCCACTCTCGCTGCGGAACTGCAACACCAGGATCGCGAACAGCACGGCTGCCGTTATCTGACCGACGTACTTACCGGTGGCGTTCAGACCCAGGTTGCGCTGCTTGCGGATCTTGATGAAATCGTCGAGAAAGCCGACGAGACCGAGCACCGTGGTCAGACCGAGAACGAGCAGGGCCGAGGCCGAAGGGCCGTCTGCGTCGTAGCCGATACCGATCAGGTGCGAGCCCCAGTAGCCGGCCCAGATGCCGACCAGAATTGCGACGCCACCCATTGTCGGTGTGCCCCGCTTGGACTGGTGACTCGCCGGGCCCTCCACTCGAATCTCCTGGCCGAAGCCCTGTTTCGAGAAGGTCTTGATCAGCACCGGGGTCAGGAGGATCGCGACCGCGAGCGCGATGCCTCCGGCGAAGAGGATCTGCCTCACTGCTCACCCTCCGCGGTGGCGCTCGACGCATCGGCCAGCAGGGCGTCTGCGACGGTCCACATCGCCCCGGACTGCGAGGCTTTCACCAGCACGATGTCGCCGGGACGCACTTCCTCGTGCAGTACTGCGATCGCCGTTTCACGGTCGGGCACCAGCATCGATTCCTCGCCCCACGAACCCTCCATGACGGCACCCTGGTGCAACGCCCGGGTGGGACGGCCGGAGTCGACGATGATCAGACGGTCGACATCGAGGCGGACGGCGAGGCGGCCGATCGCGTCGTGCTCGACCACCGAGTCCGAACCCAGCTCGCCCATCTCTCCCAGCACCGCCCAGCTGCGGCGCTTCGGCCCGTCGTCGCGACGCGACATCGACACCAGTGCTTTGAGTGCGGCGCGCATCGAATCGGGGTTGGCGTTGTACGAGTCGTTGACGACGGTGACGCCGTCGGCGCGGGTGCGCACGTCCATCCGCCTGATCGACGTCGGTGCGGCGGCCCCGAGCGCCTGGGCAACCTGCGTCAGCGTTGCTCCGCACTCGAGGGCGACGGCCGCTGCCGCGAGGGCGTTGCCGACCTGATGCTCACCGTGCACCGCCAGGGTGATCGGTACCGAACCCGCTGCGCATTCGAGCGTGAACGATGCCCGGGCGTCGGTGTCGACCTGCACGTCGAGGGCTCTGATGTCGGCATCTGCGTTGCGCCCGACCGTGACGACGGCAGCCGTTGTACGCGTGACCATTTCGGCGACGAGGCGATCGTCGATGTTGAGGATCGCCACTCCCCCGTCGGCGGCACTCGGCAGCGCCTCGACCAGCTCGCCCTTCGCCAGTGCGATGGCCGCGCGCGAGCCGAACTCGCCCAGGTGCGCGGTTCCGACATTAAGGACCACCCCGATCCGGGGCGGTGCGAGCGTGGCGAGTTCGGCGATGTGGCCGATTCCTCGGGCGGACAACTCCAGACAGAGGAAATCGGTCTCGGCATCCGCTCGCAGCGCCGTCCACGGATGTCCCAACTCGTTGTTGAACGATCCGGGCGGTGCCACCACCGAGCCCAGAGGCTCGAGGACCGCAGAGATCAGGTCCTTGGTGGAGGTCTTCCCGGAGGATCCCGTCACACCGACGACGGTCAGGCCGTGCGCGGCCGTCAACTCGAGCACCGAGGCCCGGGCCAGAGCGCCGAGCGCGGACAGCACTGCCGAACCGGAGCCGTCCGGGTCGTTCTCGAGTGCCATCGCGCGGCTCTCGTGCGGGACCGGACTGACGACCACGGCCTGTACGCCCACCGGACGCGCGGCCAGTACCAGCGCCGCACCTGCGGCAACCGCGGCGGCGGCATGGTCGTGACCGTCCACCTTCGCACCGGGTAGGGCGAGGAAGATGCTGCCGGGGGTGACCTTGCGGGAGTCGAACTCCACCGGTCCTGGCACCACGACCGACGGATCCGGCACATCGTGCACCGTGCCTCCGACGATCTCGGCGATGCGGTCGATCGAGAGGGGGATCACCGTACGCCCGCGCTCGTGCCGACCCGACGCGCATCGATGGCCGAGGCGAGTATCACTCGATCGTCGAACGGATGCTTCACACCCGCTACCTCTTGTCCGGTCTCGTGCCCTTTACCTGCGATCAACACAACATCCCCTTCGCGTGCCCAGGCCACGGCCTGTTCGATCGCCGCCGCGCGGCCTGCCACGTTTCGTACTTCACCGCGGGCCTCGTCCGGCACCGACAATGCGCCGTCCTCGACGGCCTGCCGAATGATGGCCGGATCCTCGCTGCGCGGGTTGTCGTCGGTCACCACCAGGAGCTCTGCGCCGCGCGCTCCGGCGGCACCCATCAGGGGACGCTTCGCGGTGTCGCGGTCGCCACCTGCTCCGAGCACCACCGCGATTCGTCCACGCGAGGATTCGCGCAACGTCGCCAGCACGGCCTCGACGGCGGCAGGCTTGTGCGCGTAATCGACCACCGCCAGGAAGTTCTGTCCACGGTCGATCCGCTGTACGCGGCCCGGCACGTCGACCGTCGCGACCCCGGTCACGGCCTTGCGCACGTCGGCCCCGGCCGCCGCGCAGGTCGCCAACGCCAGCACGGTGTTCGCGACGTTGTAGCGACCCGGCAACCGAACCGAGACCGGCAGCGACGCACCCTGCGGATCGGCGACGGTGAACGACTGGGTGCCGTCGTCGTGCTTGGCCCAATCCGAGACCGTCCACTGCGAATCGGCACCGGTCGACGCCGTCACCACGGCCGACCCGGCCGATCGAGCGATGTCCGCCATCCGCACGCCCCACGCGTCGTCGACACAGACGACGGCGGTGTCGGCACGAACCGCCGAGTCGGCCGCGAACAACCGACTCTTGGCCGAGAAGTAGTCCTCGAGAGAGTCGTGAAAATCGAGGTGATCCTGGGAGAGATTGGTGAACGCACCGATCGCGAAGCAGGTGCCGTCGACCCGGCCGAGGGACAACGCGTGGGAGGACACCTCCATCACCACAGTGTCGACACCCTCTTCGAGCATGACGGCGAAGAGCGCGTGCAGTTGCGGGGCCTCGGGCGTGGTGAGCGCGCTCGGTACATGCCGGCCCAGAACACGTGTCTCGATGGTGCCGATCAGACCGCATCGACGACCTGCAGCAGTCAGGCCGGCTTCGAGCAGATACGACGTCGTCGTCTTCCCCGAGGTACCGGTGATACCGATGACGGTCATCTTCGACGACGGGTTGCCGTACACGAGAGCGGAGACAGCACCCAACACCTGGCGCGGACGCTCGTGCACCAGAACCGGAACCTGTCGACCCGTGCCTGCGAGCGCTCTCCGCACGATCTCGAGTCCGGCCGGATCGGTGAACACCGCCACGGCACCCCGCTCGACTGCGTCGGCGACGAACTCGGCACCGTGTCGAGACGATCCGGGCAGTGCGGCGAAGAGATCGCCGGAAAGAACGGACTGTGCACGCAGATCGATACCGGTCACGCTCACACCGGCGGGATCGGCCTCGCCGATCGTTGCACCGACCGCGGACGCCACCTCCCGTACTTCGGTGTGCGGTGGATGCGCCGGACGTGAACCCGGAGCCGGGTGTGAATCCGATGACACAGTCACTCCTGCTCCCTTCCTCTCTACTGCCGGCCACGCGCCTGCCGCGGCTCGATCACGCCGCGGCGGCAGACGAACGAAGACGCCCGAGCCGATGTGTCAGATTACCGGCGTCCGGGATCGTGATGTCGCCGCCCCGACTACGAGGACCGGCGGGTCGGGATCTCAGTCCGCCTGCAGAACCAGCTTGGGTCCGGGGTCCGCGGACATCGGCACGCTGTCGCGCTGCAGCATCCAGCTGGCGATGTTGTGGAACAGCGGTGCTGCCGACTGGCCGCCCGAACCGTCGGCGCTGCGGGTCGGGGCGTCGAGCATGATCCCGATCACGTAGCGGGGATCGTCGGCAGGCGCGATGCCGGCGAACGTGATCCAGTAGTTCGAGTTCGAGTAGCACTTGCACTCGGGATCGACCTGCTGAGCCGTACCTGTCTTGCCGCTGATCTGGTATCCCTCGACCCCCGCGGCCACGCCGGTACCGCGCTGGTTCCCGGTGTCGTCCTGGGTGACGGATCGGAACATGTTGCGGACGGTCTTCGCGGTGTCGGGACTGACCACGTACACCCCGTCGGGCTGCTGGGTCTCGGTTCGCTGACCGTTGGCGTCCACTGTCGCTTCGACGATCCGCGGCGGGATGCGAACCCCGTCGTTGGCGATGGCCTGATACATCCCGGTCATCTGCAACAACGTCATGGACAAGCCCTGACCGATGGGGAGGTTGGCGAACGTTCCACCCGACCACTGATCACGGCTCGGAACATTTCCCGCGCTCTCGCCGGGCAGACCGACGTCGCTGCGTTGGCCGAGACCGAACTTGGTGAGCATGTCCGCGTAGCGATCCTCACCGACGCGCTGCGCCAGCATGAGGGTGCCGACGTTGGAGGACTTACCGAACACCCCGGTCGTCGTGTACGGCACGACGCCGTGGTCCCATGCGTCCTTGACCGACACGCCGGACATGAAAATGCTGCCCGGTACCTGCAACACCTCGTCGGGTGTGGTGAGTCCGTACTCGATGGCTGCGGCCGCGGTGATGATCTTGTTCACCGAACCGGGCTCGAACGGCGTGGTGACGGGCAGATTGCCCATTTCCTTGGTGCGCTCGTTGTTGCCGACTCCGATACCGGGGTTGAAGGTGTTGTCGTTCGACATGGCGAGCACCTCGCCGGTGTGCGAATCCTGAACGTACGCCGAGGCGTTCTTCGCTCCCGACAGGTCCTTCGCCAACTGCACCTGCTGTTGCACGTAGTACTGCAGATCTGCGTCGATGGTCAGTTCGACACTCGAACCGTTGACCGCCGGCTGCTTGTCCCGCCAGCTTCCTGGAATGACGGCACCGTCGGATCCGCGGTCGTAGGTCTGCGAACCGTCGGTTCCGGCCAGAGTCGCGTCGAGCGAATCCTCCAGACCGAGCAGACCGTGTCCGTCCCATCCGGTGGCACCGACGATGTTCCCGGCCAGCGATCCGCCCGGGTACTCACGGATGTCCTGACGCTCGAGTCCGACCTGCTTGAAATCCTTGCTGATCTTCGACGCCACGGTGGCGTCCACTCCGCGGGCGAGGTAGGTGAATTCGTCGTTGCTCTTCAGCTTCGCGAGCAGGTCCTTCTCGCTGATCACATCGCCGAGATCGCTGTGGATGCGGGCCGCGATGTCCTCGAGGTACTGCTCGGTCTCCGGCTCGGTGGGGTCCTTCGCCCTCGCCTCGTCGAGTTCCTTGCGAACCCGAACCGGTTGGAACGTCAGCGCTTTGGCCTCCATCGTGAAGGCGATCGGATTGCCGTTGCGGTCCAGGATGGATCCACGCATCGCCGGATCGACGAGAGTTGTGGTGCGTTGCGACGCCGACTCGGCCGACAACCTCGGCGCATCGAATCCCTGAATCCACAGCAACTGTGCCGCCGCGACGGCGAGCGCCACATACATCAGAACGCGACCGGTGCCGTGACGGAACCGAAAGGTGGATGAGTCGAGACGCTTTCGGCTCGGGGGCCGACGGCGTGGAGCAGGCGACGGCCTGGTCACTGCCCGCCACCCGATGCTTCGCCGGTGGACTCGGGGGCTTCGACCGCAGGTGTTTCGAGCGAGGGGATGCTCATGGGAACCAATTGTTCAGCAAGCGCGGTGTTTCCAGCTCCATTGCTTGTACTCGGCGTGGCGGCGCGGGTGTCGATCGTGCCCGAGGTTCGGTTGGGCTGAGACGCGCTTCGCGGCGTCTGCTGCTGCGATGACTGCGTGCTCGGATTCGCGACGGTGCCCTCGCCTGCGGCCGCGGCCGGTACCGGATCGAGCGGCGCCACCGGCGCACCGTCGGCCGGAGCCGGAGTACCGACGACCTGGACACCGCCGTCCGGAGCGACGATCAGACGCGCGGAGTTCTTCGCCGGGACCATCCCGAGCTCGGCGGCCTTGCGCGCCAACTCCGGAGCCGATTCCGCCAACTCCACATCACGCTGCAACGACGCCCGCTGCTGAGCGAGTTCGGCGTTGACGGCCTTGGCGGCGCTGAGATCGTAGGAGTCTCCTGCGGACCGAGTGGTCAGGAGCAACGTCAGACCGAGACCGATGGCGAGCAGGCCGATGATCAAGGCGACGAACGGAATTCGCGCGGCGATAGCGCTTCCGTTGAGCGAAGGCCGTGCACCGGCCCCGGAACCACGCGCAGAATCCGAGGTGTGGATCGACGCACGCTGCTGCCTGCGCTCGTATGCGCGAAGTGCAGCGCCGGATCGTCCACCACCCTTGCTCGTACGCTCGGGTCGCGAGAGTGGAGCCTGCGGAGCGACCCTGTTCCTCGGTGCTGGAACCCGATTGCGTTGTGTTCCAACGGTTGTGCCTGGAACCGTCATTCCGCTCTCCTTGCAATCCGTTCGGCGGCGCGCAATCTCACCGGAGCCGAACGTGGGTTGTCGTCTATTTCTGAATCCGAGGCACGCTCGGCACCTCTGGTCAGGAGCCGGAACTCCGGACCCATTCCTGGAAGCTCGACCGGCAGCCCCTCGGGACTGCGGGACTTGATCCGAGGTGCCAACTCCTGCTTGACAACTCGGTCTTCGAGCGATTGATACGACATGAAGACGACCCGGCCGCCGACAGCCAATGCGTCGAGCCCGGCAGGTACCGCCGCCTTCAACGAATCCAGTTCACCGTTGACCTCGATGCGAAGTGCCTGGAAGGTGCGCTTGGCAGGGTGTCCGCCGGTGCGCCGGGTCGCGGCCGGAATTGCGGCATAGAGCAATTCGACCAACGGGCCACTCGTGGTGAACGGCGTGTGTTCTCGGCGTCGCAGTACAGCGGAAGCGATCTTGCCGGCGAACCGTTCCTCGCCGTACGTGCTGAGGACCCGTGCGATGTCGCCGTGCGAGTACGTGTTGAGGACGTCTGCGGCGGTGATTCCCACGGTCGGATTCATTCGCATGTCCAGCGGGGCGTCCACGGAGTAGGCGAATCCGCGATCGGACTCGTCCAACTGCATGGACGACACTCCGAGGTCGAACAGAATCGCGTGAACGGACCCGACAGCAGGCAGACCGGCCTCGTCGAGCGCTTCGGCGATGCCGTCGTAGGTCTTGTGCGCCAACGTGATTCGATCGGCAAAGGGAGCCAAACGGGCTCCGGCCAGCTCGAGCGCATCGGGATCCCGGTCGAGTCCGATGAGGTGCAGGTGCGGGTAGGTCCGCAGGAAATGCTCGGCGTGACCACCGAGGCCGAGTGTTGCGTCGATCATGACGCGAGTACCGCCGGTGGAGCCGAGTGCGGGTCCGAGCAGTTCGTCGGCTCGTTCGAGTCGAACCGGAACGTGGAGCGGGCCTGCGGATCGACGGTGGGGTCGGTCGGCGGACGACTCGATGTCGTCCGGTCCGGTGCCCTCCGTCATGGTTCCTCCCGGTCGCGCGTACGTACTTCTCGCCCGGGTCCGGGCCGTGCGGGTCGCCCACCGAAGCCGACGCGAATGCATCGAGGTCCCTGTCCGATAGGGAACCTGGCGTTGGGGAAGAACGTCAGGGTCCTGATCTGCGAAACCTGGCGTTGGGGAAGAACGTCAGGGTTCTGATCGGGCAGAGGCCTCGCTGCACTCGCAGGCGACCTGGTTCGGGCTACAAGATCCCTCCGAGGGACTCGTCGAAAGCGTCGGAGAAATCCTGTTCGTTCTCGGCGGAGTAGCGCGCCCACGCTTCGTCGTTCCAGATCTCGATGAAGTCCATCGAACCGATCACCACGCAGTTTCGTTCGAGCCCCGCGTACCGGCGATGCTCGGGACTGATGGTGATTCGACCCTGTCCGTCCGGCCGCTGTTCGTCGGTTCCCGAGAAGAACTGGCGAACGTAAGCACGGGCTTTGGGGTTGGCACGAGAAGCCGCCGTCAATTTCCGAGAGCGCTCCGCGAAGTCGGCCGCGGTGTAGACAGCGAGGCTGAAATCCTGCCCCTTGCTCACCATGACCCCTCCTGCAAGCGCGTCCCGAAACTTGGCCGGCAACGTGAGTCGACCCTTGTCGTCGAGCTTCGGCGTGTAGGTACCGAGAAACACTCGCCACCTCCAGCCTCGACTCTCCGCTGCGGACCACTTTACCCCACTCTCCCCCACTTCGAACCATCCGCCGCCGGAAAACTTTGGCCAAAGTGACATTCATGCAGCTCAGCGTGCACAAGATCGGCTGCTTCGGCAGCGATGCCGCGGGTGATATCGCCGGTTCGATTCGGGAGCGACGGCCCTTGGGTCCACCACTGCAGCCGTCTGAGCAGCACCTCGACGTCGGGTGTGGCGGTTGGACGCAGATCTCAGCCCTTCAGTGGGGCCTTGGTGGGGAGAAGTGGGGAATGTGGGTGAAAGTGGGGAGTGTCGGGGAGGGATCCCAGAACTCCCGTGCGCGGGAGTGTTCGAGCCGGCCCTCGACGCGGAGCGGAGGGCTGCAGGCAATTCTGCGGCGTCTGTTCGCGGGCAGAAAACGACAACAGCACCTCACCCGAGGGTGAGATGCTGTTCTACGTCGACGCGTGAAGTTGTCGAGACGAGCCGGTTCGATGTAACCCGGTCGATTCAGTCCTGCTCGAACCTCTTACGGAACCGATCTTCCATGCGAGAGGTGAAGCTGCCGCCCTTGCGACCACCCTTCGATTTCTGTCCGGTAGAACGCCCGGACGTCTCGGCAGCATCGTTGGCTGTGCTGCCTTCGTCCTGCGACGCTGCGGCTCCCTTGCTGGAACCGCCGAACAGGAACAGTGCCCCGGCACCGAACATCAACAAAAAGCCGATGAGACTGACGACGAGAAAAGCCAAACTGTTCGTCGACAATGCAACACCGGCGACGAGCAACACGAGTCCCACTACGAACAGCGCGGCAGCCTGAAAGCGCCTCCTGCTCGACGCCGCGCGTACGCGACCGCCCCTCACATGAGACGCGAATTTGGGATCCTCGGCGTAGAGAGCGCTCTCGATCTGATCGAGCATGCGCTGCTCGTGCTCGGAGAGTGGCACGGTACCTCCCCCTGCACAGATATTGAAGGTCATTTCGGTTACGAAACGACGGGAAGCTGACCTTGGCGGCTACCTGTTGTCGATGATACGAGCTGAATCGGCCGCTTACCACCTACTCGGTCGATGTGTTCCTGAGAAACACCGAAGTTTTCGAGACGCACGTCCCGAAAACTCCGTGCGAACACCGCATGACGTGGCGATTGTCGGCTGACGTCCAGCTGTGTGAGCTACGCCGACAAGGGTGCGGTCATCGGGTCGACGGACGCGAAACGCCCCTGCCCGCCGAGTCGATCCTCGACGGAGTTCAGAAAACGACCGACGTGCCGCTGGAAATCGTCGGCATCGAGATCGTCGATCGTGCTCGACGCACCGGCCTCGACTGCAGCCCGGGTGGCCGAGAAGGACGCGAAGTAGTCGGCCCAGACTGCGAGTTCCGGTGCCGCCTTCGCCATCAACACCCACGCGCTGCGTGAACGAGGACGCGCTCCGATCGAGTTCGGCAACGACGCGAGCACCGCTGCCGCGCCTTTCAGTGCGGCGGCGTAGCTGCCGAGAAATCGATCTCCGGCATTGCTCTCCCCGATGGACTCGGACAGCAGAGCATCCGCTCGACCCAACAGAACCTGAGCCTGACGCGACACCGGCGACCGCACTCCGGCATCGAATGCCTTCGTGATCGTCATACTCGAACACCTCCAGTTCGAATCTCCGGCGCGCACCTGGCGCGGCCGGAACCGTGGCGAAGCCTTACAGTCGAACTCCGGAGACTCCGACTCGAGGATCCGAGCCGGAACCACCGGCGCACTCGGCCCCGATTGTCGAACACCCGTTCGACACATTCAATATAGCTGTGCCCACCGACAAGTTTCCGAAGAAAGGTTGAGAACAGTCGTCACCGATGCGCAGACAACGCCGTACCTGGTCGATCTGACGCCCCCGGAATTCCGCCAGCGGCTGTTCGAGGCACTGTCCATCTACGTCGAGGCCATGGGCTATCCGCGTGGAACCGAACAGAGCAGAGCACCGATGTGGAGCGAACATCTGCACCGGCCGGGCTGGCGAGCAGTCGGTGCACTGCTCCCGAACACCGACCCGACACAACCTGATTCCCTGGTCGCCGTGGCATACGGCTACAACGGTGCCGCGCACCAGTGGTGGCATCAACAGGTTCGCGACGGTTTGCGACGCACGGGGCATTCCCCACAGAACGTCGAGGCCACGCTCGACGACTACTTCGAGCTCACCGAGTTGCACGTCCTGCCGAGCGCTCAGGGGCACGGCCTCGGCGGACGGCTGTGCAGCCGTCTGCTCGACGGCGTTTCCGCGCAGAACGTGATGTTGTCCACACCCGAGGTACCGGAGGAGGACAATCGAGCCTGGCGGCTGTACCGGCGGCTCGGCTTCGCGGACGTACTACGCGAATTCACGTTCGCCGGTGACCGACGCCCCTTCGCAGTCCTGGGCCGCCGGTTGCCTCTCGATGGGCCAGTAGCCTGAGGGTGTGATCGATGCTGTGGTGGTGGGCTCCGGCCACAATGCCCTGACCTCTGCCTGTTACCTGACCGACGCCGGCATGTCGGTCGAGGTTCTCGAGCGCGACTCCGTTGCCGGTGGCGCGGTGTCGACGGTGGAACGCTTTCCCGGCCACCGTGTGGACCGTGGTTCGTCGGCGCACATCATGATTCGTCACACCGGCATCATCGAGGAGCTCGGACTCGCCGACTTCGGTCTGCGCTACATCGACTGCGATCCCTGGGCGTTCGCGCCTGGGGCCGTCGGCACCGACGAACGCGGCATCGTCTTCCACCGCGATCTCGACCGAACCTGCGACTCCATCGCTGCTGCCTGCGGCACAGCCGACGCACGCGCCTACCGCACCTTCGTCTCCGTCTGGGGTCCCCGCAGCGAACGCACCATGCGTGCGTTCGGCGGACCACCAACCGGGGCGAAACTGCTCCGATCCTTCTGGGGCCTCGGCGCGCCCGACGGCGGCAGCATGCTCTCGCGGGAATTCCTGGCCACCGGCGATTCCCTGCTGGACGAGATGTTCTCGAGCGAACGACTCAAGGCCGCACTCGCGTGGTTCGGCGCACAGTCGGGTCCGCCGATGTCCGAGCCGGGTACCGCACCGATGGTCGGCTTCGCTGCCCTCATGCACACCCTTCCGCCGGGCCGCGCCGTCGGCGGTAGCGGCGCGCTGACCGAGGCGATGATCGCTCGGCTACAGCGCGACGGCGCCGAACTGACGCTCGGCGACGCCGTGACCTCGCTCGTACGCCGCCCACACGGCTGGACCACCAGGACCGCGTCGGGACGGGAGATCGACAGCGGCATCGTCGTGGCCGGTTGCCACATCGTGACCACCCTCGACCTGCTGGCAGCCGGCGGCCACGATTCGGCGCAGCTCGCGCGGTGGCGCAGCACCATTCGGGTGGGGCCCGGGATCGGTACCGCGGTCAGACTGGCCACCGACGCCCTTCCGGCGTTCCCGAGCGCGGACCGGATCGCGGACGGCACCCACGGTCTGGCGCTGCTGGTACGCGACCGCAGCCAACTGCGGTTGGCACACGGGCACGCGCTGGCAGGCGATCTGCCGCCCACCCCGGCTGTGCTGGGGATGTCCTTCAGCGCGCTCGATCCCACCATCGCACCGCCGGGACAGCACCAGATCTCTCTGTGGTCGCAGTGGCATCCCCACACCCTCGCCGACGGCAGACAGTGGCGATCGGATGTTCCCGGCGAGCGCTCGTTGGCCGAGTTCGAGGCGGATCGGATCGTGGCCGAACTGGACCGATACGCACCCGGTTTCGCAGGATCGGTGCTGGATCGGTTCGTTCAGTCGCCACCCGACATCGAGCGGGAGCTCGGTCTGGTCGGAGGCAACATCATGCATCTGGACATGTCGCTGGACCAGATGATGATGTGGCGACCGCATCCTCAACTGGCCGGACATCGGGTCCCCGGTGCAGACGGGCTCTATCTCACCGGCGCATCGACCCATCCCGGCGGAGGGGTGACAGCGGCCAGTGGTCGTTCGGCGGCGCGGATCGCGATCGCCGACGCCCGCGCCGCCCGCCGTCGCACGTTCTTCGGAAGGAAACGGGTATGAAGGTTGCGCCGATCGTCGTGGCTGCCGCTGCCGTGGGCTGCCAGATCCTCTACCCCTTGGTGTCGGGATCGACCAGAGACGTGGTGACGGTGGCGGTGGTGGCCCTGCTCGCGCTCGCGTCGATCCTGCACGCGGCACTCAATCGCGGCATCGTATGGGCCACCATTCTCGTCGTCGTGACCGCAGGTACCGGGTTCGCGTCCGAACTCGTCGGTACGGCCACCGGCATCCCGTTCGGCGAATACTTCTACGCGCAGAATCGCTTGGGCCCGAGCCTGTTCGAGGTGCCTGTCGTGGTTCCCCTGGCGTGGACGGCCGGGTTCTATCCGATCTGGTGTGCCGTGACCTTCGTCGTTCGCCGTCTCGATACGACGCAGGTACGCGCCACCGCACTCCGAATCGTGGCGGTCGCGGTGGGGATGGTCGGTTGGGACCTGTATCTCGATCCGCAGATGGTCACCGACGGACAGTGGACCTGGACTGCCGGTTCCGCCGGGCTGCCCGGGGTGCCGTCGATTCCGCTCACCAACTACCTCGGCTGGCTGGTGGTGGCCACCCTGATGGCCGCGGTGATGGAATCGCTCGACCGCGCCGTCGGTCGCCCACAGCCATCCGACGACGCGGTGCCCATCGGGTTGTTCCTGTGGACGTGGCTGGGGTCGGCGCTCGCGCACGCGGTGTTCCTCGACGGTCCGGAACTCCGATACTCGGCGGTGTACGGGTTCGTCGTCATGGGCCTCGTCGGCATCCCCCTGGTGTGGATTGCCCGTCGCGACCGACCACTCGGGGCCGGACCGCGTGCGGCCGTCGATCGCTCCGGTACCGACACGCCTCGCTGACAACCCCTGCCGACTGACATCACCTCGATGTCCTGGCACGATGTCGCTGTGCAGTCGACATCGCGAACATCTCATCGAACCCACCGCCGCCGCGTTCTCTCGGTGGTCGCGCTGGCGCTGCTGGTCGCGCCGATGCTGGCCGGTTGCCTGCGTGTGCAGGTCACGATGGGCGTGTCGGCGAACGACCGCGTCGCGGGTCAGATCGTGGCTGCCAGCGTGCCGACATCGGACTCCGACACCGGCCCGGAACTGGTGGTGCCCTCCTCGATCGAGGACAAGGTTCGCGTCGAGCCGTACAACCAGGACGGATACGTCGGGTCGCAGGCCATCTTCGACGATCTGTCGTTCGGCGACGTGCAGACCCTCTGCTCGATCTTCCAGAACGCGGCCGGATCGTTCCAGCTGACGCTGCAGCGCTCGGGTGACACCGTCACTCTGGCAGGCAACGCCGATCTTTCCTCCGTTCCGGTGCAGGGCTCGGACGTACAGTTCACCATCGCGTTCCCGGCCCGCATCGGCACCACCAACGGCACCCGCGAGAGCGACAACTCGATCTCGTGGAAGTTGCCTGCAGGCGAGGTCACCTCGCTGCGCGCCGAGGTCAACTATCCCGATCCCAACACCCGCAGCTTCGCCGGCTGGGCCGGCATCGTGGGCGGCGTGACCGTCGGCGTCGCGGCCATCGTCGGGGCCATGGCCTGGGTGTCGCGAAACCCACCGCTGCGGGGCCGCGGGTCGCCTAACACCGACTCCGGAAGCTCCGCCGACAGAACGTCTGTGTGAGAGCCCGCCTGCTCGCGCGCACGACGGCGACGGCAAGCGTCCTCGCCACAGCGTCGGCCGCATTGTCGGTGTTCAACTCTCGGTTCATGCCGAGCCTGCGCTCCCCGGACCACGACGTCACCGAGCGCGTCGTCGTCTGCATTCCCGCCCGCAACGAGGTTGCGACGCTGCCTGCGCTGATCGGCGACCTCACGCGGCAACGATCGTGCACAAACTTGCGCGTGATCGTCCTCGACGACGATTCGACCGACGGAACGGCGTCCGCTGCCCGTGCGGCTGCGGACGGTGACCCGAGGATTCGCGTCGTGACCTCCGGTGTCGCTCCCCCGGCCGGCTGGACCGGCAAGGCCGCAGCGTGCGCCGAGCTCGCCAGACTGGCCGACGAGGACGACCCGATGACGTCGCTGATCCTGTTCGTCGATGCCGATGTGCGACTCGAACCGGAGGCGGTGGCGGCAGCGGCCCGGGTACTGCGACGGCGCGGTGCCTCCCTGCTGTGCCCATGGCCGGAGCAACTTGCCGAGAGCACCGTCGAGCGACTCGTCCAGCCGCTGCTCGCCTGGTCGTGGATGTCCACGCTTCCGGTACCTCTGGGCAACGCCACTCTCGCACCGTCGATGGCGGTCGCCTGCGGGCAGTTCATGGCCTTCGACGCCGCCGCCTATCGCGCCATCGGGGGCCACAGCCGCGTGGCGGCGAGCGCAACCGAGGACCTGGATCTGGCACGCGCTCTGCGTCGACGAGGATTCTCGACGGCGGTGGCGTCGGGTGCGGGGTTCGTCCGATGCCGGATGTACCGATCGGCCGCGGAGTTGCGGTCCGGCTACAGCCGGTGGTTGTGGAGCGAGTTCGGTGGACCGGCCGGTTCGGCTGCGGCGGCCCTGGCACTGACGGCAGTGTACGTACTGCCCCCGATCACCGCGCTCACGTCCTCGGGTGTCACACGTCGCCTCGGCCTCGCCGGGTATCTCGCCGGAACGGTGTCTCGGATGTCCACCCGGCGGAGCGAGGTGGGATTGCGGTTCGGGGTGGTCGACGCAGTCGATGCTGCGCTGCACCCGGTGTCGATTCTCGCGTTCGTCGGCCTCGTCGCGGAATCCCACGTGCGCAGGCGTCGTGGCTCGCTGTCGTGGAAGTCGCGTCCGATGCCGCGCCGCGAGCCCTGACCGGTCTCACACTCGTGCGGCCGCGAGCCCCAGATTGCTCAACACCTCACGCGTCGCGCGCGCGAAGTTCAGGGTGATGAAGTGCAATCCGGGCGCGCCCTCGGAGATCAGGCGCTCACCGATGTTCGTGGCGAGTTCGATGCCCACCTCTCGGACGGCGGCGCGGTCCTCCTCCGGACCGGATCCTGCTGCGCGAGTGAACTTCTCGTCCAGGTGCGACGGAAGCGTTGTGCCCGAGAGCTCGAGCATCCGGCGAACCGAACGAAGTGAGGTGATGGGCATGATCTCGGGAATGATCGGCTTGGCACCCTGCTCGGCGTCGAACGCACTCACGCGGTCCCGCAGGCGCAGGTAGTCGTCCACATCGAAGAACATCTGAGTGATCGAGTACTCGGCACCCGCCCGCAACTTGCCGACCAGGCACCGGGTGTCCTGCTCGAGGTCGGCGGCGCGGTGGTGACCTTCGGGGAACGACGCCACGCCGACGTGGAAGTCGCCGAGATCACGTACCAACCGGACCAGCTCCTCGGCGTACTCGACTCCGTCCGGATGCTTCTCCCAGTCGCCGAGTGGATCTCCGGGGGGATCTCCTCGCAGTACGAGAATGTTGGTGATGCCGCGGTCCGCGTACGACCCGACCATCGATCGCAGCTCGTCCACACTGTGCGAGACGGCAGTGAGATGCGCCACAGGGAGGAGGGTGGTCTCCTCGGCGATCTGCCCGGTGACGCGCACCGTTCGATCGCGGGTCGAGCCGCCTGCGCCGTAGGTCATCGACACGAATGCGGGCTGAAGTTGTTCGAACTCACGAACCGCTCGCCACAGCCTGGCTTCGGCCGCCGCGTCTCGTGGAGGCGAGAACTCCACCGAGAACGGGATCCTGGCCTCGGGTTCTGTCCGTAGCCGGTCGACGATGGACGGTGTTCTCGTCACGAATCCTCGACTCGACCGCCCCCTGACGGATTCTTCGCTCACCCGAAGATCATAGGTTGCGCCCCACCGACGCCCGTGAGGCCTCCCGGACGAGAGATGTTCGCTGCACGTCGGCCCAGGGTGTGCGCGGCTATTACTGTGGGAACCGGAAATCCACGCAATTCACAGCAACCTTGGAGGATCGTCCTGTCCGGAGACTTTTCTTCACCCGTAGCCGACGCCCCCGTCGCCGCGAACGACCCGAAGGCGATGCGTTCGGCAGTCGACGCGACTCTCGCCGAGTTCTTCGCCTCGCGCCGAGGTGTCGTGGACACCGTCGGCGGCGGCTACCCCGATGCCGTGGCCGATCTCGAGGCGTTCGTGCTTCGCGGCGGCAAACGCATGCGCCCCGCGTTCGCCTGGACTGCGTGGCTCGGTGCAGGCGGAGAATCCACCGGTGCCCGCGCCGAGGCAGTGCTGCGGGCGTGTTCGGCGCTCGAACTGATCCAGGCCTGCGCTCTGATCCACGACGACATCATCGACTCGTCCAGCACGCGACGCGGTTTCCCGACCGTGCACGTCGGCTTCGCCCAACGGCACCGGGACGCGGGCTGGACCGGCTGTGCGGACCATTTCGGTGAATCGGCAGCGATACTCGTCGGCGATCTCGCTCTGTGCTGGGCCGACGATCTACTGCGCGAGTCGGGTATCGACGCCGATGCCGCGCGGCGAGTCCAGCCGGTGTGGTCGGCGATGCGCACGGAGGTTCTCGGCGGTCAGTTGCTCGACATCGAAGCCGAGGCAGGCACCGACGAGAGCGTTGCGGCGGCAATGCGCGTCAACCGCTACAAGACCGCCGCGTACACAGTCGAGCGGCCGCTTCATCTCGGGGCGGTCCTCGCCGATGCCGACGAGAACCTGATCTCGGCCTACCGCAACTTCGGTGCGGACATCGGAATCGCGTTCCAGCTGCGCGACGACCTCCTCGGAGTATTCGGCGATCCCGAGGTGACCGGCAAACCGTCCGGCGACGACATCACCGAGGGCAAACGCACCGTCCTGATCGCGCTGGCACTGCAGAAGGCGGACGAGACGAGGCCGGATCACGCAGCCACGATCAGGGCCAGCCTCGGGACCGAACTCGACGCCGACGAAGTGGCCGACATCCGGTCCATTCTCGTCGAACTCGGCGCAGTGGACGCGGTCGAGAAACAGATCGACGACCTCGGGACCCGGGCCGTCGCAGCCCTCGACAACAGTTCGATCGAACCGGTCGCTGCCGCGCACCTGCGCGCCATGGCAACCGCCGCCATCCAACGGCAGTACTGAAAGAGAGCGCCATGTCTTCGATCCGCACGGTCTCCGGCACCACCGACTCCGTCGTCGTCGTGGGAGCCGGATTGTCAGGCCTCGCCGCCGGTCTGCACCTACTGGGAGCGGGCAGAAAAGTCACGCTCGTCGAGCGTGACGAGACCGTGGGCGGCCGCGTCGGGGTGTACCCGGTGTCGGACACCGACGGATCGCACCTCTACGACATCGACAACGGTGCAAGCGTGTTGACGATGCCGAACCTGGTGCTCGAGGCACTCGCCGCCGTGGGCGCCGACTTCGAGTCGACCACGCCGCCGATTCGGCTGACGGCCCTGTCGCCGTCCTATCACACGCGCTACGCCGACGGCACGTCCATCGACGTCTACTCCGATCCCGAGGCCATGGCGGCCGAGGTGGAACGCACCTGCGGCCCCGCCGAGGCGCAGGGATACCGCGAACTGCGACGCTGGCTCGCCGACATCTTCGACGCCGAGTTCGACCGCTTCATCGACTCGAACTTCGATTCACCGCTCGACCTCGTGGGATCGAAAGCTGCGATCTCCGACACCGCGACACTCACGAAACTGGGCGGCTTCGGCCGCCTCGGGCCCCGCGTCGACAAGTTCCTGAAGGACACCCGCCTACGCCGCGTCTTCACGTTCCAGGCGCTCTACGCAGGCATGGCACCCCAGAAGGCCCTGGCGGTCTACGGAGCCATCGCGCACATGGACACCTCCCTCGGAGTGTTCTTCCCCGAGGGAGGGATGGCGGCCATCGCCAAGGCCATGGCCGACGCGTTCGTCACCGCAGGCGGCACGCTCGAACTCGGCACCGAGATCGTCGACATCACCGTCGACCGGGGTCGGGCCGACTCCGTGATCACCGCAGCCGGTGGTCGAATCGCCTGCGACGCACTCGTTCTCACCGCAGACCTGCCCGTCGTCGATCGACTCCTCGACAGGGCGTCGGTGTCGAAGAAGGGCCGACGGAACGGATACGGCGTGGTCTCACCGTCGGCGGTCGTCGCGCACGGAACCGTTCCCGTCGAGCTGACGGAGACGTGGCCCGCTCGCGCTCACCACACCATCGACTTCGGCGACGAATGGGCCGAGACCTTCCGCCGCATCACCGCGCGATCGGGCAAGGGATCGTTGATGGCCGATCCGTCCCTGCTGATCACCCGACCGTCGGTGAGCGATCCCGATCTCGAAGTGGTGCGCGGCGGAGTACGCAGCGAACCGGTGTCGATCCTCGCACCGTGCCCCAATCTCGACAGCGCTCCACTGCCGTGGGGCGAGCTGGCGCAGCCGTATCTGAACGAGATCCTGACGACTCTGGAGGCTCGCGGATACAAGGGTCTGCTCGACGGATTCACGCTCGACCACATCGACACACCCGAGACCTGGGCGCAGAAGGGCATGATCGAGGGTTCTCCGTTCTCGTCCGCCCACGTGTTCAGGCAGACCGGACCGTTCCGACGCAAGAACATGGTCGCCGGGCTCGACAACGTGGTTCTCGCCGGCTCGGGCACGACTCCTGGAGTGGGCGTCCCCACGGTTCTGGTGTCGGGAAAGCTCGCCGCGCAGCGGGTGACAGGGCGCACGGGCCGGTAGGTTCGTTCGATTCACTGCGTCGACCAACTAAGCTGAGCGCGATCGTTTGCCGGTCGCGCTCATTGCTGCGACCATGATCGTTCGGTGATCGGCGAGAACCATCGGCCGACGTACACATCTCGACCCACAACTCGTTGCAGAGGAGGAGCAGGCGGCAATGTCTTCGATCTCGTCGCACTCCACCTCCGAGGATCGATCGTCGGACGGCGGCACCCCACCCTCGGCTGCGCGACGACCGTCCAGACTGACCGCAACCGGCAATTTCCTGCGCAGTCCCGAGGGCAAGGCAGCGATACTCGGTGTGGTCGGTGCCGTCTGCATCGTGTTCGGCGGGTTCGGCGCGGGCAGTGTGCGCCGACGCGATCCGTTGCTCGAGGAGATGCACCTGTCGTGGCTGCGATTCGGTCACGGATTCGTACTCTCCACCATCATCGTCTGGGTCGGCGTACTGCTGATGATCACCGCGTGGGTTCGGCTCGGGCGCGCAACCCTGCACGGCCGCACCACGGTGGGCGAACTGCGCTGGATCGTCCCGGCATGGACCGCTCCGCTACTGCTGTCGGTGCCGATGTTCAGCCGCGATGCGTACTCCTACCTGGCCCAGGGCGCTCTGCTCCGCGACGGATTCGACCCGTATGCCGTTGGCCCCGTTGCCAATCCAGGAGTTCTGCTGGACAACGTCAGCAACGTCTGGACCACCACCACCGCCCCGTACGGCCCGCTGTTCCTGCTGCTCGGTCGCGGAATCACCAGCCTGACCGGCGACAACGTCATCGCCGGGACCATGCTGCTGCGCCTGACGATGCTGCCCGGCCTGGCACTGATGATGTGGGCGGTTCCGCGGCTGGCGAAACACCTCGGCGGCCGCGCGACCACCGCGGTGTGGCTCGCCGTCCTCAACCCTCTCGTCCTGATCCACCTGATCGGCGGAGTGCACAACGAGTTGCTCATGGTGGGCCTGATGACCGCAGGGATCGTGCTGACGCTCGAACACCGACACGTGGGCGGCATCGCACTGGTCGCGATCGCGGTGGCGATCAAGGCCACAGCAGGCCTGGCGCTGCCCTTCCTGGTGTGGATCTGGATGCTCCATCTGCGAGAGAAGGCGCGGGCCGAGGGGCGAACCCCGATGCCGCCCGCCCTGGCGTTCGTCAAGACCGCGGGCATCGGAGCCGCCGTCTTCGTTGCTGTGTTCGCCGTGGCGTCGGTGATCGCCGGAGTCGGAATCGGTTGGCTGACCGCGCTTTCCGGATCGGCCAAGATCATCAACTGGCTCTCGCTTCCCACGATCCTGGCTCACCTGGTGACCGTCAGCACGTCGTGGTTCCTCGATCTACGCCTCGGACCCGTTCTCGACGTCACCCGCCTGCTGTGCGCCATCGCGCTGGTCGTCGTGCTAGCGGTCGCCTGGTGGTTGGGCCGCAGATCCGAACGCGACGCGGTCAAGGGCATTCTGATCGCCCTGGTCGCCACCGTCGTCCTCTCCCCCGCGGCCCTGCCCTGGTACTACTCGTGGCCACTGGCTGTCGCCGCAGGCTTCGCACTCTCGCGCACCACCCTGATGATCCTGACGGGTCTGTCGACGTGGCTCATGCTCGTCTTCCAACCCGACGGATCGATCGGCCTCTACACCCTCGGACACGTCGCACTGGCGGTCTTCGCCGCGGTCGTCGCAGCTCTGTCTCTGACGCGCGTCGATCCGCTGCGTCTACGATCGGACCGATCCAGGCAACACCGTGCCGTGCCGAACGCACCCAAGACCCCAGCAACGGAACCGACCGGAGACGAATCCACGTCATGAAGGCTCGCGTGATGAAAGAACTGGACGGGATCGATCCGGAGCTGCACGAGGCATACCGCATCTGTCGCGAACTCAACGCCCAGCACGGCAAGACGTATTTCCTCGCCACTCGCCTGCTCCCCACCGACAAGCGCGCAGGCGTGCATGCGTTGTACGGGTTCGCCCGGATGGTCGACGACATCGTGGACCTCGAGGGCACCGACATCTCCGTGGGATCTGACGAACTCAATGCCAGACGCATCGTCGAACTGGACGTGATCGAGTCCCGGGTGCGCGACGCCTTGGCCGGAAAACCGTTGTCCGAGAGCGTGTCCGATCGAGTGTTGAGCGCGTTGTGCGACACCGTGGGGCGCTACGACATTCCGCACGACTATTTCTACGCGTTCATGCACTCGATGCGGATGGACATTCCGGGGAGTCCGATGTTCGTCTCGCGCTACCGGACGATGGAGCAGCTGCGCGAGTACATGTACGGCTCCGCTGCGGTCATCGGACTGCAGATGTTGCCGATCCTGGGAACCGTCGTCGAGCGGTCGGAGGCCGAGCCTCCCGCCGCAGCCCTCGGCGAGGCGTTCCAGCTCACCAACTTCATCCGAGACATGGGTGAGGACCTCGATCGCGACCGCATCTACCTGCCCACCGACGAACTCGCGGCGTTCGGTGTCGACGAAGAACTGCTCCGGTGGTGCCGCACCACGGGAAATGTCGACGCCAGGGTCTCCAGGGCCCTCGCGCACCTGATCGCCGTCACCCGCTCGATCTACCGCACGTCCGACGCGGGTATCGAGATGCTGGATCCGCGAGTGCGACCGTCGATGCGCACGGCATCGATCCTGTACGGCCGCATACTCGCAGAGGTCGAGTCACAGGGCTACCGCGTGCTCTCGCAACGGGCGACGGTGCCGCAGTGGACCCGAGCACGCATCGCGCTTCCGCAGTTCGCCGTCACCGGCTTCAAGCGCGCAACGATTCGCTAGAAGGCCATTGCCTGAGCTCGCCTGATCACTTCGCGCATCAGGTCGCCGTGCAGAGCAGCGACGGGTGCACCGGGCAAGCTCTCGTCCTCGGTGAACAGCCACCGCAGGATTTCCTCGTCCTCGTAGCCGCCGTCGTGCAGCACGGCCAGCAGACCCGGCAGCCCCTTGACGATGGTGCCCTTGTCGGTGTCGAGGAACTGCTCGGGAACACCGGGCACGCGCGAGCGCTTCAGCGCCAGCAGCTGCCGATCTCGAATCAGCTGCTCGACGCGGGTCTTGGGAACGTCGAGAATCTTCGCGACGTCGGCGAACTGCAGCACGGACACCGACGGATCGAGCACGTCGTCGGCATAGGGAATGGCACTCACGCAGGTAACGTTAACGGGTCCGGCATCCAGACATCAAAAGCGTGACAGTCGGCCCAGCAGGACGAACACACGAGCCACGATCGTCGGTCGGCATCTCCTGCACCGATACGATCGACTTCAGCATCCGGCGTCGAACGCCGGAAGACCAGTGGACGACGAGGGGAGGTTCGGTGATACCGGGTTCGATGCTCGATCGTCGATACCGAATAGACGCACCGATCGCGCGCGGCGGTATGTCGACGGTCTACCGCGGACTCGACACCAGGCTCGACCGCCCCGTGGCGGTGAAGATCATGGACCCGAAGTTCGCCGAGGACCCACAGTTCGTCCAGCGCTTCGAGTTCGAGGCACGGGCCGTGGCCAGGCTCAGTCACCCGGGCCTCGTCGCCGTCTACGACCACGGTCGAGACGGCGAACACGCCTTCCTCGTCATGGAACTCGTCGAGGGCGGAACTCTGCGTGAGCTGCTGCGCGAGCGTGGACCGATGCCTCCGCATGCTGCAGCGGCCGTCATCCGGCCGGTCCTCGACGCACTCGCCGTAGCCCACCGAGCCGGTCTGGTGCACCGCGACATCAAGCCCGAGAACATCCTGATCAGCGACGACGGTGACGTGAAGATCGCGGACTTCGGACTCGTCCGAGCCATAGCGGCCTCCACCGTGACGTCGAGCAGTGTGATTCTGGGCACCGCCGCGTACCTGTCTCCCGAGCAGGTCACCACCGGTTCCGCGTCCGCGAGCAGCGATGTCTACGGCGTCGGTGTCGTGTTGTTCGAGCTGCTGACCGGACGCACGCCGTTCACCGGCGACACCTCGCTGTCCATCGCCTACCAGCGCATCGACAACGACGTACCGCTCCCCTCCACCCTCATCGCAGGCGTCCCCCCGCAGTTCGACGAGGTGGTCCAGCGTGCCACCGTCCGCGCCCCGGAACACCGGTACCGCAATGCCGACGACATGGCCCGGGCCCTGCGCGCGGCCGCGTCGGCGCTGGCGCTGCCCGAGTACCGAGTGCCGGCACCCAAGCGCTCGGCCGAGCACCTGAGCTCGGCCGCAGCCGGAGCACCGACGACGGTCGCGGGCAACCGTCCGCCGTCCGCTCGCACCCAGGTCGTGGACACTTTGCCGCCGCCACCTCCGCAACACGGGGTGCAGCACACCAGGGTGGTCACCTCGCCCACAGCGCGGGGCATCGACCACGGCCAGGACATCGCCGAGGTGCCGCCCGCCGGACCACCCCCGACCGGCAGGCGGCACTACGAGTTCCCCGATTTCGACGCCGACCGCCAGCGCTCGCGCCGAGCGATCGTCATCTGGCTCCTCGTCGTCGCCCTGCTCGCGGTGTTGGTCGGCTTCGGCGGATGGTGGATGGGCTCGGGTCGCTACACCGCAGTCCCGATGGTGGACGGGCTCGACACCACCGGTGCCACCAGTGCCGTGGAAGCCGCCGGTCTCGAAGCCGCGGTGCGCGGAACCTACTCCGACTCGGTGGACACCGACCTTCTCATCGGCACCGACCCCACCGGCGGATCGCGAATCGCCAAGGGCGACACGGTGTCTCTGTTGGTGTCACTGGGACGCCCCACCGTTCCCTCGATCGACACGAGCGCATCCGTCGACGACATGGAGCAGCAACTGCGAGACCGAACGTTCACGCCCGTCGACGGCGGCGAGGCCTTCAGCACGTCCGCTCCGATCGGCGGCGTCGCAGCCCTGGACCCGCCGCCCGGCACCGTACTGACCACGGGAAGCTCGGTCACGGTGCTGCGCAGCAAGGGGGCACCGCCGGTCGAGGTACCCGACGTACGCGGGCAGAGCGTCGACCAGGCCAGGACAACGCTGGAATCGGTGGGCATCACCGTCGGCGAGGTTCGGGAGACCTTCGACGAGGACACCGACGGCGGCAGGGCGATAGGGACGACGCCGGAGGCCGGGCAGACGGTGCGATCCGGGACCACCGCTGCGCTCGAGGTGTCCAACGCCGTCACCGTGCCGTCGCTGCTGGGTCGCTCGGTCGGCTCGGCCCGGACCGCTGTCGAGACGTTGGGCCTGACGATCGACGTCCGTCAGGTGGTGGACACCGACGGGTCGCTGATCATCACCCAGAGCCCCGGAGCCGGTTCTCGGGTGGAACCGGGCTCCGAGGTCATGGTCGTCTCGCTACCCTGATCAGTCGCGGAGCATCTCGGCGACCAGGAATGCCAGTTCGATGCTCTGCTGCGTGTTCAGACGCGGGTCGCAGGCGGTCTCGTACCGGCCGGCGAGGTCCAGGTCCGAGATGTCCTGGGCACCGCCGAGGCACTCGGTGACGTTGTCGCCGGTCAGTTCGACGTGAATTCCGCCCGGATGCGTTCCGAGGCCGTTGTGCACCTCGAAGAATCCCTGGACCTCGTCGACGATGCGGTCGAAGTGGCGCGTCTTGTAGCCGGTCGAGGCCTCGTGAGTGTTGCCGTGCATCGGATCGCACTGCCAGATGACCTGGTGGCCGGTGGCCTGAACCTTCTCGATGATAGCGGGCAGGATGTCGCGAACCTTGCCGTTGCCCATGCGTGAGATCAGCGTCAGACGTCCCGGCTTGTTGGTCGGGTCGAGGCGCTCGACGTACTCGACGGCCATCTCGGGCGTGGTCGTGGGCCCGATCTTGAGACCGATCGGGTTGGAGATCAACTCGGCCAGCGCGATGTGCGCCCCGTCGAGCTGGCGGGTGCGGTCGCCGATCCACAGGAAGTGCGCGGACAGGTCGTACAGCTTGGGGTGATCGTCGGTGTTGTCCAGGCGCAGCATCGCACGCTCGTAGTCGAGAACGAGCGCTTCGTGGCTGGCGAAGATCTGCGCGGTGTGCAGGTTCGGGTCGGAGACGCCGCAGGCATCCATGAAGCGCAGGCCGCGATCGATCTCCCCCGCGAGCGCCTCGTAGCGCGCACCGGCGGGCGACTGGGCGACGAACTCGCGGTTCCAGTCGTGCACCTTGTGCAGATCCGCCATCCCTGCACCGGTGAGTGCGCGGACCAGGTTCATCGCCGCGCTGGCATTGGCGTACGCGCGCACCAGTCGTGACGGATCGTGGCCGCGGACGCTCTCGTCGGCGACGAGCGAGTTGATCATGTCGCCGCGGTAGGACTGCAGACCGAGCGCGTCGATGTTCGACGACCGCGGCTTGGCGTACTGACCGGCGATACGGGCGACCTTGACCACCGGCATGCTCGCGCCGTAGGTGAGCACCACAGCCATCTGCAGCAGCGTGCGGATGTTGCCCTTGATGTGCGGCTCGGTGTTGTCGACGAACGTCTCGGCGCAATCGCCACCCTGCAGCAGGAAGGCCTCGCCTCGGGCGACGGCCGCGAGCTTGTCCGACAACGCCTCCACCTCACCGGCGACGGTGATCGGTGGCACGCTCTCGAGCACCTTGCGCATGTCGGCAGCATGCTCGGGATCCCACTGCGGTTGCTGCGCAGCCGGCTTGGCCAACGCATCGTCCAATCGAGAGCGCAGCGTCGGCGACAACGGCGGCAGGTCGGGCAAGCGATCGATGGGTACGTCGACAGTCCAGTTCACGGCTACAGGATATTCGCACCGCCGAAGCCGCAGGACAACGGGTGTTCACCCGCGGTGCGAGTACTCCTCGATCGTCTGGAACTTCGCCAGATTGTGCCGCGCGTCGGCCAAGGCATCGTGAGCGTCGTCGGGCACCGACGGCAGCTCGGGACTGCCGCGATCCTCCCAGTGCTGGCGCAGCTCGCGGGTGAACCGCGGCAGCGAACGCGGCAACTCGGTCATCGAGCCCCACAGCTGGCAGAGCGCGACGTGGTCGTACGCCGCCACCCACGCCCACAGTTCGACCTCGGCACCGTAGTGCGGAACGAGAAATTCGAGCAGTTCGTCCCGGATTCGCGACCTGCTCATCCACAGCGGCGACGAGTACGGTGGCAGCTTGGGAAGCACGTTGCGTCGAACCCAGCGGCCGGCGCGCTCGGGGTCGAACTCGGAGGACACCGCATAGAACTCGCGACCGTCCTCCGACACCACACCGATCGACACCAACTCGATTGTGCGACCATCCTCGATGAACTCTGTGTCGTAGAAGTAGCGCACGCGGCTCACCCTAGCGCGTCCCCGACACGTCCCCCACGTGCCGGTAGCCCCGATCCGAACAGCCCTGAAAGGCAACGCCAGTGACTCCGCCCGACACCAACCGTCCGGTCGCCGAAGCATCGGAGCCGGCGGCGCCGACGCGACGCCGGTGGCCGAGTTGGGCGGTGGCGTCGAGCAGGGTTCTCGTCCTGATCGGTGCTCTCGTCGGCGTGCTGTTCCATCTCAACGGCTTTCCGGGGTTGCGTGAGCTCGGCGAGCACTACCGACTCGATCTGGACGTGTATCGACTCGGCGGTCAGGTGTTCGCCGAGGGCGGGGATCTCTACGGTCAACTGCCGCCGATCGCGACCGGTACGACGCTGCCGTTCACCTATCCCCCGATCGCCGCGGCGATCTTCAGCCCGCTGTCGTCGGTGTCGCTGTACGCCGCCTCGATCGCGGTCACCGTGCTGTCCATGCTCCTCCTGCTGGTGACCGTCGTGGTGACCCTCACCTCGCTCGGACTGCGTCCTCGCACGCTCGTGTGGTGGTCTGCCGGAGCAGTCTTCGCCGTGGCCGTGCTGCTTCTCGAGCCGGTCACCTCGACGCTGAACTACGGGCAGATCAACATCGTGCTGATGGCGTTCGTTGCACTGGACTGCCTGCCGAAGAAGACGCCGTGGCCCCGAGGTGTGCTGATCGGACTCGTGGCTGCCGTCAAGCTCACCCCCGCGGTGTTCGTACTGTTCTTCTTGTTGCGCAGGGACTTTCGAGCCGCTGTGGTTTCGGTCCTGAGCTTTGCGGTGTTCACCGCGGTCGGTTTCGCGCTGACGTGGTCGGACTCGGTGAAGTACTGGACCGAGACGATCGTCGATTCCGACCGAATCGGCGGTCCGGCCTACCCGCCCAACCAGTCGATCACCGGAGTGCTCGCGCGGCTCGGGCTGGACGAACTGCCTCGGTCGATCCTGTGGCTCGCGTTGTCGGTGGTGGTCCTTGCCATCGCGGCGATAGCGATGCGAAAGGCGTTCGCCGCGGGCGAGACTGCCCTCGCCCTGACGATCAACGCCATGTTCGGTCTGCTGGTGTCGCCGGTCTCCTGGTCACACCACTGGGTGTGGGCCATCCCGTTCACCGTGGTGCTCGCCGTCCTCGGCTACCGACGCCGCAGTGCGCTGTTGGCAACTCTGGTGGCCGTTGGGCTGGCGTTGATGGTCTACCCGCCGCACTGGAAGCTCGGCGAGGGCCGTTGGAGCGGACTCGGTTGGCCGCTCGTGGATCAGTTCGCGGCCTCGGGATACGTGTGGTGGGCGCTCGCGTCGATCATCGCGGTGGCCGCGATCGGCTGGACCGACCGGGCCGATACGACAGTCGATACCCGCTCCGCAGTCTGATCACGGAGCGGGCCGAGCAGATTCAGCTCGCCTTGGAATCCGGGATGCGCTGCGCGGTCGGAGCCGACTCCGCCTCGGGTGCAGCCTTCTTCAGCGATGCGGCGTACACGTCCACGTACTCCTGACCGGAGAGCAACATCAGGTCGTACATTACTTCGTCGGTCACCGCACGCTCGACGAAACGGTTGCCTGCCATGCCCTCGAAGCGCGAGAAGTCGATGGGCTTGCCGATCCGGATGGTGACCTTCGCCGGACGCCACACGCGCGAACCGATCGGGTTCATCTTCTCGGTACCGATCATCGCGACCGGAATCACCTGAACTCCGGTCTGCAGTGCCAGACGCGCCATCCCGGTCTTGCCCTTGTACAACCGCGCGTCGGGTGACCGAGTGCCCTCGGGGTAGATACCGAGAACCTTGCCTGCTTCGATCACACGCACGCCTGCGTTGAGTGCGTCCTGTGCCGCGTCGGCTCCGGTGCGATCGATCGGCACCTGCCCGACGGCGGTGAAGAACCATTTCTGGAACTTGCCCTTGAGTCCCGGTCCGGTGAAGTACTCGCTCTTGGCGAGGAAGGTGATGCGTCGAGGCGTCTTGAGCGGAAGGTAGAAGGAATCGAGAACGGCCTTGTGGTTGCTGGCCAGAATGACCGGCCCCTCCGTCGGGATGTTCTCCGCACCCTCGATCGTGGGCCGACCCAGGGCGATGAGAAGGGGGCCGACGAAAATGTACTTAACCAGCCAGTACCACATTGACATGCTCCCTGATGATGGTCGGGAAATCGTTTGGTGCCGCCTCGCCCGGAAGCGAATCGACTGCGGCCGTGCGTCCTCGAACCGTGCCGCGTAGTGAACTGTACCCACGGTTTATGACACCAGCCACATCATCGCCGACACCAGGACCGAGGTCACAGAAAGCAGTCGAAGAACCGTCAGCGAACGCCGGTGACGAACTGCGCCCGGGCCAACTCCGCGGCCCCGATCATGCCTGCTGCCTCACCGAGTTGAGTACTGCGAATACGCGCCAGGGGGCGATGCCCCGCACCGGTCACCAGCTCCGCGTACTTGTCGGTCGCGCGAGCGAGGAACTGACTCGACGACGTCGCCACTCCACCGGCCAGCACGATCAGATCGGGGTCGTACACGTCGCTGACCATCGAGAGCCCGACGCCGAGCCACTGCGCGAAGTCCTCCATCGTGCGGCGGGCGATCGAGTCACCCTCGTGCGCGGCACTGGCGATTCGGCGGCCGGTCAACGAACCCGGGTCGAGGAACACCTCACGTGCCAGCGTCGTCGAGGACGCCGGGTCCGCCGCCAGCAACTCGACTGCGGTGTCCACCAGAGCGGTGCCGCTGCAGTACCGCTCCCAACAACCGCGCTTGCCGCAGGGGCACGCACGGCCGTCCGGCACGACCTGGATGTGACCGAGTTCCGGAGCGACACCGTGGCTACCCCGATAGATCCTGCCGTCGATCAACAGGGCCGCGCCGATTCCGGTGCCGATGGCCACCATCACCACGTTGCGCCCCCCGGACGCCGCACCGAAGCGATACTCGGCCCACGCCGCAGAATTGGCGTCGTGCTCGAGCAACACCGGCAGACCGATGCGCATGCTCATCTCGGTCGCCACAGGGGTGTTCACCCACGGCAGATGTGGGGCGAAGAGAACCGTCGTGCGATCGGAGTCGATGAACCCGGCGACGGCGAGCCCGACGGCCGCGATGTCGTGTCGCCCGGCCAGCTCCTGCACGGCCCGATCGAGACCGCGTTCGAGCGCACGCGCAGTGTGCGGAGTGGGAGCGGCCGTCGAATCGAGGACTTGCCCGTCCTCGTCGACGACGGACGCGCGCAGGCTCGTCCCGCCCACGTCGATTCCTACCGTCAGTCGCTGGTGGTGGCGCTTCATTCGTTCATGCCTTCCTCGCCCGTCCCCCGCGCGGGCTGCACCCGAGTCGCTCCGATCACGGACGCTCCTGCTCGTCCGAACGCGAATTCTTCACTCGAACGGTAATCGGAACGAACGAAGCGGGACGATCGCCCTGAAGTTTCGTGTCGATCGACACGTCCGCGACCTCCGCGGGGTCCGAGGGGACACCGGCACTACCGGACCCGGGCTCGGGCGCAGTCCCCGGTGGCGGCGAGGTCGGCGGAGCCTGCGCTGCGGAGTGCGTCGCCCCGGAGGTCGTGTGATCGGCCAGCAACTGACGCAACAGCGCGATCACCACGGCGCTCTCGGAGGCCACGAGCTCGACGAGATCGTGGCGCTCCCCGCGCACCAGTGCCGCGAGAGCGCAAACCGGACACCAACTGCATCCCTGGCGGTCACGATCCTGCTGCGTCTCGGCGACGCGACGCAGGATCGGCTCGAGTCGCGTCAGCACGGTCTCGGCCAGGGCCAGCAGGTCCGCCCCAAGCTCGGAGTGGTCCGAGGTCATCGCGACACCCCGGCCGTCGGGGTTGGCGGAGTCACAGCGGCCACACGTCGGGGTTCGGACGAAAACGCACCACCAGGCACGGTCCGTCGAGTTCGGCGGAGTCGGCCACGCACCGACGCAGCACCGACGCCAATCTGATGCGCCGTCGCCTCCCGTCGGCACTCACTATCAAGTCGTCCTCCACTCGCCCCAGGCCCAAGGTCGTCGAATCCACCACCGGCAGCAGCATTCTCATCGCGTACACGGATTCGAGTCCGCCACCCGACTCGAGCACGACCGAAGGCTGCTCACCCCAGCCCGGCGCGCGCCGTTCGAGGGAGTCCGGTTCGAGGCGATCGGCAACATCTTGCAAGGGCCCCAACCCTACCGGTTCACCGGGAGCCTGCTCCACCTCCACGATCGGCACGGTACCGATGCGTCGGCGCAGCTCGGCGACCGCGTCGAGCTGCGCCGCCCGCCACCTCTCGAACCAGAACACGGCCGGATGAGCGCCCACCAGACCGACCGACGATGCGTTGAGCTTCGGCAGGATTCTGTTGACCAGCACACGATCGATTCTGATTCCGAGCAGAGCAGCTGCCGACAGAGTTCGTTCCGCGTCGACGATCGAGAGCTGTTCGGCGGTGACGACCACGGTCGCCCCGGTACGGTCGGCGTCGGTGATCAGGGACCGGACGGAGTCGATCTGCGCGAGGATTCGCTCGATCATCGCCACCACGAGAGTGAGCCGCACATCGGAACCGGTGCCGGCGACCATCCGAGCGTGCAGAGGCCAGATCCGCTCGACGTATGCGGCGACGGTGTCGGGCAACTGCAGGGTACGTAAGGCATCCGCCGATGCGGGAAGGTCGACTATCACTGTGTCCCAGCGATTCTCGTCGGCAAGACGGCTGATCTCGTGCATGCCGAGCAGCTCTTCTATTCCCGGGAGACCGAGCAGCTCCTCCGATTCGATCGCCCCGAAGCTCACCCCGTGCTCGTGTCCCGCGGACGCCACGGCCAACAGTGAGCCCAATCCCCGGTACCGGGCTTCGAGCAGCCTCAACGTATCGATCTCGAGGATGTCGAGGCCGGGTGCGATCGAACGAACACCGGACGCATCCTCGACCTCGGCGTCCCCCTTGAATGCATCGGCGAGCGAGTGAGCCTGGTCGACGGACGCGATCAGAACCCGTTCGCCGGCCTGGGCGAGTCGTAGCCCCGACGCAGCCGCCAGCGTCGTCTTACCCGCACCACCTTTGCCGAGGAACAGCAACACCGTGGTGCGGGCTTCGGTGCGAGCTTCGCTCAGCCTTCGACCCGCTTCTTCAATTCCTTGAGTGCAGTGTCGGTGATGACCTTTTCTGCCTTGCGCTTGAACAGACCGATCATCGGAATGTTCAGATCCACGGTGAGCTCGTACGTCACGTCGGTGCCGCTGCCGGTCTCCTTCAACGTGTACGAGCCGTTCTGCGATTTCTGCATTTCGCCCGATACGAGGTTCCAGGAGACCGAATTGCCGTCGGCTGCCCAGTCGTATTCGAGCTCGTAGGTGTCTTTCACCATCCCGGCGTCGAGCACGAACTTGACCCGCTTGCCGCGGCCGTCCGCACCGACCTCGAGGACCTCGACGGATTTCGCGGCCGACACCCACGTGGGGTACGCGTCGAAATCGGCGATGACGTCCATGACCCGGCTCGATGGAGCTTCGACGACGATCGACCTCTGGGTTTTCTCCGCCATGACTACTGGTCCGCTTCCTCTCGGGTACTTCGATCAGCTCGGTTCGCTTCGGTGCCGCAGAACTCGCGCAGGCCTATCTCACACGATCGATCCGCGGACGCACAATGCGAACCGGCCGACCGTACCGCGCGGTTCATTCGCGAGCTGAAGTCGACGCTACGTGGTGGGGTGCTTCACCTGCAGACCGACCGACCTCGAGCTCTCGCTTGAGCTCGAACGTCATCGCACGTCCGGCCACCCGCCGGGCATGCTGGTGCGCTGCCACGTCGGCGTCCGCGGCGGGTTCGGCGTGCAGGAAGTAATGGACGATCACCCCGTCCAGCGCGGGCTCGAGCCACAGCTCCATCGTTCCGACCACACCGCCGCGCACTGCCCAGCGGATCCCCTTCTCACCCCGGTCCTCGGTGATCGTCAGGTTCAGATCCGGCCACCATCGACGCCACCGCGCAGGCGACGCGAACGCCTGCGCCACCCGCACGCCGGGGGCGGCCACGAATGTCTGATCCGCAACTTGAATACTGCTCATCGACAGAGCTTCACACATCGGGTCGGGGGCCGTGCGCGTCGAGGCGTATTTCGACGCCGGGAGCACGGGTCTAGAGTATCTGTGAAGCCGAGCTATCGACTTTCGTTCTCCCCAAGTTCTATCCGGAGGTAATCCCGTGCGCGAGTTCACCGTCGCCGCCAAATACGCCATCGCGGACACCGACTCGGCTGTCGATACCGTCTTCGCTCGCGCCCGCACCTCGCCCGACGCGGTGGTGTTCCGACGCACAGTGGACGGACAATGGATCGACGTCACCGCCGCCGAGTTCGAGCGCCTGGTGGTGGGGGTGGCACGGGGTCTGATCGCCGCAGGCATCGAGCAGGGCGATCGGGTCGCACTGATGTCGTCGACGCGATTCGAGTGGTCGGTAGTGGACTACGCGATCTGGGCCGCGGGCGGTGTGACGGTGCCGATCTACGAGACGTCCTCGGCCGGTCAGGTCGAATGGATCCTCGAAGACGCCGAGCCGGTCCTGCTGATTCTCGAGAACGACGCGCATGTGCAGGAGACGAAGTCCGTTGTGGCAGCAGCCCCGTCGGTCCGACAGACGTTCGTCATCGCGAACTCGGCGGGCACCGACGCAGTGCAGGCACTGCTCGACGGTGGTGCCGAAGTCGCCGAAGACGAGGTGCACCTACGAGTTTCGAAACTCGTCTCGTCCGACCCGGCAACCCTGATCTACACCTCGGGAACCACCGGTCGGCCCAAGGGCGTCCAGCTGACCCACGCCAATCTGCTCGCCGAGTCACTCGGGATTCGTGAGACGTCGCTGAAATCGCTGATGACACAGGGCCGCAGCACGCTGATGTTCCTTCCGCTCGCGCACGTCCTGGCACGCGCAGTGTCCATCGCGTCGTTCGACGCCGGGGTCACCATCGGCCACACCAGCGACATCCCCAATCTCGTCGCGACGTTCGGCACGTTCCAACCGGACTTCATCCTGTCGGTTCCGCGAGTGTTCGAGAAGGTCTTCAACACCGCCAAGCAGAAGGCGCACGCCGACGGCAAGGGAAAGATCTTCGACCTCGCCACCGAATGCGCAGTGGCATGGAGTGAAGCGCAGGATACCGGAGGTCCGGGAATCGTGTTGCGCGCCAAGCACACCGTGTTCGACAAGTTGGTGTACGGCAAACTGCGAGCAGCGCTCGGCGGCAAGTGCGAACTCGCGATCTCCGGCGGAGCGCCCCTCGGTTCCCGGCTCGGCCACTTCTACCGGGGCATCGGTGTGACGATCTACGAGGGCTACGGACTGACCGAAACCACGGCGGCGTTCGCGGTCAACACCATCGGATTCCAACGCGTGGGCAGCGTCGGGCGTCCACTGCCCGGCAACACCGTGCGCATCGCCGAGGACGGAGAGATCCAACTCCGCGGACCGGTGGTGTTCGACGGCTACTGGCGCAACGAGACCGCCACCGCCGAGTCGCTGGACGAAGGCTGGTACCGCACCGGTGATCTCGGTTCCGTGGACGACGACGGCTACATCACGATCTCGGGACGCAAGAAAGAACTGATCGTCACCGCAGGCGGCAAGAACGTCTCACCCGCCGGGTTGGAAGACCACCTGCGGGCGGGTGCACTGATCAGCCAGGCCGTCGTCGTGGGCGATCAGAAGCCCTTCATCGGCGCGCTCATCACCCTCGATCCGGACGCGTTCGATCGCTGGAAGTCCGCACACGGCAAGGCCGCCGACGCCACCGCGGCGGATCTGCAGACGGACCCCGAACTCGTCGCGGAGATCGACGCCGCCGTCGCCGACGCGAACAAGTCCGTCTCGCATGCGGAGTCCATCAAGAAGTATCGACTTCTCCCCCACGACTTCTCGGAGGAGAACGGCGAGCTCACTCCCACGATGAAGCTCAAGCGCAACGTCATCACCAAGTCGTACGCCGACGAGATCGAGTCGATCTACTCCCGTTGAGCCGTACTGCCTAGATCAACGAACGCAGCTTCTCGGTCAGCACGTCCCAGCGCCATTCCGCGTCCACCCAGGCGCGGCCGGCGTTGCCCATCTGCGTCGCCAGCGTGCGATCGGACAGGATTCGCACGATCGCGTCGGTGGTGTCCGAGACGGACGTGCCGTCGACGACGAAGCCGGTCTTGTTGTGCTGCACCGCTTCCGGCGCACCCCCGGACATGCCGGCGACTACGGGTACACCGCAGGAAGACGCCTCGAGGTAGACGATGCCGAGACCTTCGACATCGAGACCGGCACCTCGGGTTCGGCTCGGCATCGCGAACACGTCGGCGATCGTGTGGTGGGCGGCGAGCTCCGCCGACGGGACGGTACCGGTGAACACCACGTGTTGCTCCATGCCGGTGGATCGGACGAGCTCGCGCAGAGTCTTCTCGTACGGCCCGCCGCCGACGATCACCAGAACCGCTCCGTCGACGACCCGGCGGATCCCCGGGAGCGCCCGGATCAGGACATCCTGACCCTTGCGCGGAACCAGCCGGGACAGGCACAGAACGGTGGGGCGATCACCGAGGCCGTAGCGGGCACGAAGTTCCGCTCGCGCTGCGTCGTCGGGCACGAAGCGATCGGTATCGACACCGGGCGGCAGATGTTCGAGGGCGGCGGTCCGCCCGAACGCCGAACTGAATCGCCCCCGGGTGTACTTGCTGACGTAGGTCACCACATCGGTGTTCTCGCCGATCGTGCGCAGGGCCGCCCGCCCGCCCGGCACCATCGACCATCCGACCTCGTGACCGTGTGTGCTCGCCACAATGCGATCGGCCCCCGCCTTGCGCAGGTACGACGACATCACTGCCAACGGAGCCGACGCACCGAACCACACCGAATCGCAGCCTCGGGACTTCAGGATTCGAGCCGCACGACGCGCGACGAGCGGAGTCGGCAACATCAGGGTCGTCGGATGCCGGATCACCTCGAAAGGCTGCCTGGCATCGAACTTCTCGTGCGAGTCGCCGCGCCAGCGGGGGGCGTAGACCACCAGCTCGTCGGCCGGCAGCTGCGAGGCGAAGCTGTGCAAGTAGGACTGAATACCACCCGGGCGAGGAGGAAAGTCGTTCGTCACGAGCAGGGTACGACGCATGGAGTCAACCGTAGCGCCCCGTGTCAGCCGGCCTGGCGAGCCACCCAGTCACCCCACGAGGACACGAACTGTGCCCGGCCGAGTCCCAGCACCGACTCGAATGCAGAATCGGTGGGGCTCTCGGACGCGAGCGCTTCGTACAGGGAACGCAGGGTCGACTCCCCGAACCGGTCGGCCACGAATGCGAACACCGACCAGGCCGATTCGTAGGCCACACTCGACCGGGCACCACCGGCACCGAAATCCTCGTTCTTCGGCAGCACCGTCGGCGGCCCACCCGCCGCCACGATCGCCGCGAGAGTGGGTGCCAGTTGCGCGAACTCGGCACCGGACCCTCGATACCCGGAATAGTCGGCGAACCCCTCCGACACCCACAACTCCGTACCGTCGGACGTCCGCGCCCTCGCCGCCACATGCGTCAACTCGTGCCGCAGAACCGAGCGCACGGTGAACGGCGTCAACCTCGACGCGGCGTCGGGACCGAACACCACCCGCTGACCCGTCGGACGGGAGCCGTCGGCCGCCACCGCGTCGGACACCGTCACCGCAGCCACGTCGGTGGACGGATCGGACCCCGTCAGTTCGGCGAACTCCTCCGCCGAGGATGCGACGAAAATCAGCCCGTCGCCCGCCCAGTCGTCTCCCCAGAAGTCGGTCACGGCCGCGATTGCCGACGGAAGTTCGGCCGTAAGGTTCTCCACGAACGCATCGCGGTCCGGATGACCCATGACCACAGATGTCCCGGCTGCAGTGGCCACCGAACGCACGGTGAGAGGGCCGAAGTCCCACGGCCCACGCCAGGTCTGGCGTCGATACTCGGTCAGATCCGCGTCGTCGACCAACCGCCATCGACCGTCCCGCTCGGCGACGACGAGTGAGACCGGCCGACGCGTCGGCGATGCGTCCGGGCCGGTGATCGCGTATCGCAGATACACCGCGGGTGCCCAGACATCGGTGGAATCGAGCGCCGCTGCGATCGACGGCGGCACCGGGGTCTCGGGCTCGTCGCCCAGGTCGTAGCCGAACTCCGCGAAGGGGACGCCGGGTACCACTGCTGCCCGGCGCAGCTGCGCTTCGACGAAGCCGGGGTCGGCCTGCGGATCCATCACATCGCGCAGTGCGTCGAGATCACCGGAACGAACCGCGCGCGCCCACTGGTCGAGGAGGACGGTCACATCGGCGCGGCGCTGCTGATCGTAGGTCGGCGGGTCCTGGCCGACGGTGACCTCGGCGGTCCCGGCCGTGGGCGGGCCGTCGAATCGGTGAATCAGGACGACCGAGACGGCGACCACCACGACGACCACGACGACAAGCCAGCGCCGCCATGACGATCGGAGGATGACGTGCAACCCGGATGGTCGGTTCGAGGTGCTCATGCCGCCACTCGTCGATCGTCGAGACACGACCTCAGTATCGACGCGCCCCGTAGTACGGGAACGATGCCATCGACTGCACCTTCACGGGCACACCGAATGTGGAGGCATGCAGCACGTTGCCGTTTCCGGCATAAATTCCGACGTGTGAGATGTCCGGATAGAACAGAACGACGTCACCGGGCTGCAGATCCTTCTGATCCACCGGAGTTCCGCCCGCCGCCTGCGCCTGACTCGATCGCGGCAGCGTCTTGCCCACCTGCTTGTACGCCCACACGACCAACCCGGAGCAGTCGAAGCCATCCGGACCGGTTGCGCCCCAGACGTACGGCTTGCCGATCTGCGTGAGGCCGGCCTGCAGCGCACTGGCTCCCGATCCCGGCGTCAGGTTCTGCAGAATCGAGGACGGGTCGAACCCGTCGGGCAGGGTCGAACCGGCCAGAGACAGTTGCTCCGAGGACGAGAGCGCACTGTAGGCGGCCATGACCTCGGCTATCTGTCCCTGCAGCTCACTCTGCTTGGCCTGGAGATCGTCGCTGACGGCCTTGGCCTGCTCTGCGGCGACGCGTGCCTGTTCGGCGGCCGTCGTCGCGGCCTGCTCGGCCGTCTCTGCATCCGAGCTGGCCTGCTTGAATCGGGCGACCTGGTCGGCGGTCTCCGCCGAGATCACGTCCAGCGCCGACATCTGGTCGAGCAACTGCTGTGGTGAGTCGCTGACCATGACGGCGAACAGTCGGTTGGTCCGCGCGCCCTGGTAGTTGACGTTGGCGACCTTGTCCATGGCCGGTTTGAGCTGCTCCAACTGCGCCTGCGCTGCGTCCACGGCGGCACGGCTCTGGTCGACGAGGGCCTGAGCGTCGATTTGCTGCTGGGTCTTGGCGTCGAGATCGATCTGAGCATCGTGCAGAGATTCGGTGGTCTGCTCGGACTGGCGAGAGAGCTCGGCGAGTTCGGTCTGCGCGTCGGATGCCGAACCGAATCCCGGCTGCGCGGTTGCCGTCGTCGTCGGCACCACGGCGATGCATGCGGTCAGCGCGAGCGCAACCACCGAGTTTCGGGCCGTACGCAACGCTCGGGTAGATCTCGATATCGCCACGGAAAGCGACTCTCCGTCCTCACAGATGTTGCCTCGACCGAGGCAACGGTTGGAAAAGTAGTCCGAAAACGAACCATACCCATGCTCTTACGGGCGCGGACGTGAACACGGTCCGAAATCGACGGGGGTTCGAGGTGACAGGTCACAAAATAAACATCGACCAGGTCTCGATCAGATTACGAACTGGATCCTTCCCTGTCCACCGAACCGGCGTGTCGCGCAGTCCGTGTCCGGATACGCCGACAGGGCCGAGCCGATGAACGGCTCGACCCTGTCGGTCGGTTCACAACGAACGTCGATCGCTCGAGTCAGTAACGGCGAGCACCGTCGAACGGCATCGAGTCGAGCGGGGCAACCTTGACCGGCACGCCGGACGTGGATGCGTGCACGACATTGCCGTTGCCGACGTAGATGCCCGAGTGCGAGCCGTCGTAGAACGAGACGACGTCGCCGGGGGCGAGGCTGTCGCGCGAGACCGGAGTGCCTGCGGCGGCCTGGTCGTAGCTCGTACGAGGCAAGCTGACGCCGGCCTGCTTGTACGCCCACTGGACGAGGCCCGAGCAGTCGAACGAATCCGGACCCGAAGCCCCGTACACGTACGGTGCTCCGATCTTGGATTCTGCGGCCTGAACGGCCTTCGCAGCCGGGGTGACCTGCGGTGCCAACGGCGCACCCGGCGCGGGCACACCCGGAAGGTTGAGGGGAGGAAGGCCCGGGATGTCAGGAATCTCGAAGGTTCCGACGCCGGGAATGGTGAGGGGGGCCGCCATTGCGGGTGCAGCGGGAAGAACGACCACGCCTGCCGTGAGCGCTCCGGCTACGAGGACTCGCCGCAATGTTCGGTTGGAAAGTTGTGACGCCACGAAAGATGGTGCTCCGTTTCTTCCTATCGTCCGCCGACCGAGTTAGCTGACGGGTTCGGGCTGGGAAGAGCAGCCCTACCCACCGGCCACCGTGTGGTGGCTCAGCGGGATTCACCCCAGTAGATATCGGGTTCCCGATACGAACACTCTCGCGAGTGAACGATTAGGCGGTGACTTGCGACGCCACTCCGGTTTGGACTGGCGAGACTCCGCAAGGTCTCAGGAAGATTACGAAATGGCATACCCCCGTGTCGACCCCAACTCGCCGAGGAGAGCGAATTCGGCTCGATTCTCGCTAGCCGGCGCGCTGATCCCCCGGTGTGTCACGAGTCGATAACAAAGGAACCTCGGCGATGTCGTCGTCGTTCACCACGAGCTTGAGAGTGGGCACGAGACCGACATCGGCGAGCACCCCCATGGCACCGAGTTCCTCCTGCTCGAGAGTGATACGAGACGGCGGACCGACCCGCCGTCCGTCCGACCCGGACGGCATCCCCGGAGGCCCCAGAAGCACCGTCACGACGCAGTCCGCGCAGGCGATGGCACGGACCAGGCAGTCACTGCAATCGATGATCATTGTGATCCTTGTCTCTTTACGGTTTCCGGCGGCCGAATAGGCCGACTCAGCGAAAGATAGCGACGGGCACCGACAGGTTCCGTGACACGACGACGTTCGACGGCGCGATGAGCGTTCTTGTCGGAGGTCGGCCCTAACGTCGTCCCGGTGAGCCTGCCCATCCAGCTGACGTTCGACGAACTCGACACCCCGCTGCACGAGACGACGTTCGTCGTCGTCGACCTCGAGACCACCGGCGGTAGCGCGGACACCGAGGCCATCACCGAAATCGGGGCAGTCAAGGTTCGAGGCGGCGAGATTCTCGGCGAGTTCGCCACGTTGATCGACCCGGGCAGGTCCATTCCGCCGTACATCGTGGAACTGACCGGCATCACATCGGCGATGCTCATCGGTGCGCCGCGCATCGAACGGGTTCTGCCCGGTTTCCTCGAGTTCGCACGAGGTTCGGTACTGGTGGCGCACAACGCCGGCTTCGACACCGGATTCCTCAAGGCCGCCGCGAGCCGTCTCGACATCGCGTGGCCACGGTTTCAGGTGCTGTGCACGGTCAAGCTGGCTCGCCGAGTTCTGACCCGCGACGAAGCTCCGTCGGTGAAGCTGTCCGCACTGTCGACTCTGTTCCGATCCGGCACCAGGCCTACCCACCGTGCGCTCGACGACGCCAGGGCCACGGTCGACGTTCTGCACGGCCTCATCGAACGCGTGGGCAATCAGGGAGTCCACAGCTACGCCGAGTTGGTCGACTACCTACCCGCGGTGTCGGCCGGCCAGCGCGCCAAACGCGGGCTGGCCGCCCATCTTCCCGGCACACCCGGCGTCTATCTGTTCCGCGGCCCGTCCGACGAGGTGCTGTACGTCGGTACGTCCAACAACCTCAAACGACGCGTGCGCAACTACTTCACCGGCTCGGAGACCCGAGGCCGGATGAAGGAGATGGTCGCACTGGCCACCCGCGTCGACCACGTCGAGTGTGCACACGCGCTCGAAGCCGGAGTCCGCGAGCTACGTCTGCTCTCGGCGCACATCCCGCCGTACAACCGCCGCTCGAAGTTCCCCAGGAAAGGGTGGTGGATCACCCTGACCGACGAGGCGTTCCCTCGCCTGTCGATCGTCCGCACCCCGGCACCGAACAGTCTCGGACCGTTCTCGGTTCGCGGTGACGCCGCAGAGGCCGCGGCGCTCGTCGCGGAGTTCTGCCGCCTGCGTACGTGCACTCGCCGTCTGGCCCGCTCGGTTCGACACGGTGACCAGTGCCCGGCGACCGACGTCGGAGGCTGCCCAGCGGCACTGTCCGGCCCGTTGACGGCCGACGAGTACTCCGATGCCCCGACGCAGTTTCTCGCGCTGGTGTGTGGCCAGGACGACGCCGTTCTCTACTCCATGCGCCGCCGCGTCGCCGAGCTCGCAGACAAGGAGCTGTACGAGACGGCTGCCCGTCTGCGCGACAGAATTGCGATCACCGTCGATGCACTGCGCCGGATGCACCGATCGGCAGCAGTGGCCGCCATTGCCGAACTGGTTGCGGCGAGGCGCACGGCCGACGGCGGGTGGGAGTTGATCGTGGTGCGCTTCGGCCGGCTGGCCGGCGCTGCCGTCGCGCCGCGGGGAGTGCATCCGATGCCCGTCGTCGATGCCATCACCGCGTCGGCCGAAACGGTGGTGCCCGATACGACCCCGCTGCGCGGCGCGCCCCCGGAGGAAGTCGGACTTATTGCGGCCTGGCTGCGCACGGACGGAGTCCGGATCGTGCGCACGAGCAGTGGGTACTGCAGCCCGGCACGATCGGCGGGTTCGTGGGAGTCGTGGTGTCGGACGGCGAGAGAAGCCGCGAGGGCAGGAGTGGAGCCTGCGGAACGACTGTTCAGCTCAGGAGTGGAGCCTGCGGAACGACTGTTCAGGTCAGGAGCGGAGCCTGCGGGACGACTGTCGGGGTACGGCAGCAACTAGGGTCTGGGGGTAGCTCGCGTCGGACACCGAGCTCGAGATGCTTGAGGAGCGCACATGATCAATGCCATCGTCTTGATCGACGCCGAGGCCGACTTGATTCCGGAAGCGGCGCAGGCCGTTGCGGATGTCGACGGGGTGTCGGAGGTCTATTCGTGTGCTGGTGATGTCGATCTGATCGCCATCGTGAAAGTTCGTGATCATGCGTCGATCGCAGAGGTCATCACCAAGCACATCAATCGTGTGCGGGGGGTGCGCAGCACCACCACTCACATTGCGTTCCAGTCCTATTCGAGTGCCGATGTCGAAGCCGGGTTCTCGATAGGCGAGTAGCCGCGCTCTTCGTCAGCCGGCGAGTTCGGTGGTGCATCGACCCCAGTCGGCGAGTAGCCGTGCTGCTGCACCGGAATCGATTGTTGTTGCGGCAGTGGCCAATCCGGCTTCGATTCGGGCGTGGAGGTCGTCGGACACGCCGTGGTGCGCTGCCATGGCTGCGGCGGCATTGAGCAGTACGGCGTCGCGGACGGGGCCCTGTTCTCCGGCGAACACTCGGTGCGCCACCGCTGCATTGAATTCGGCGTCTCCACCTCTGAGAGCTTCTATGGGCGCTCGGGCGATGCCGTAGTCGAGCGGGTCGATCGTCTCGACGGTCACCGAACCATCGGACACCACGTGCACTGTCGTGGTGGTGGACAGTGTGATCTCGTCCAGTCCGTCGTCACCGCGGACCACGAGCACCGAGCTGCCCCGGGCTGCGAACACGTCGGCGACGACGGGGACCAGGTTCTCGAACGCACAGCCGATCAGGCCTGCGCGCGGGCGCCCGGGGTTCGTCAGTGGCCCCAGCACGTTGAAGACCGTGGGGATTCCGATTTCCTTGCGCGGTGCGGCAGCGAAGCGCAGTGCGGGGTGGTGGATCGGTGCGAAGCAAAAGCCGATGCCGACCTGCTCGACGCTCGACGCGACTGCGTCGGCCCCGAGGGTCACTCGGACCCCCAATGCTTCGAGCACGTCGGTCGTGCCGCTCTTCGACGACGCTGCGCGGTTGCCGTGCTTGACGACTCGGATCCCGCTGGCAGCGACGACGACGGCTGCCATGGTGGAGATGTTGACGGTGTCCGCTCCGTCTCCTCCGGTCCCCACGACGTCGACGGCGTCGGTGTCGGTGTGCACCAGCACTGCGTGCGCCAACATCGATTCGGCGAGTCCGTTGACCTCCGCCGGCGTCGGACCTTTCATCTTCAGCGCTACTCCGAAGGCTGCGATCTGCGCGGCTGTCGCGTTGTCGGCCATGATCTCGTCCATGACCCAGCCGGTGTCGGCGCTGGACAGGTCGGTGTGGTTCGTCAACGCGCCGAGGATTCGACGCCAGGTTCGCGGCTGTTCGTCGCTGATCGCTGCGGTCATGGTGGTTCTGCCGTGCCCTTCTGCCGTCGATGCACTCGGTGCGGTGGAAGCTTAGCCAGACGCTGCGTCGGGCTGCGCGGGCTGCAGTGCGTCCCACCCCAGTACTGCTCCCCCTCGACGCTGAGCAAGGCCGGCCATGCGAGAACGCTCCTGCGAGCAGTGCAGAGCGTCGAGTACCTGAACACGTTGCAGAACCAGCGGCACGCCGCCTTCCACCCGAGGGCGGTAGCCGGTGCTCTCCGGTAGTTCGGCGGCCGGCCCCACTTCGTAGTCGTCCTGAGCCGCAACCGCTGCTGCGTCCTCCACTTGGTCGGAAGGCAACACGAGATGATGCCGTAGCACCACCTCCGCCGATTCCGTCCACAGCGGTCGGGTCCTCGCTGCTTCGTCGAGCACGGCCGAGCATGCCTGTGCATCGTCGAAGCAACTCGCCACTGTCACGAGGTCCTCGCGAGTGGGGTCCAGACGTTCGGCCGTCGATCGCGAGAACAGTCTCCGAAACCATCCACCTTCGGTGCGCTTTGCCATGAGGCCAGCCTTGCACGACTGGACCCTACCGGCCCGTACAGAGGCTCTGACCAGCACGGGAACAAGGACGTACGCGGATTCGTTCCGACACGACGCGCCAAGAGCGGACCCGGATATGCCTTCCGTACTACGACGGGTCATACTTCTCTTTGTGACGAGCGCTGTAGGGACTCAAGGATCGGCAATCACCCAACGCGTGCACTCGCTGAACCGTCCCAATATGGTCAGCGTCGGCACGATCGTGTGGCTGTCTAGTGAACTCATGTTCTTCGCCGGGCTGTTTGCGATGTACTTCGTCGCACGCGCCCAGGCGAATGGAATCTGGCCGCCGGAGCCGACGGAGCTGAACCTCGCGCTCGCTGTGCCGGTGACCGCGGTGCTGATCGCATCGTCGTTCACCTGCCAGCTGGGTGTGTTCGCCGCCGAGCGAGGTGACGTCTTCGGACTGCGCCGCTGGTACATCATCACTCTGGTGATGGGCGCGTTCTTCGTGGCCGGCCAGGCGTACGAGTACTACCACATGGTGCACGAGGGCACGACGCTCTCGAGCAGCGTGTACGGCTCGGTCTTCTACATCACGACCGGTTTCCACGGATTGCACGTCATCGGCGGACTCATCGCCTTCGTCTTCCTGATCACCAGAACGCTGGTCAGTAAGTTCACGCCCGCGCAGGCCACCGCGGCCATCGTCGTTTCGTACTACTGGCACTTCGTCGACATCGTCTGGATTGCCCTCTTCGCAACGATCTACTTCATCCGCTAGTGACAGTCAGCACACCAAAGATAACGAGCGAACGGAATCAGCCCCCGACGTTCGGTCCGTCCCGACACGACAAGGGATAGAAGATGAGTACATCTCCCCCAGCAGCATCCGACGACAACGCCGCCTCCAAGACGAGACGGCAGCGTAGGACGCGCCGACGCATCACCGGTGCTCTCGTTCTGATGATGGGCCTCCTGAGCGCAGGGTTCCTCGCCTCGGCCCTGACGCCGGCTCCTCAGGTCGCGACTGCCGATACCGATTCGGCAGCGCTCATCCGCGAGGGCAAGCAGCTCTACGACACGTCCTGCGTCACGTGCCACGGTGCCAACCTGCAGGGTGTTCAGGATCGCGGACCGAGCCTCATCGGCGTCGGCGAAGCAGCCGTGTACTTCCAGGTGTCGAGCGGTCGTATGCCCGCTGTTCGCAACGAGGCACAGGCGATGCGCAAGCCGCCGAAGTTCAACGACAAGCAGATCGACGCCCTCGGTGCCTTCATCAACGCCAACGGCGGCGGACCGACGGTCATCCGCGACGAGAACGGTGAGATCGCTCAGGAGTCCCTGCGCGGTGGCGACATCGGACGCGGCAGTGAACTGTTCCGACTCAACTGCGCTTCCTGCCACAACTTCACCGGTGAAGGCGGCGCTCTGTCCTCGGGCAAGTTCGCACCGTCCCTCGGCCCTGCCAACGAGCAGGAGATCTACACCGCGATGGTCACCGGCCCGCAGAACATGCCGAAGTTCTCCGATCGTCAGCTGACGATCGAGGAGAAGTCCGACATCATCGCGTACGTCAAGTCGGCCCAGGAAACCCTTCCCGCAGGCGGTTGGAGCATCGGAAGTTTCGGTCCCGGTACCGAGATGATCGCTATCTGGACGGTCGGCATCATCGCCGTCGTCGGAGCAACTTTGTGGATCGGAGCTAGATCATGACCGACGGCGATTCCGGCCGTAAGGACGCGGGCAACGACGACGAATCCGGACGCAAGGATGCGCCCGGTGCCGACGGCGTGAACGCGGACAAGAAGTACACCGACGAGGAACTCGCCGCGATGAGCCGCGACGAACTGGTCGAGCTCGGCACCAACCTCGACGGTGTCGATGTCGCTTTCCGCCGCAACCGTTGGGCTGTGGAAGGTACCCGCGCCGAGAAGCGTGCCGAGCGCAGCGTCGCGATCTGGTTCGCGATCGCCGGCCTCGCCGCTGTCGCATTCATCGGCATCTACCTGTTCTGGCCGTGGCAGTACTCCGGTATCGGCGAAGAGAACTACCTGGCCTACTCGCTGTACACCCCGCTCATCGGCGGCACGATGGGCCTGGCGATCCTCGCGGTCGGTATCGGCGCGGTGCAGTTCACCAAGAAGTTCATCCCCGAAGAAGTCTCCATCCAGGACCGTCACGACGGCGGCTCGTCCGAGCTGGACCGCAAGACTCTCGTGGCAGAGCTGGGCGATTCGCTCGACACGTCGACCATCGGTCGCCGCAAGGTGATCAAGCGTTCGCTCGTCTTCGGTGGTGGCGCGCTCGGCGTCATGGCGCTGCTCCCCCTCGGTGGACTGATCAAGAATCCCTGGGCCAAGGGCGAAGATTCGCCGTTGTGGGTATCCGGCTGGACTCCTCGCTACGATGGAGAGACCATCTACCTCCGACGAGACACCGGGCGACCGGAAGATGTCGTTCTCGTTCGGCCCGAGGACTTGGACGCTGGTGCCATGGAGACCGTCTTCCCGTTCCGCGAAGCGGACCGCGAGAGCGAGCACGATCTGCTCGTCTCGCTGCGTGGAGTTCGTAACTCGGTCATGCTCATTCGCCTTCGCCCGGATGCCGCCAGCACCGTCATCAAGCGCAAGGGTCAAGAAAGCTTCAACTACGGCGACTACTTCGCCTACTCGAAGATCTGTACGCACCTGGGTTGCCCGACATCGTTGTACGAGCAGCAGACCAACCGAATTCTGTGCCCTTGCCACCAGTCGCAGTTCAACGCGCTCGAGTACGGCAAGCCGATCTTCGGACCGGCTGCGCGTGCGCTGCCCCAACTTCCCATCACTGTCAACGAAGAGGGATTCCTCGTCGCTTCGGGAGATTTCACCGAAGCTCTGGGGCCCGCCTTCTGGGAACGTCGTCCGGAGCGTGACTCATGAGTACATTGCAAACCCTCGCCGCCAAGCAGGCCGACGGCGTAGACAGTCGTTACCACCTGGCGCCGGGATTGCGTCGCCAGATCAACAAGGTCTTCCCCACGCACTGGTCGTTCCTGCTCGGTGAGATCGCGCTGTACAGCTTCGTCATCCTGCTGATCTCGGGCGTGTTCCTCACCCTGTTCTTCGATCCGTCGCTCAGCGAGGTCGTGTACGACGGTGCGTACACCCCCCTCAACGGTGTGACGATGTCCAGGGCATACGCCACCGCTCTCGACATCACGTTCGAGGTTCGTGGCGGTCTGTTCATGCGGCAGATTCACCACTGGGCGGCCCTGATGTTCGCCGCCTCGATCATCGTGCACATGATGCGCATCTTCTTCACCGGTGCGTTCCGTCGCCCGCGCGAGGCCAACTGGGTCATCGGTTGTTTGCTGCTCATCCTGGCGATGTTCGAGGGCTTCTTCGGCTACTCGCTCCCCGACGATCTGCTTTCCGGCACCGGCCTCCGCGCCGCTCTCGGTGGCATCACGATGAGTATCCCGATCATCGGCACGTGGATGCATTGGCTCATCTTCGACGGCGACTTCCCCGGCACGATCATCATTCCGCGCCTGTACGTCGCTCACGTTCTTCTTCTACCGGCCATCATCCTGGCGCTGATCGCAGCCCACCTGGCCCTGGTCTGGTACCAGAAGCACACGCAGTTCCCCGGACCCGGCCGCACGGAGCAGAACGTCGTCGGCGTTCGTATTCTTCCGGTCTTCGCGGTCAAGTCCGGTGCTTTCTTCGCCGTCACCTTCGGTGTGCTGGCAGCAATGGGCGGACTCATCCAGATCAACCCGATCTGGAATCTCGGACCGTACAACCCGTCGCAAGTGTCGGCAGGCGTGCAGCCCGACTTCTACCTGATGTGGACCGACGGCATGGCACGACTGTGGCCTGCCTGGGAGATATACATCGCCGGGCGCTACACCATCCCGGCAGTGTTCTGGGTGGCAGTGATCATGGGTCTCGTCTTCACCGTGATGATCGCGTACCCGTGGATCGAGAAGCGTCTGACCGGAGACACTGCGCATCACAACCTGCTTCAGCGTCCCCGTGACGTTCCGGTGCGTACTGCGATCGGCGCGATGGCCCTCACGTTCTACGTGATCCTCACGCTCTCGTGCATCAACGACCTCATCGCCTACAAGTTCGACATCTCGCTCAACGCGATGACGTGGATCGGTCGTATCGGAATTCTCACCATGCCTCCGCTCGCGTACTTCATCGCGTACCGATTCTGCATCGGACTGCAGCGCAGCGATCGGGCAGTTCTCGAGCACGGCATCGAAACCGGAATCATCAAGCGACTCCCGCACGGCCAGTACGTGGAAATCCACCAGCCGCTCGGACCGGTCGACGATCACGGACACCCGATTCCCCTCGATTACCAGGGCGCAGCCGTTCCGAAGAAGATGAACAAGCTCGGCTCGGCCGGAAAGCCCGGCTCGGGATCGCTGTTCAGTCCGGATCCGGTGGCACAGAGCAAGGCTCTCGAAGATGCCCTTCACAAGGGTGAACACGAGCAGCTGACGATGCTCCGCAACTACCAGGCGGGCATCCACGGCAACGGCCACTCGAACGGCAACGGCCATGCCAATGGCAACGGGCACTCGAACGGCAATGGCCACTCCAATGGCAACGGCCACTCGAACGGCAACGGCCACTCGAACGGCAACGGCCATGGACTCCACTCGGATGAGGACACCGCTATCGCTTCGGGTCGAAGCGACAACGACAGAGAACACTGACATCTGACAGAGTCTCGAAAAGGGCGACACCGGCAACGGTGTCGCCCTTTTTGTTGTCTGCGAACACGATCCGGGCTGGAACACTTCGCATCACCCTCCGAGGCAGCACGGCCGGCTGCTCGTCGCCGGGAGATCCGATAGCCCTCCCCCCTCCCCCACCGTCGGATGACCCATCCATATCCCAGGTACATCGACCGGTCTCAGCTCCGGGGTTCGCGACGACCGGTATTACTATCGGTGTCATGGTCCGTGTTCCACTCACCCCCGGCGAACTCGCCCGCGGTGCCAGGCTCGGCTCCGCTCTGCGTCATGCCCGCGGTGGCCGAACCATGACCGACGTCGCCGATACAGCAGGCATCTCGGTCGAAACTCTGCGCAAGATCGAGACCGGCCGAATTCCGACGCCGGCGTTCTTCACCGTCGCCGCGTTGTGCGGCGCGCTGAACATCTCCCTCGATTCGCTTGCCGATCAGGTGCCCCGTGCCGTTCGGTCCCACTCGGAGGCCGACGTTTCCTGAGGGTGCGTGCCACCTCGTTCACCGCAGCGCGCTCGACCTCCACACGCTCGCTCTCCGTGTCACCTCACAGCGCCATGAGCGGACCATCCTGTTCGGCCGGTATGGCGGACAGCAGAAAAGGGCCCCGGTCGCTCGTGAGAACAACCGGGGCCCTTTTCGGGTGGAGCAGATGGAGTTAGTGGCGCTCGGCACCGACGTGGTACTCGAACACCAAACCTGCGGCCGCAGCGATGACGCTCACCACGCCGAGGGCGATGAGCCACGGCTGGAAGAAGGCGAATCCGATGGCGGTGATGGACGCGGCGCCTGCGAGCACGATCGGCCAGAAGCTACCGGGGCTGAAGAAGCCCAGGTCTCCTGCGCCGTCGCTGACCTCGGCGTCGTCGAAGTCCTCGGGTCGGGTGTCGAGGCGTCGTGCGACGAATCGGAAGTAGGTTCCGACGATCAACGTCAGACCGACCGACAAGAAGATCGCGGTGACTCCGGCCCACTCGACTCCTGTGCGGCTCAGGCCCGTGAACAACGCGTACACGATGCCGACCAGGAGAAAGAAGACAGTGAGGATTTCGAAGATCTTGGCTTCGATTTTCATATCAGCATGCTTCCTTGGTCAGTTGCCTTCAGCGACAGCGGCTGTGCGGAGGGTGCGGTCGGTCGAGAACGGAGCGGTGCTCGTTGCGAGAGGGCTTTCGCCGATGGCTTCGAGTGCCTGCGCGTTGGTCAGCGCATCTCCACCTTCGGACAGAGGCTTGCGAAGCTCGATGTACTGCTCGAACCGCTCGGGAGACACGGCACGAACCTCGAAGTTCATCATCGAGTGGAAGGTGCCGCACATTTCGGTGCACCGTCCGACAAAGGAGCCTTCGCGTTCGATTTCGCTGATCTGGAAGACGTTGTCGGAGTGGTTCTCCTCGGGGTTCGGGAGAACGTCACGCTTGAACAGGAATTCCGGAACCCAGAATCCGTGGATGACGTCCGAGGACGCGAGCACGAATTCGATGCGCTTACCGGTCGGCAGAACCAGGACCGGGATCTCTTCGCTCGAGCCGACCGTTTCGATCTTGTTGTAGTGCAGGTACGACAGATCCTGCGTGGATGCTCCGTTGATCGGTCCCGGAACGAACTCGCCGTCCTCGCTGCCCTCGGCACCTTCGCCCGGAGTGGCAGCGGCCTCGGCGGCAGCCTGCTCCTCCTCGTCGGTGCCCTCGTACTTGGCGGCACCGTCCTTGAGGTCGATGGTGCGGTAGCCGAACTTCCAGTTCCACTGGTAAGCCGTGACATCCACCTGGACGTCGGGATCGGCCTGCTTCTCGTCGACGTAGTTCTGCACCACGACGGTGAAGTAGAACAGGACGGCGATGATCACGAACGGGACCGCCGTGTAGAACAACTCGAGCGGAACGTTGTAGGCCGTCTGGCGAGGGAACTCCGGTGAGCTCTTCTTCTTACGGTGGAACAGCACCACCCAGAAGATCAGAACCCACACGATGATGCCCATGACCAGGGCGGCAATGACCGACCACGTCCACAGGTCGCCGATGCGTCGCCCCTGCGGGGTGACGCCCGAGGCGAAACCGAAATTGAGTACGTTGTCGCTGCTGATGGAACAGCCCGACAGCATCAACGCGGCTACACCGAGAAATGCTGTCAGCCCCGCTCGCCGAAGGATCCGACTATGCGCCACGTTCACGCCTTCCTGATTGCCCACCACTGAAGAATAAGGGCTTCCACATGGAGATGCCCGAGTACTACGCAGCGTAGACCAAAGCTGACGCGGAGCCACCCTTGGGTCGTTACCTAGGTTCGAGCGTGTCTGCGGCATACTCGGTTGCTGATCGACCGTCCCGCTGACGACACGCGGAGATCCGGCCCCCGGCATTGTCCCCAACTGCGAGAAGAGGTAGCAGACGCTGTGTGTGGACTGCTCGGAGTACTGACATCTCACGGAACGACCGCCGCCGGCGTCGAGCTGGTGAGCTCGGCGACTCACTGCATGCGCCATCGTGGCCCGGACGAGCCCGGTGGCACCTGGCACGACGACGACGTCGTATACGGCTTCAATCGACTCTCGTTCATCGACATCGAACACTCGCACCAGCCGATGCGGTGGGGTCCGCCCGAGTCGCCGAACCGGTACGCACTGGTGTTCAACGGTGAGATCTACAACTACCTCGAGTTGCGTGCCGAGCTCGCGCGCGATCACGGGGCAGAATTCGCCACCGAAGGTGACAGCGAGTCGATCGTTGCGGCGTTCCACTACTGGGGCGCTGCCGCCGTGCAGCGTCTGCGAGGAATGTTCGCCTTCGCCATCTGGGACACCGAGACGCGCGAGATGTTCGTTGCACGCGATCCCTTCGGCATCAAGCCACTGTTCCTGGCCACCGGTCCCGGAGGCACCGCGTTCGGTAGCGAGAAGAAGAGCGTGCTCGAGCTGATGGATCTGCTCGGCGTCGGCACCGATCTCGATCCGCGTGCCATCGAGCACTACACGGTGCTGCAGTACGTCCCCGAGCCCGAAACCCTGCACGCAGGCGTTCGGCGGCTCGAATCCGGTTGCTACGCCACGCTGTCACCGGGCACGCCGCCGAAGGTCACTCGCTACTTCACCCCGAAGTTCCCGGTTCAGCCATTCGCACCCGGCAGCGAGAAGGCGCGGTACCAGGAAATCGCCGAGGCACTCGAAGACTCGGTTGCCAAACATATGCGCGCCGACGTCACGGTCGGCTCCTTTCTCTCGGGCGGAATCGATTCGACGGCCATCGCAGCTCTGGCGATCCGTCACAACCCCGACCTGATCACGTTCACCACCGGATTCGAGCGCGAGGGCTACTCCGAGGTGGACGTGGCAGCGGAGTCGGCCGCGGCAATCGGTGCTCGGCACATCGTGAAGGTCGTCGGACCCGAGGAGTTCGCGGCGTCCATCCCCGAGATCGTCTGGTATCTGGACGATCCAGTGGCCGACCCCGCGTTGGTGCCGCTGTACTTCGTCGCCAAGGAAGCCCGCAAGCACGTGAAGGTCGTGCTCTCCGGCGAAGGTGCGGACGAGTTGTTCGGCGGTTACACCATCTACCGCGAACCGCTGTCGTTGAAGCCGTTCGAGTCGCTTCCCGCATTCCTTCGACGTGCGGCCGGCTCGTTGAGCGAGCGAATCCCCGAGGGCACTCGCGGCAAGAGCCTGCTCAACCGCGGATCCATGACTCTCGAAGAGCGGTACTACGGCAACGCACGCAGTTTCAACGACGCGCAGTTGCGGTCGGTGCTGCGCGAGTTCCGATCCGAGTGGACCCATCAGGACGTCACCGCGCCGATATACGCGCAGTCGCAGGGATGGGATCCGGTGGCTCGCATGCAGCATCTGGATCTGTTCACTTGGTTGCGCGGCGACATTCTGGTGAAGGCCGACAAGATCACCATGGCCAACTCACTCGAGTTGCGCGTTCCGTTCCTCGACTCCGAGGTCTACAAGGTCGCCGAGAAGCTCCCGCTCGACCAGAAGATCACCAAGAGCACCACCAAGTACGCTCTGCGTCAGGCGCTGGAGGGAATCGTTCCCGGTCATGTACTGCATCGCGCCAAGCTGGGATTCCCTGTGCCACTGCGCCATTGGCTGCGCGGACCGGAACTCTTCGATTGGGCCCACCAGCAGATCGCCGACTCGCAGACCGATCACCTGCTCAACAAGGCCGCCGTCGTGGCGATGCTCGACGATCACCGCGCCGGCAAGTCCGATCACAGCCGTCGACTGTGGACGCTGCTGATCTTCATGGTGTGGCACGGCATCTTCGTCGAGAAGCGCATCGTGCCGCAGATCGCCGAACCGGAGTATCCGGTCAACATCTGACCTGTACGCCCGTTTCCCCCGGGATCAATGTGGATTCCAGTCGCTCGGAGTGCAACAAAGCCACATTGATCCCGATACGGGAGACCAAGCTCAGGCGGGGAGCAATGCCCCGATTTCCTCGCCCGCTTCTTCACCGTAGGCAGAGGTCAGACGCTTGATCGCGTCGTCGCGGTTGAGATCCCACTCCTGCGTGCCGGTGGTCTCGAGCACCAGCACGGCCACGAGCGAACCCAGTTGCGCTGCACGTTCGATACTGGCTCCGGCCATGTGGGCGGTGAGGAAACCTGCTCGGAAGCCGTCGCCGACACCGGTCGGATCGACCTTGCTCGTCTCTGGCACGACACCGACATGGGTGTGCACACCACCCTTTTCGACGATGTCCACGCCACGCTTGCCCAGGGTGGTGACGCGCAGATCCACCTTGTCGGCGATGTCAGCGTCGGACATGCCGGTCTTCTGCTTGAGGAGCGCCCATTCGTACTCGTTGGTGAACAGGTACGCGGCACCGTCGATCAAGTCGGTTGCCTGCGCGGCGTCGAGCCGAGCGAGCTGCTGCGACGGGTCGGCCGCGAACGGGATGCCTGCAGCGCGGCACTGCGCCGTGTGCGCCGTCATCGCGTCGGGGTCGTTGGCACCGATCAGAACCAGGTCCATCGCGTGCTGCGCCGCGAGTGCCTCGATGGAGATGTCCCGGGCCTCGCTCATCGCTCCGGGGTAGAACGACGCGATCTGCGCCATGTCCTCGTCCGTGGTGCAGACGAAGCGAGCAGTGTGTGCGGTAGCGGACACGCTCACACCACTGCAGTCGACGCCGTGCTCTTCGAGCCAGGTCCGGTACTCGGCGAAGTCCGGTCCCACGGCCCCGACGAGCAGAGGCGCGCCGCCGAGAACTCCGAGTGCGTACGCGATGTTTCCGCCGACGCCTCCCTTGCGAATGACCAGATCGTCCACCAGAAAGCTCAACGAGATGTTCGAGAGCTGATCGGCGACGATCTGCTCGGCGAACCGTCCGGAGAATCGCATCAGATGGTCGGTCGCTATCGAGCCGGATACCGCGAGTGTCACGAAGGAAGGCCTTTCGGTTCGTAGATGCTGTGGAGTCGACGGCTAAACACGACTGTGACCGGTACACGCATGCGTGTACCGGTCACAGTCGAGTACGAGTCAGCTCAGTTGAACGAGTCGCCGCACGCGCACGATCCCGTGGCGTTCGGGTTGTCGATCGTGAAGCCCTGCTTCTCGATCGTGTCCACGAAGTCGATGGATGCACCCTCCACGTAGGGAGCGCTCATCCGGTCCACTGCGAGGGTGACGCCGTTGAAGTCGACCGCGAGGTCGCCGTCGAGGCTTCGGTCGTCGAAGAAGAGCTGGTAGCGCAGTCCTGCGCAACCACCCGGCTGCACGGCGATGCGCAGCGCGAGGTCGTCACGGCCTTCTTGATCCAGCAGCGCCTTGGCCTTGGTCGACGCGGTCTCCGTCATGGTGACCTTGTGTGCCGTGGTTTCGGTCGTTGCGGTCTCATTCGAAACGGTCATGGGTTCTCCCTATCAGTCGTACAACCCGTGAATGACTCAACCGTACTCCCGGTAGCTCTATTCCTCACGCTCGCCGCCTCCCTTGCACACCGGTGTCGACCACGTCGGCCGCGACGCGCGCGGCCAACTGTTCGAGCTGATTCGCCGCATCCGACATCGCCAGCTCGACCGAACCCGCGAACTCACTGATCGAGTGCGCAGCCGAGATGCCCGCCGACTCCAGTTCGTCCTTCGACAACGTGACCTGCCCCGCGAGCACGATCGTGTCGATGCCCGTCGCGCCGCCCGCGGCAGCGATTCTGGTCACCAGCTTGCCGCGCAGCGATTGCGAGTCGAATTTGCCCTCACCGGTCAGCACCAGGTCGACGGAGTCGAGCAGTTCCTGCTGGCCGGTTCGTTCGGCCACCACGACGGCACCGGGTAGCTGCCTGCCGCCGAGTGCGAACAGTGCCGCCCCCAGACCTCCTGCGGCTCCGGCTCCCGGTCGGTCTGCCACGTCGTAGCCGGCGGCAGAGAGCACTGCAGCCCAATCGGTGTTCGACTCCTCCAGCCGAGCGACGGTGTCTGCGTCGGCACCTTTCTGTGGACCGAACACGCGGGCCGCACCGGCGTCGCCCAGCAGCGGGTTCTCCACGTCCGACGCGGCGACGAGGTCGATGCCCGACAATCGCGCGACCGCCGATCCGAGTCCGCCCAGCGCACGAATCATCGCGCGCCCGCCGTCGCTGCAGCTGCTTCCGCCGAGCCCGACGAACACCGTTCGCGCCCCGGCGTCGAGAGCGGCGTCGAGCAGCTGACCGACGCCGTAGCTGCTCGCCTTCAGTGCTGACAGTGGAGTGGGCGGGCCGTCGAGAAGATGCAGTCCGCAGGCCTGAGCCGATTCGATGTACGCCGCCGTACCGTCGAGCAGCCAGTGGGCTCGGACCGGGTTGCCGAGGGGCCCGTCCACGTCTGCGGTCTGCACGGTGCCGATGCGCGAGGCCAGGACCTCGACGAACCCTGGGCCGCCGTCGGATTGGGGCGCGAGTTCGAGTTCGTCGGTCTCACGAACCGAGGCCCATCCCCTGGCGATGGCGTCGGCCGCGGCCGCGGCAGTCAAGGTGTCTCCGAACGAATCCGGCGCAATCATCACTCGCATCGTCGGAAGTCTAGGGCTGCAGCGCCGGAACGGCATCCGCTGTTTCGCCGCTGACCTGGCCGGTGTTCGTCGGCAACGGGCCATCCCATACTCTGAGTGCGTGAAGCTGCTACGCCGTGGAAACTCTGACAATTCGGACGGAAACGACTCGAACGAATCCGAGTCGACGACGGCCGGGAGCGACGCAACCCCTTCGGTGTCTCTCGGCAAGGGCCGACCGACCCCCAAGCGCCGTGATGCCGAAGCTCGGCGTCGCGGACCGGTTGCTCCTGCTCCTCTGACGAGCAAAGAGGCACGCGAGCGCCGCAAGGCGAACAAGGGCAGCAAGGAAGACCGCAAGGCCGCCTCCAACGAGCGACGTGCCGCCGCAGCCGAACGACGCGCACGGATGCTGGCGGGCGAAGACAAGTATCTGCTCCCCCGCGACAAGGGTCCGGTGCGTGCATACGTACGCGACATCGTCGATGCACGACGCAACCTCGTCGGCCTGTTCATGCCGCTGGCCTTGATCCTGATCTTTGCTCTGTTCCTGCAGCCGCAGGTGCAGCAGTACGTCACCCTCGGCATGTTCGTGATGATGCTCTTCATGGTCGGCGAGGGCATCTACCTCGGCAAGACGATCAACAACAAGATCCGGGTGCGGTTCCCCGAGACCACCGACGGCGGTTTCAGGATCGGGTGGTACGCCTTCGTGCGTGCGTCCCAGATCCGCAAGATGCGCGCGCCCAAGCCACGAGTCAGCGCCGGCGAGGCCGTCTGACGTCGGTGGGTGAACCGAGACGAACCCTCGTGCTCGGTGGAGCCAGATCCGGCAAGTCCGGGCACGCGGAATCGCTTGCCGTTCTCGAGCCGGTTCGCTACCTCGCGACCGGTCGGCGGGACGCCACCGACGAGGACTGGCAGCTTCGTATCGAGCGTCACCGTGCGTCGAGACCGACACACTGGTCCACCGTCGAAACCGTCACGTCTCTGTCCGGTGTCGTGACGCAGCCGTGGGACGGCACCACCGTCGTCGACGATCTGGGAACGTGGCTGACGGGAATGCTCGACGATGCACAGGCCTGGGAGCTCCCCCGCGGCACGATCGCACCGGCTGTCGACGATCTGGTTCGGGCAGTCGCGGACTGCCCGTCCCACCTTCTGCTCGTCAGCCCCGAAGTCGGCTTGTCCGTGGTGCCCGAATCCCGTTCCGGTCGCCTCTTCCGAGACGAGCTGGGATTGCTCAATTCTCGGCTCGCGGCAGTATGTGACAGGGTTCTGCTGGTCGTCGCAGGACTCGCGCTGACCCTCAAGGACCCTCCGGCGGACTTCATCACCGCGAAAGGCACAGTGTGACAATTCTTTCGGAAGAGGCTTCGGCGTCGTCGCCGTTTCGTCCGGTGACAGCTCCGTCGGACTCGGCTCGATCGGCCGCCGCCGACCGGCAACAGGAATTGACCAAGCCTGCCGGAAGCCTCGGTCGCCTCGAGGCGCTCGGTGAGTGGATCGCCGCCTGCCAGGACGCCTGCCCGCCGCGGTCTCTCGAACGAGTGCGTGTCGTCGTCTTCGCCGGCGATCACGGCGTGGCCGCACACGGGGTCTCTGCCTACCCTCCCGAGGTGACGGCTCAGATGGTCGCGAACATCCGCGCCGGCGGCGCAGCGGTCAACGTACTCGCGGCCATCGCCGGTGCCGCGGTTCGGGTTGTCGACATCGCGGTCGACACCGATACGGATTCTTCGGTGTCCGCGTTCAAGATTCGACGGTCCAGTGGATCGATCGACCGCGAGGATGCACTCACCGAGGACGAGGTTCAGGCCGCGATCGCTGCCGGAGCCGCCATCGCCGACGAAGAGGTCGACGGCGGCGCGGATCTTCTCATCGCAGGCGATATGGGTATCGGAAACACCACTCCTGCAACGGTATTGATCGCCACCCTGACCGACACCGAGCCGGTCGCCGCTGTCGGTCGCGGCACCGGAATCGACGATGCGGGATGGATCAGGAAGACCGCAGCGATCCGGGACGCGATGCGTCGAGCCCGGCCGGTCGCGAAGAACCCCACCGATCTGCTGCGAGTCGCGGGCGGTGCCGACATCGCGGCCCTCGCCGGCTTTCTGGCACAGGCAGCGCATCGGCGAACCCCGGTGATTCTGGACGGCCTGGTGGTGACCGCGGCCGCATTGGTGGCCGAGGACGCGGCGGCCGGGGCACGCAACTGGTGGGTTGCCGGGCATCGCTCGGCAGAGCCTGCCCATTCACTTGCGTTGCGGCACTTGCGTCTCGAACCGATCGTGGAGCTCGGGATGCGACTGGGCGAAGGTTCGGGAGCGCTGGCGGCGTTGCCTCTGGTTCGTGCGGGTGTCGGCACCCTCAATTCGATGGCAACCTTCGCCGACTCCGGTGTCAGTACCGGCGACAGCGAAGCCCGCAGCACTGCCGAAGACCGCAGCACCGCCGAAGACCACTGACTGTGCGCAGCCCAGCCGACTCACTGGTGCTCGCGTTCTCCTGGCTGACGGTGCTTCCCGTGCGCGGCCCCGACGAGGTCGACAGGGACTCCGCCGGGCGCGCGATAGCGCTCGCTCCAGTCGTCGGTATCGCCCTCGGCAGCATCAGCGCGATCGTTCTGTGGGTGTCGATCACGGCAGGCCTGACGCCTCTCCTCGGCGGACTGCTCGCCGTCGCGGCCTCGGCATTGCTCACTCGGGGTATGCATCTGGACGGCTTGGCCGACACTGCGGACGGACTGGGCTGCTACGGACCTCCCGAGCGCGCGCGAGAAGTCATGAAGTCCGGCAGTGCGGGGCCGTTCGGAGTTGCGACCATCGCACTCGTTCTGGCAGTACAGGCCGCGAGCCTGGGCCAGCTCGCGCACCAACAGCTGTGGTGGGCCATTGCAGTTCTGCCGGTGATCAGCCGGGTGTCGGTGGTCCTGGCCTGCCGCCGGGGTACGGACGCGTCGTCGCCGAACGGTTTCGGCGCTCTCGTCGCGGGCACGCAGTCGAACATGGCACCAGCGCTGTGGGTGGTTGTCGCAGTGGCGATCTCGGTGTTCGCACATCCCGACCGCCCGTGGCAGGGCCCCCTGGTGGTCATCGCCGTACTCGCCCTCGCGATGGTTCTCACTCGCCACTGCGTGCGACGCTTCGGCGGGCTCTCCGGCGACGTGCTCGGAGCCGGAATCGAGACCACCACCGCGCTGGCCGCGGTCGGCCTGCTTCTGGGAAGCTAGCGGAGCTTGGTCATCCAGCCGTGCGTATCGGCGAAGGTGCCGCGCTGAATGCCGGTGAGCGTGTCGCGCAGTGCGAGCGTGATCTCGCCGGGCTCGCCGCCTGCGATCTCGAACGCCCCCTCGGTGGACTTGACGCTACCCACCGGTGTGATGACCGCTGCTGTGCCGCAAGCGAACACCTCGGTGATCTCGCCGGAGTCGGCCCCCTTTCGCCACTCCTCGGTGGAGATCCGACGCTCTTCGACGGGGATGCCTGCGTCGGTCGCCAGGGCCAGCAGCGAGTCACGAGTGATGCCGGGGAGCAGTGACCCGGACAGCGACGGCGTCACCAGTCGTGCGTCGGAGCCCGAGCCGAAGACGAAGAACAGGTTCATCCCGCCCATCTCCTCGACGTACCGGCGCTCGATGGCATCGAGCCAGACCACCTGATCGCATCCTTCGTCGCTGGCCTGTGCCTGCGCCAGCAGAGATGCGGCGTAGTTGCCCGCGAACTTCGCGTCTCCGGTGCCGCCCGGTGCCGCCCGGACGTATTCGGTCGACAGCCAGACGCTCACCGGCTTGACGCCTCTGGGGAAGTACGCACCTGCGGGAGAGGCGATCAACATGTAGCGGTACGAATCGGCCGGGCGGACACCGAGTCCGGCTTCGGTGGAGAACATGTACGGCCGGACGTAGAGCGCGTCCTCGCCGCCTGCCGCGGGGACCCAGTCGTGGTCGAGTTCGAGCAGCTTCTCGATCGATCCGATGAACAGCTCGTCAGGCAACTCCGGCATCGCCAGACGGCGAGCCGAGGAGCGGAAGCGCTCGGCGTTGGAGTGCACCCGGAAGGTCGAGAGGTCGCCGTTCGGCTGACGGTAGATCTTGAGTCCCTCGAAGATGGCCTGGCCGTAGTGCAGGACCATCGCGGCGGGGTCGAGCTCGATCGGACCGTACGGCGCGATCGTGGCATCGTGCCATCCGCCGTCACGGGTGTAGTCGATGTACACCATGTGATCGGTGAAATGTTTTCCGAAACCGGGTGCAGCGAGCACCGCGTCGCGCACGGCGGGCGTAGCGGGCGAGGGATGCTGCACGTACGTGAATTCGGAGACACCTGTCATGCCCGAGATCCTATCGTCACGGCCACCGAGCTCTCGCGCGGTCACCTGGTCTTCACTGCGACGAAGGGCGGCGCGACCACTTCGCAGCGCAACGCTCGCCCACGAACGTCGACTTCGACCTCCGAGCCCACCGCAGGAGCGGCCTCCGCGTCGAGCAGGGCGAGGGCGATTCCGATCTTCAGCGACGGCGAGAACGTGCCGGACGTCGTCGTTCCGATCTGCTGTCCCGATGCCTTGACGGCAAGGCCCGGGCGCAGGACACCGCGATCGAGAGCCCTCAGTCCACGCAGCACGCGCGCCGGTCCGCTCTCCTTCTCCGAGGACAAGGCTTCCTTGCCCCAGAACGCATCCTTCTTCCACCCGATAGCCCAGCCGCAGCGCGCCTCGAGAGGCGAGATGTCCAGTGCCAGTTCGTGTCCGTGCAACGGGTAACCCATCTCGGTGCGCAGTGTGTCGCGCGCTCCGAGCCCGCACACCTGTCCCCCACGAGACCGCACTGCTGCCATCAGCGCCCGGAAGAGCGGTTCCACGTCGCCCGCGGGTGGAACCAGTTCGTAGCCGTGCTCGCCGGTGTATCCGGTTCGGCAGACTCGCACCGCAACCGAATTCCAGGTGGCGTCCTCGAACGCCATGTAGTCCATGTCGGTCGGCAGGCCCAGTTCCTGAAGAACCTCGGTCGATTTCGGTCCCTGCACGGCCAGGACTCCGAACTCACGGTGCTGGTTCACCACCGAAATCCCGTCGGGTGCCTGCTCGGCCATCGCCGCGACGACGGCCGCCGTGTTCGCCGCGTTCGGCACCAGAAAGACATCCTCGTCCGAGACGTAGTATGCGATCAGGTCGTCGACGACGCCGCCGGATTCGGTGCAGCACAGCGTGTACTGCGCCTTGCCCGGTTCTATTCGGTTCAGATCGTTGGTGAGAACGGAGTTCACGAACGCAGCGGCTCCGGGTCCGGTCACCGACGCCTTGCCGAGATGCCCGACATCGAACAGACCCACGGCCTCTCGCACTGCCGTGTGTTCGACGACGACCCCGGCGTACGACACCGGCATGGTCCAGCCGCCGAAAGGTGCGAATGTCGCACCCAATTCGGTGTGCACGGCGTGAAGTGGTCCCTCGATCAGCTCGGTGTCGGTCATGGCGGTCACGCTAGCTCACATCGCGGCCGTCGCGGGCCCGGCAGACCGACTGCGTCCCTCGACGAGTCGTCATTAGGATCGAGGTACGTACACGTCAACCCCTACAGGAGCAGCCACGTGCCTTCACCCTCGACGCCTTCCCGCACTCTCGGACCCGACCTGGTCCTCGCGGGCAAGCTCGGTAAGAAAGTCGACGTTCTCGTCGTCGCGCTGAGTACCAGCGACGACGGCCTCGAGCTCGCCATCACCGACGACATCTCCGACGACGCCGTCGCTGCTGCGCTGCTCGATTCCTTCGAGTCCGTCGGTGCCACCGGCAAGGCCGATGAACTGGTGCGCATTCCGGCACCGTCGGGCCTGTCCGTGGACAGCGTGTTGGCCGTCGGCCTCGGCAGCGCAGCCGACATCGACAGCGAGCGCATCCGCCAGTCGGCCGGTACCGCAGCTCGCGCGTTGAAGGGTGTGGATACGGCCGCGACGACGTTGTCGGCACTCGATCTCGGCGCTGCCGCGGAGGGGTTCTTCCTCGGCGCCTATCAGTTCACCGAGTTCAAGTCCGCGCTGTCGGCACCGAAGGCCGACGGTCTTCCCCTCGCCCGCGTCGAGTTGCTCGTTCCCGACACTCGGTCCAAGGAAGCCAAGAACGAGCTGGCACGCTCGATCGCCATTGCCGAATCCGTTGCTGTAGCACGTGATTTCGTCAATACTCCGCCGAGTCACCTCTACCCTGAGGAGTTCGCGGCGCAGGCGAAGGCGCTGGGTACGGCTGCAGGCCTGAAGGTCGAGATCCTCGACGACAAGACACTGGAGAAGGACGGCTACGGCGGCATTCACGGCGTCGGCAAGGGCTCTTCACGCCTGCCCCGACTGGTTCGCCTGACTCACTCGGGCGGCAAGCGGGGCGCGAAGAAGGTCGCCCTGGTGGGCAAGGGCATCACGTTCGACACCGGCGGCATCTCCATCAAACCCGCTGCGGGCATGGAGAACATGACCTCGGACATGGGCGGTGCGGCTGCGGTCATCGCGACGGTGATTCTGGCCGCGAAGGTCGATCTGCCGCTCGACGTCGTCGCGACGGTGCCGATGGCCGAGAACATGCCGTCGGGCACAGCGCAGCGTCCGGGCGACGTACTGACCCAGTACGGCGGCATCACCGTGGAGGTCATCAACACCGACGCCGAAGGCCGCTTGGTGTTGGCCGACGCGATCGTGCGTGCCTGCGAGGACGATCCGGATTACCTCATCGACACCGCGACACTGACCGGGGCCCAGGTGGTCGCGCTCGGCAATCGGACGCCAGGAGTCATGGGCACCGAGGACTTCCGCGACCGCGTCGCCGATATCTCTCAGGCCATCGGCGAGAACGCGTGGCCGATGCCGTTGCCGAAGGAGATCCGACGTGAACTCGATTCCAAGGTGGCCGATCTGGCGAACGTCACCAACGGTCGGGCCGGTGGAATGCTGGCCGCTGCGCTGTTCTTGAAGGAGTTCGTCCCCGAGGGCGTCGAATGGGCTCACATCGACGTCGCGGGACCGGCGTACAACACCGGCGGGCCCTTCGGGTACACCGGCAAGGGCGGCACCGGCGTTCCCGTACGGACGATGTTCGCGGTCCTCGAGGACATCGTCGAGAACGGCTGATGGCACAGTCCGTGCGTGCGGATCCGAATCTGCACGCACGGATTTCGGTCAGAGATCGCGCTGCTGCTGTTCGCGCTTCTTGATGATCTTCTGGCGAGCGTCGTGATCGCGCATGCGCTGGGGGTAGCCGGTCTTGCGCACGTCGTAGACCGGCATCTTCAGGTCGCGTCCGATCTTTCGTGCATATTTTTCATCCAGCGGCCGACGGGTCCACTCGCCGTCGTTCGCGACGAGCACCACCGTCAGCGGGGTCACCGTCGTCTTCGGCTCGACGTAGGCCTCGACACCGATTCGAGCGGCCGTCCAATCGGCCAGGTACTGGGCAACCGACCCCTCGGGGCCACGTTTCGCGGACCCGCCGCTTCGTTTGAGTCGATCGAACAATCCCACGAGAACATCCTTTTCGTACGGCCGATGGATCACCGGTTCGGGTGCCGGAATGTTGTTACCCGCCAGTTTGCCAGGCGTGTTGAACGCCCTAGGGGAACGGCGAGGCGATAACAATGGAAGGATGACATTAGAGGGTTCAGCTCTCTTGATAGTGAACCAAGGCTCGTGAAGTGAGTAAGTGAATTGCCGAGAGGGAGTGTCTACGTGGGCGCTGTGTCGAGCCGAACACGCTCGATCGGTGTTCTGTGCACCGGCGCCTCCGTCGAACCGAATCACGCAACTCTCGTCCATGAACCCTGTTCCGCCAGCACAATGGTCTGCGACCACGAGTCGTCGAACCACATCACCCGCACACAACTGTCGAGGAGTCAACAGACATGGCCTTCTCCGTCCAGATGCCAGCTCTTGGTGAGAGCGTCACCGAGGGAACTGTCACGAGGTGGCTCAAACAAGAAGGCGACACCGTCGAAGTCGACGAGCCATTGCTCGAAGTCTCCACGGACAAGGTCGATACCGAGATCCCGTCGCCTGCAGCCGGTGTTCTGACCAAGATCGTCGCTCAGGAAGACGACACCGTCGAGATCGGTGGCGAGCTCGCCCAGATCGGTGACGCAGGCGAGGCTCCCTCGTCCGACGCGCCGGCCGAGGAAGCTGCGCCCGCCGAGGAGTCGGCACCCGAGGAGGCTGCCGAGGAGCCCACTCCCGCAGCCGAGCCCGAGCCACAGGCCGAGGAGGAGGCACCCGCAGCGAGTGCATCGTCCGACTCGTCCGGATCAGGCACCCCGGTGACGATGCCCGAGTTGGGCGAGTCCGTCACCGAGGGCACCGTGACCCGTTGGCTCAAGGCCGTCGGCGACGAGGTTGCTGTCGACGAACCACTGCTCGAGGTCTCCACCGACAAGGTCGACACCGAGATCCCGTCTCCGGTCGCCGGAACTCTGCTCGAGATCTCCGCCGAGGAAGACGACACGGTCGCCGTCGGTGGCCAGCTCGCCGTCATCGGATCGGGATCGCCGGCCGAGAAGGCCCCCGAGCCCGAGGCCACCCCGGAGCCCGAAGCCCCCAAGGCCGAAGAGCCGAAGAAGGAAGAGCCCAAGAAGGAGGCTCCCAAGCAGGAAGCCCCGAAGGCCGAACCGAAGCCCGAACCCAAGGCCGAGCCCAAGCAGGAGGCTCCGAAGGCTGCTCCCGCCAAGGAGTCGGCACCGTCGGGTGATTCCAGCCCGTACGTCACGCCGTTGGTTCGGAAGCTGGCGTCGGACAACGATGTCGACCTCTCGACGGTCAAGGGCACCGGTGTCGGTGGACGCATCCGCAAGCAGGATGTGCTCGCTGCTGCCGAGGCCAAGAAGGCTCCGGCTGCTCCGGCCGCCGAGGCTGCGCCCGCCGCGGCCGCCAAGCCCGCTGCGCCGGCCACGGCCGGTGTTCGTCCCGAGCTCGCGCATCTTCGTGGCACCACGCAGAAGATCAACCGGATCCGGCAGATCACCGCGAAGAAGACGCGTGAGTCGCTGCAGACCTCTGCACAGCTCACCCAGACCTTCGAGGTGGACGTCACCAAGATCGCCGGTCTGCGGACGAAGGCGAAGGCGAAGTTCGCCGAGAACGAGGGCGTCAACCTGACGTACCTGCCGTTCTTCGCGAAGGCCGTCGTCGAAGCTCTGAAGGCGCACCCCAACGTCAACGCGAGCATCAACGAGGAAGCCAAGGAGATCACGTACCACGCCGATGTCCACCTCGGTATCGCCGTGGACACCGAGCAGGGTCTGCTCTCCCCCGTCATCCACAATGCGGGCGACCTGTCGCTCGCCGGGCTGGCTCGGGCGATCAACGACATCGCCACCCGTGCACGCTCGGGTGGGCTCAAGCCCGACGAGCTGTCCGGTGGCACGTTCACGATCACCAACATCGGCAGCCAAGGTGCATTGTTCGACACCCCGATCCTGGTTCCGCCGCAGGCCGCCATGCTGGGCACGGGCGCAATCGTCAAGCGTCCGGTCGTCGTCAAGGACGACTCGGGCAACGAGTCGATCGGTGTTCGCTCGATGTGCTACCTGCCGCTCACCTACGACCACCGCCTGGTGGACGGAGCCGATGCGGGACGCTTCCTCACGACGATCAAGCAGCGTCTCGAAGTAGCGTCGTTCGAGGCCGATCTCGGCCTGTAGGCAACCGGCGAATCACGACTCTCACGTATTCTGGTGAGAGCGCGAAACATTCGCATCGGAGTCTCGAAAAGAGGGGCACGAACCGTGCATCCGGGGCATCATTCGTTCGCGAATGATGCCCCGTTTGCGTCAAGGAGGCTTTCGTTCACATGCGCGTAGTCATTGCAGGTTCATCAGGTTTGATCGGCACGGCCCTGGTCGCAGCGCTGCGGGGCCGTAGCCACGACGTCACCCGCCTGGTTAGGAGATCACCGGCCGGACCCGACGAGTCGCAGTGGGATCCATCGCGCGGAAGCGTCGATGCGGCCGCGCTCGACGGAGCCGACGCGATCGTCAACCTCTGTGGTGTCGGAATCGGTGACAAGAGATGGTCCGGTGCGTACAAGCAGTTGGTGCGGGACAGCCGCATCGCTCCCACCGAAGTACTCGCCGGGGCTGCCGCCGACGCGGGTGTGCCCACTCTGATCAACGCGAGTGGCGTCAACTTCTACGGCGACACGGGCGATCGGGTGGTCGACGAGAGCGCCCCCGTCGGTGAGGGATTTCTCGCCGAGGTCTGTCGAGACTGGGAGAACGCCACCTCGAGGGCGTCGGAAGCCGGTGTCCGAACGATACTTCTGCGCAGCGGTGTGGTGCTGTCGCAACGCGGCGGCATGCTGGGCAAGCTCCGTCCGCTGTACCTGTTCGCACTCGGCGGACGGTTGGGCAGCGGCCGTCAGTACTTCCCGTGGATCTCTCTGGAGGACGAGATCGGTGCCATCGTGCACGGCATCGAGAACGACTCACTGCGAGGGCCGGTGAACATGGTGGGCCCGACTCCCGTGACCAATGCGCAGTTCAACAGTGCGATGTCACGGGCGGTACATCGGCCTGCGCCGTGGGTGGTGCCCGGCTTCGCATTGAAAGCCGTGATCGGCGAGTTCGCCGAGGAGGCCATCCTGACCGGGCCCCGGGCAATTCCGAAGGCTCTCGAAGACGCGGGCTACACCTTCGAGCACAACACGATCGGGGAAGCACTGCGGGTGGCCGTCGGCTCATGACGCGGCGTACCGTTCCGACTCATGAGTGATGCGAACTCTCCGTCGGTCGCAGTGTCGGCACGAGCGAGCTCCGAGCCGGTCGTGGTGCGAGAGTTGGGCACCGTCGAGTACACCGAGGCCTGGGCACTACAGCGCGAGCTGGCCGGTGCCCGGGCGGACGGCGTCGGCTCCGACACGCTGCTGCTGCTCGAGCATCCGTCCGTCTACACCGCGGGGCGGCGTACCTCCGAGGAGGACATGCCGCGGGACGGTACCCCCGTCGTCGAGGTCGATCGTGGCGGCAAGATCACCTGGCACGGTCCAGGCCAATTGGTGGGCTACCCCATCGTCGAACTCGCGCACCCCATCGATGTCGTCAGGTACGTGCGCCGTATCGAAGAAGCGCTGATCTCGGTCGTGTCCGCCTACGGCATCGGCTGCGGGCGCGTCGACGGTAGATCCGGGGTGTGGCTCGCGGCGCAGATGCGAGACGGCGTGTGGCTGCCCGAACGCAAGATCGCTGCGATCGGGGTCCGTGTTCAGCGCGGAGTGACGCTGCACGGTTTCTCTCTGAACTGCAATGCGGCCATGACGGGGTTCGACGCCATCGTGCCGTGTGGCATCGCTGATGCCGGCGTGACGTCGCTGTCGCTGGAGCTGGGCCGAGACGTCTCGATCGGCGACGTCACCCCGGCGGTCACCCGCGCTGTGCTGGCCGCCTTGGACGGGTCGATGCCCGTGCAGGACCACGAGATCGAGCATCCGCCGGTCACGGAGGCGTCGATCAACCCGCAGTTCACGACGGTCCGCTTCGGCGCGTAGCATCGATCCTGTGACTGTGGCCCCAGAAGGACGCAAGCTGCTCCGCCTCGAGATCCGAAACGCGGAGACCCCCATCGAACGCAAACCCAACTGGATCAAGACCAAAGCCAAGATGGGCCCGGAGTACACCGAGCTCAAAGGTCTTGTGAAGCGCGAAGGTCTGCACACGGTGTGCGAGGAAGCCGGCTGCCCCAATATCTACGAATGCTGGGAAGATCGCGAAGCGACCTTCCTCATCGGCGGTGAGCAATGCACCCGCCGTTGCGATTTCTGCCAGATCGACACCGGCAAGCCGGAGGATCTCGATCGAGACGAGCCGCGCCGGGTGGCGGAGTCCGTGCAGGCCATGGGTCTGCGCTACTCCACGATCACCGGCGTCGCTCGGGACGATCTGGAGGACGGCGGCGCGTGGCTGTACGCCGAGACGGTTCGGTACATCAAGAAGCTGAATCCGAACACCGGCGTCGAGCTGCTCATCCCCGACTTCAACGCCAAGCCCGACCAATTGGCCGAGGTCTTCTCGTCGCGCCCCGAGGTGCTGGCTCATAACGTCGAGACGGTGCCGCGGATCTTCAAGCGCATCCGCCCGGCCTTCCGGTACCAGCGGTCGATGGACGTCATCACCGCGGCCCGCGACGACGGCCTGGTCACCAAGTCCAATCTGATCCTCGGCATGGGTGAAACCCCCGAAGAAGTTCAGGAAGCCATTCGCGACCTGCACGAGGCCGGGTGCGACATTCTGACCATCACCCAGTACCTGCGTCCGTCACCGCGCCACCACCCGGTGGAGCGTTGGGTCAAGCCGGAGGAGTTCGTCGAGCACTCCGATTACGCCACCGAGATCGGGTTCGCCGGTGTGCTGGCCGGACCGTTGGTCCGCTCCTCGTACCGCGCGGGTCGCCTGTACGCACAGGCGATGGCCCATCACGGACGAGAACTGCCCGAGAGCATGAGTCACCTCACCGACGGTGGCGAAGCTTCTCAGGAGGCCAGTTCGCTGATGGCACGTCTGGCGGCTCGCTGATCGTCGTCGGCCAACCCGGCGCGGTGCACGTGAGCGCCGGCACAGGACGTATCCTGTGAAGCATGGCGAACGGCAGTAAGGCTGGCAAAGCAGCGAAGCCCAGCAAGGAAGTAAAAGCAGCTGCCAAGGCGGCGCGCAAGCAGGCATCGAGGGAACGACGCAAGCAGCTCTGGCAGGCGTTTCAGATGCAGCGCAAGGACGACAAGGTTCTCCTTCCGCTGATGATCGGGGCGGTCGTCGGGCTGGGACTCGTCGGATTTCTGATCGGTCTCGCGTTCGGATTCCAGTGGTTCCTGCTCCCCATCGGCTTGCTTCTCGGCGTGCTCGTCGCTTTCATCATCTTCGGCCGCCGGGTACAGAAATCTGTGTACAAGAAGGCCGACGGCCAGGCCGGCGCGGCCGCTTGGGCGCTCGACAATCTGCAGGGCTCGTGGCGGGTGACCAATGCGATCGCCGGAACCACCCATCTCGACGCCGTGCATCGCGTCATCGGTAAGCCGGGTGTCATTCTCGTGGCCGAGGGTGCACCTCATCGCGTGAAGTCACTGCTGGCCCAGGAGAAGAAGAAGACCGCCCGCCTGGTGGGCGACACCCCGATCTACGACATCATCGTCGGAAACGAAGAGAACCAGATCCCGCTCTCGGGTCTGCAGAAATATCTTGCGAAGTTGCCGAAGAACATCGACGGCAAGCGCATGGACACCATCGAATCGCGGCTCTCCGCTCTGGGCACCAAGGGCGGCCCGGCCATGCCGAAGGGCCCCGTTCCCGGCGGAGCCAAGATGAAGGGCGTCCAGCGAACCATGAAGCGCCGCTAGCCACTCACGACCACTCCGACAGCCCTGGTGCGAAGACCCCTCAGCGGGTCCGCAGCAGGGCTGTTCCCGTTGCCCGGTCGTGCATGCCGCGGCCATCCATGTCGGTGATCACGGCCGGAACGACGAACAGCAGGATCAACTGCCGAACCAGTGCACGGACGAAGCCGACTCGTGCGTGTGCGTCGATGCGGCCCACCTGAATACCGACGATGAACTGCCCCGGGGTGAACGAGAACAGCGAGACGGTCACCAGACCCACGCCGAACCACACGGCCAACACGATCGTCGAGATCAGTCCGCTCGTGGTGTAGCCACCGAGAATCAACGACGCAACGCCGGTTGCCATCGTCCAGTCGAGCACCAGCGCGAGAACTCGGCGCCCGGTACCGGCCAGAGAGCCGACCCCCTGCTTCGGTAGGCCCAACTCCTCACCACGGAAGTTCTGGGGTTCTCGCGGGTTCGCAGCCGCCGGTCCGGACAACCAGGACCCTGTCATTCGTGCCATGATTTCCAGGATAGGCGCGGTCGGGTACACGGGAAAACACACGGACGTACTGTTGTTCGTGCCACTCGTGAACCAGGACGCGTAACACGGGCGAAACACGAGCTTGACGGGCGGGCAACACCATGTCCATAACGTCAGGTTGACGGACTCAACAAAGGAGCAAAAGCGTGGCGTTTTCCACGGCCCAAGAGGTCATCAAGTTCATCGCGGATGAAGGAATCGAATACGTCGACATCCGGTTCACGGATCTGCCGGGCGCACAGCAGCACTTCTCTATCGCCGCGAAGGCGTTCACGGCGGACACACTGGAAGACGGCCTCGCGTTCGACGGTTCGTCCGTCCGCGGATTCCAGTCCATCCACGAGTCCGACATGATTCTGCTTCCGGACTACGCCACCGCTCAGGTCGATCCCTTCCGCAACGCGAAGACGCTGAACATCGACTTCTTCGTCCACGATCCGTTCACGCGTGAGGCCTACAGCCGCGACCCGCGCAACGTCGCACGCAAGGCCGAGGAGTACTTGGCCAGCACCGGCATCGCCGACACCGCGTACTTCGGTGCCGAGGCCGAGTTCTACATCTTCGATTCCGTGCGCTTCGATTCGCAGGCGAACGGCGCTTTCTACGAGGTCGATTCGTCCTCGGGTTGGTGGAACACCGGGGCCGAGACCGAGGCCGACGGCAGCCCGAACCTCGGTTACAAGGTTCGCTTCAAGGGTGGCTACTTCCCCGTCGCTCCGTACGACCACTACGTGGACCTGCGCGATCAGATCTCGACGAACCTGCAGAACGCAGGCTTCGAGCTCGAGCGTGCGCACCACGAGGTCGGCACCGGTGGACAGCAGGAGATCAACTACAAGTTCAACACGCTGCTCCGCGCGGCAGACGATCTGCAGCTGTTCAAGTACATCGTCAAGAACACCGCATGGCAGAACGGCAAGTCGGCGACATTCATGCCGAAGCCGCTGTTCGGAGACAACGGCTCGGGCATGCACGTGCACCAGTCGCTGTGGAAGGACGGCAAGCCCCTCTTCCACGACGAGGCCGGATACGCCGGGCTGTCGGATCTCGCCCGTCACTACATCGGCGGCATCCTGCACCATGCGCCGTCGCTGTTGGCATTCACCAACCCCACGATCAACTCGTACCACCGTCTGGTGCCGGGCTACGAAGCCCCCATCAACCTGGTCTACAGCCAGCGCAACCGCTCCGCTGCGGTCCGTATCCCGATCACCGGCAACAACCCGAAGGCAAAGCGCCTCGAGTTCCGTGCGCCGGACTCCTCGGGCAACCCTTACCTGAACTTCGCTGCTCAGATGATGGCCGGTCTGGACGGAATCAAGAACAAGATCGAGCCGATGGCTCCGGTCGACAAGGATCTCTACGAGTTGCCGCCCGAGGAGGCCAAGAACATTCCTCAGGCACCGACCTCGCTGAACGCGGTCATCGACCGGCTCGAGGCCGACCACGACTACCTCACCGAGGGTGGCGTGTTCACGACCGACCTGATCGAGACCTGGATCTCGCTCAAGCGTGAGCAGGAAATCGCTCCCGTCAACCTGCGTCCGCACCCGTACGAGTTCTCCCTGTACTACGACGTGTGATCGACCTGACTTCACACTGAGAACGCCCGGCCGATTCTTTCGGCCGGGCGTTTTCGTGTTCTGGATTGTTTCTGTTCCGTGCCGATTCCGGCAAATTGCAACAGAATTCGACCCGGTCGGCGTTTGATAGTCGGTACGTGGGGTAAAGACCTGTATCTGCTGAGGGCGAACAGAGGACAACGAACTTCATGGACGCACTGTGGGAATTCATCGTCGGACGACGAAGGCAGTTGGCGATCGACTCTTATCTACATGTCTCGGCCGTCGTGCAATGCGTGATCATCGCGACCGTTATCGGCGTCGCCATCGGAATCCTCGTCTACCGCAGTCCCGCCGGATCTGCCGTCGCGACAGCCCTGGCGAGTACCGTGCTGACGATTCCGTCGTTCGCTCTGTTGGGTCTGCTCATTCCCATACTGGGACTGGGCGTTCGACCGACGGTGACCGCCCTGGTCCTGTACTCACTGCTTCCGATCATCCGAAACACGGTGGTCGGCCTCGATTCCGTGAATCCGGCGGTCACCGATGCCGCCCGCGGAATCGGGATGAGCCGCATTCTTGTGTTGCGGCGCATCGAGATTCCTCTCGCATGGCCCTCGATTCTGACCGGGATGCGCGTCAGCACGCAGTTGGCCATGGGCATCCTGGCCATCGCTGCGTACGCCAAAGGCCCTGGCCTGGGCAACCTGCTGTTCTCCGGGCTGGCCCGAGTGGGCAGCCCGACCGCCGTCCCACAGGCACTGACCGGCACCATCCTCATCGTCCTGCTGGCGTTGATCCTCGATGGGATCTACGTCGTGATCGGCAAACTGACCACCTCGAGGGGTATCCGTGAGTGAGAAAACCACCGTATCCGGCGTAGAAATCGTCTTGGAGAACGTGACCAAGAGCTACCCGGGCCAAAAGGACGCCGCCGTGGACAACGTGTCCATGACCATCCCCGCGGGCGAAGTCGTCGTGCTGGTCGGGCCTTCGGGCTGCGGCAAAACGACAACCATGCGCATGATCAACCGGCTGATAGAGCCGACGTCGGGCCGCATCACCATCGGCGGTGAAGATGCACTGTCGATCAACCCGAACGAGCTGCGCCGCACCATCGGCTACTCGATCCAGCAGGCAGGTCTGTTCCCACACATGACGATTGCCGAGAACGTCGGCATGGTTCCGGGTCTGATCGGCTGGAAGAAGCCGAGGATATCGGATCGCACCGACGAAATGCTGGACCTCGTCGGTCTCGATCCATCGTTGTACCGCGAGCGCTATCCGCGCCAGCTGTCCGGTGGCCAGCAGCAGCGCGTCGGTGTCGCACGCGCGCTCGCTGCCGACCCCCCGGTACTGCTCATGGACGAGCCTTTCGGTGCCGTCGATCCGATCACCCGCGGTTTGCTCCAGGACGAATTGATGCGCCTACAAGCCGAATTGGGCAAGACGATCGTATTCGTCACGCACGACTTCGACGAGGCCGTCAAGCTCGGTGATCGGATTGCCGTGCTGGGCAACCAATCTCGGATTCTGCAATTCGATACACCCGAAGCAGTTCTGGCAAATCCGGCCGACGAGACCGTCGCTGGATTCGTCGGCTCAGGTGCAGCGTTGAAGCAGTTGACGCTGATGCGTGTACGAGACATCGAATTGTCCGATGTACCGGTCATGGGCGAGGACGAGTCGGTCGAGTCGATGAACACGGCGCTCGGAAGAGACCCCGAAGCGTGGGGAATCATTCTCGACGCTCGTCGGCGACCGATTAGGTGGACCGATCGTCGCCACCTCACCGACGCGAAGAGCTTGCGCGACGTCGGCGTGCCGATGGGCGAAATGGTCTCCACTCAGTCGACTCTGCAAGATGCTCTGGAAGCGCTGCTCGCGGAGGGCAACGCGACCGCCACGGTCACCGGTAAACGTGGCGAGTACGCCGGAACCATCACCATCGAGCAACTGATCGACACCATCAAAACCATTCGTTCGCAGCATGCTCACGACCATGACGACGACAGTGCTGAAGGTCATGACTCGAACGTTGTTCGCGACGACGTGGCCACGGGAAGCGCGTCGTGACTTCCGCCGCGGAGACCTCCGCCGTCGACGCGTCAGCGGACGACGGTACGGCGCGGACGGCACAGCAGGCGGCCAAGCGCGCGGAGCGTATTCGCTTGCTGGTGCAACCCGCGATCATCGTGTTGGTCGTTGTGGTTCTTCTTGCCTACACGTTCACCCGCGACTTGAGTGCGACGCAGAAGGAGACGCTGAACGCGAGCACTCTGTTCCAGCGGCTGTCCGAGCACGTCGTCATCACGATCGTCGTCACCGCGCTCGTGCTCGTGATCGCTGTTCCTCTGGGAATACTGTTGACCCGTAACGGCTACCGGAGATTGGCACCGGTATTCATCGGTATCGCCAACATCGGTCAAGCTGCCCCGGCGGTCGGCCTGTTGGTGTTGCTCTTCCTCGCAACGGGCAAAACCGGTTTCTGGATCGGCGTACTGCCCATTGCGTTCTACTCACTCCTTCCCGTTCTCCGAAACACGATGCTCGGTTTCCAACAGGTCGATCCGAGTTACATCGATGCTGCACGTGGACAGGGCATGTCCAGCAGCGGCATTCTGTGGCGCATCGAGTTTCCGCTGGCGGTGCCGTACATGTTGGCCGGTCTGCGCACGTCGCTGGTGCTCGCCGTCGGTACGGCCACACTGAGCTTTCTCGTGGGAGCGGGCGGCCTCGGGGTTCTGATCGACACCGGCTACAAGCTCTACCAGCCACTGATTCTCGTCGTGGGAGGCGTCCTCGCCGTCGCTCTCGCGTTGTTCGTCGACTGGCTCGGAGCACTCGCCGAGGCCTATCTCGGACCGAAAGGACTCCGCTGATGCGGCGCTCGACAAGACAACTCGTGGCACTCTGCGCGATCACCACGATCGCGTTGACGGGGTGCGGTCTGCAGTCGGGTGGTGCCGTGCCACTGTCCGTCGAACCCGGGAGCATCGAAGTAATGCCGGGTCTTGAGGGTGCCGAACTGACCGTCGGATCCAAAGACTTCACCGAGCAGATCGTGTTGGGTTACATCCTCGAGTTCGCGCTCTCCGCTGCCGGTGCCGACGTTCGCGACCTGACGAATATCTCGGGTTCGAACAGCACCCGCCAAGCCATGGTCGCCGGGCAGGTCGACGTCACCTACGAGTACACCGGAACCGGCTGGATCAACTATCTGGGTAACGAAAGTCCCATCACGGACGCAGCCGAGCAGTTCGACGCGGTACGCGACGCGGACGTCGCCAACGGATTGACGTGGGTCAATCCTGCGCCGATGGACAACACGTACGCTCTCGCGATGAACCAGACGACTGCCGAACAGACCGGGGTGAAAACACTCTCGGATTACGCAGCACTCGTCGCGCGTGATCCGGCCGCGTCGGCGTTGTGCGTCGAGACGGAATTCAACTCCCGACAGGACGGATTTCCCGGCCTGGCCGCAACGTACGGTTTCGATCCCGATGCCGTACCCCGTCAGATTCTGCAGACCGGAATCATCTACCAGGCAACTGCCGACGGTTCGCAGTGCAAGTTCGGTGAAGTGTTCACCACCGACGGCCGCATCAAGGGCTTGAATCTTGTTGTCCTCGAAGACGACAAGAGCTTCTTCCCGCGGTACAACGCCACCGTCGTCATTCGTTCGTCGATCGCCGAGCAGTACCCGCAGATCGCCGAGATCACCGCTCCGATCTCCGCCGCACTGACCAATGCCGAGATAACCGAGCTGAACAAGCAGGTAGACGTCGACGGCCGTGAACCGGCCGATGTCGCGCGGGATTGGATGGTCGACAAAGGTTTCGTCACCGCCGGCGCGGACTAGCCGTTACGTGCACCGACCCGTGAGGAATCCTCTGACGCGGCAATCGACACGCGGCTCGCTAGCCCTGTGCAGCGTTGTGATGACGGTACTCACGAGTTGCGGTCTGCAGTCGGGTAGTGCAGTGCCGCTGCCCGTCGAACCCGGCAGTATCCAACCCGTGCCGGGGCTCGACGGCGCAAAATTGATAGTCGGCTCGAAGGAATTCACCGAGCAGGTGATCCTGGGTTACATACTCGAATTCGGGCTGGTGGCGGCCGGAGCCGACGTCCGAGACCTCACCAACATTTCGGGGTCCAACAGCACCCGCCAAGCCATGGTCTCCGGGCAGGTGGACGTCACCTACGAATACACGGGTACAGCGTGGATCAACTTCTTGGGCAACGAGACCGCTATCCCGGATGCCACCGGGCAGTTCGAGGCCTTGCGCGACCAGGACGCAGGCAACGGCCTCACGTGGGTCAACCCTGCACCTATGGACAACACGTACGCGCTCGCCATGAATCGGGCAACAGCGGACGCGACGGGCATCGAGACGCTCTCGGATTACGCCGCGCTCGCCGAGACCGATCCCGCCGCGGCACAGACCTGCGTGGAGACGGAGTTCAATTCACGACAGGACGGGTTTCCGGGCATGGCCGCGGCCTACGGCTTCGACCCCGATGTCGTTCCGCGGCAGGTGTTGCAGGGCGGCATCATCTATCAAGCGACCGCCGACGGCTCGCAGTGCACATTCGGCGAGGTGTTCACCACCGACGGCCGGATCAAAGGTCTCGATCTGGTAGTGATCGAAGACGACAAGAGCTTCTTTCCCCGCTACAACGCCACGGTCGTGCTGCGCACGCCGATTGCCGAGCAGTACCCGGAGATCGCCGAGGTCACCGCTCCGATCTCCGCGGCGTTGACCAACGCCGAGATCACCGAGCTCAACCGGCAGGTGGACATCGATGGCCGCGAGCCGGCAGACGTCGCACGAGACTGGATGGTCCAGCAGGGATTCGTCACCGTCGGGAGCGACTAGTTCCCGCCGAAGGTCCTCTCCACCACTGCCTTTGCCCGACGCGTCACACGCAGGTAGTTGTCGAGGAACGCTCCGGCGTCGCCGTCCTCCCAGCCCGCCACCTGCGCGACTGCGGAGAGCACAGCTCCCGGCCGCGGCAGCTGATCGGTGGGCTTGCCGCGCACCAGCACCAGCGCGTTGCGTGCCTTCGTCGCCAGAATCCATGCTTCCCTGAGCAATTCGACGTCGGTTTCGCTCATGAGCTCGGCTGCGCCGATGGCGTCGAGTGACTGCAGGGTCGAGGTGTTGTGCAGCGTCAGAACCTTGTGTGCGTACCTGAGCTGGATGAGCTGAACGGTCCACTCGATATCGGCCAGTCCTCCGCGTCCCAGCTTGGTGTGGGTGGCGGGATCGGCCCCCTTGGGCAGGCGTTCGGAATCGATGCGCGCCTTGATGCGTCGAATCTCGCGAACCGCGTCGGAAGACACTCCGCCTTCGGGGTATCGCACCTTGTCGGCCATCAGCAAGAACCGGATGCCGAGATCCTGATCGCCGGCCACCTGGTGTGCCCGCAGTAGAGCCTGGACTTCCCAGGCCTGCGCCCACTGCGCGTAGTACGCGGCGTACGACGCGAGGGTGCGCACCACCGGCCCGTTGCGGCCTTCGGGCCGAAGGCCGGTGTCGACCTCGAGGGGTGGGTCGGTGCTGGGCGCGCCGAGCAACTTCCGGATGCGGTCGGCAATGGTGTTGGCCCACTTGACCGCAACGGTCTCGTCGACGCCGTCCACCGGTTCGCAGACGAACAGCACGTCCGCGTCGCTGCCGTAGCCGAGCTCCCCGCCGCCGAGGCGACCCATGCCGATGACGGCGAGAGTTGCGGGAGCAGGTTCACCGCGCTCCTTCTCGCTGGCGCGGACGGCAGCCGCAAGCGCGGCGTTGATGACCGCTGCCCATACCGAGGACAACGCACGGCACACCTGAGGTACATCGAGCATTCCCAGGATGTCTGCCGAGGCCACCCGTGCCAGTTCGTGACGCCGCAGCGCCCTGGCAGCATTGATCGCTCGTACCGGATCCTCGTAGCGAGCCGAGGACGACAGGATGGCGCGGTAGGTCTCTTCCGGCTCGACGTCGAGCAGACGCGGGCCGGTGGGGCCGTCGGCGAACAACCGAATGACCTCGGGGGCCTTGATCAGCAGGTCCGGTACGTAGGCCGAGGAGCCGAGCACGATCATCAGTCGCTGGGCCACAGCTCCTTCGTCGCGCAGCACTCGCAGGAACCACGTCTGCTCCCCCGCCGATTCCGACAATCGGCGGTAGTTGAGCAGCCCGGCGTCGGGATCGGGTGTGTCGGCGAGCCATTCCAGCAGCGTCGGAAGCAACACGGCTTGAATCTGACCGCGACGGGTGCCCGAGCCGACGAGCGCACGAAGGTGGCCCAACGCGTTCTGCGGGGTCGCGTAGCCGAGCGCGGCGAGCTGACGCGTCGCGGCATCCGGAGTCAATCGCACTGTCTCCGAATCGAACTTGACCACCGAATCCAGCAGAGGCCGGTAGAAGAGCTTCGCGTGCAACCGTCTGATGCGTTGCGCGTTCCGCTTGATCTCGGCGTTCAGCACACCGAGCGCATCGCGGTTGCCGTCCGGTCGCATGTGCGCCGAACGAGCCAGCCACCGCAGCGCTTCCTCGTCGTCCTGCGGAGGCAGGGTGTGTGTGCGACGCATCCGCTGCATCTGCAGCCGGTGCTCGATCAGCCGAAGAAACTCGTAGGACGCCGTCAGATTCGCAGCGTCGTCGCGGCCGATGTAACCACCGTCGGTCAGTGCCGACAACGCGTCGACGGTGCCGAGAACGCGCAGCGACTCGTCGGTTCGACCGTGCACCAATTGCAGGAGCTGAACGGCGAATTCCACGTCCCGCAGGCTGCCGCGTCCGAGTTTGATCTCGCGCTCGCGGAGTTCGGGCGGCACCATCTCCTCGACGCGACGCCGCATCGCTCGCACTTCGGGCACGAAGTCCTCGCGCTGGCTGGCCAACCACACCATCGGGTTGACCGCAGCGACGTAGTCGTCGCCCAGCGCGATGTCGCCCGTCATGGGACGGGCCTTGAGCAATGCCTGGAACTCCCAGGTCTTGGCCCAGCGCTTGTAGTACGCGACGTGCGAATCCAGGGTGCGGACCAGTTCGCCGCGCTTGCCCTCGGGACGCAGTGCCGCGTCCACTTCGAAGAATGCCGAGGATCCGATGCGCATCATCTCACCGGCGATGCGGCTGGCCTGCGCGTCGGCGGGCTCGGCGACGAACACGACATCGACGTCGGAGACGTAATTGAGTTCGCGCGCACCGCATTTGCCCATCGCGACAACGGCCAGACGCGTCGGACACGGGGCGTCCGGGCACACGGTGGCCACGGCGACTGCCAGTGCTGCGGTGAGCGCGGCGTCGGCCATATCGGACAGCTGCGACCCGACCACCGTGTACGGCAGGACGGGCTCGTTCTCTACCGTCGCGGCGAGGTCGTAGGCGGCCAACACCATGATCTGGTCGCGGTACTTCTTGCGCAACGCGATCACGGCGGGCGGTCCGGTGAGCGACGCGCGGTACAGGTCCGGTGCGGCATTGGGCCCGGTCTCGGGCTCGGCCCCCACTGCCTCGAGCAGTTCCGCGACCAGGGTGGCCTTGGTGGGGAGCTCGATCTTCGCCGACACCCCGCTGCTCTGACCTTCCTTGGTCAACAGCAGACGCCAGGTGCTGTCGTCGGCCACGAGATGATCGGCGAGCGCACTCGAAGCGCCGACGAGACCGAGGATGCGGCCACGGAATCCCTTGTCGGTGCGCAGTGCAGTATCGAATTCCGTCCACGCGGCACCGAGCAACTCGTACATCCGCACCAGGGTGCGTAGAGCGAGGTCCGCGTTCGGCGCGCGCGAGAGCGACCACAGCAGCTCGAGGCTTTCTTCCCCCGTCCAGCCGAGGGTGCGCAGGTCGGACGGCGCAGTTTCTTCGACGAGGCCGAGACGGCCCGGTCCGGGAACGACGGATCTGGAGGTCGGAGGACGCACCATCAGAATCCACCTCGGGGTGCCACAGGTTTACCTCGTCGTCAGTGCACAGCGACGCGAAGGCGCTCGCGTCGGCATCGGAACTACCATTGAAGGATCGACTAGAACGTAGCCCATGACGACGCCGTGCCGTTAAAGACCCAGGTAGGCCTTCAGCTCGTACGGCGTGACGTGGCTGCGGTATTCCTCCCACTCGCGACGCTTGTTGCGGAGGAAGAAGTCGAAGACGTGCTCGCCCAATGCTTCGGCGACCAGTTCGGAGCCTTCCATCGCGTTCAGTGCCTGATCGAGGTTGCCCGGCAGCTCCTTGTAGCCCATGGCGCGACGCTCGGCGGAGGTCAACGCCCAGACGTCTTCCTCGGCCTCGGGCGGAAGGGTGTAGCCCTTCTCGATTCCGCGAAGGCCGGCCGCGAGCAGCACCGCGAACGCCAGGTACGGGTTGCAGGCGGAGTCGGGGCTCCGGATCTCGACGCGACGCGAGGATGCCTTGTTCGGGGTGTACATCGGCACGCGGATCAGGGCCGAGCGATTCGCCGGTCCCCACGACGCGGCGGTCGGTGCCTCGCCGCCACGCACCAGCCGCTTGTAGGAGTTGACCCACTGGTTGGTCACGGCGCTGATCTCGTTGGCGTGCTCGAGGATGCCGGCGATGAAGGACTTGCCGGTCTCGGACAGCTGCATCGGATCGTCCGGGTTGTGGAAGGCGTTGGCGTCGCCCTCGAACAAGCTCATGTGGGTGTGCATCGCCGAGCCGGCCTGGTCGCTGAACGGCTTGGGCATGAACGTCGCGCGCACACCCTCCTCGATGGCAACTTCCTTGACCACGTAGCGGAAGGTCATGATGTTGTCGGCCATCGACAGTGCATCGGCGTAGCGGAGATCGATCTCCTGCTGGCCCGGTGCGGCCTCGTGGTGGCTGAACTCGACCGAGATTCCCATCGACTCCAGCGCGTCGATGGCGTGCCTGCGGAAGTTCGGGGCCGAGTCGTGCACGGCCTGATCGAAGTAGCCGCCGTTGTCTGCGGGGGTCGGCGGTGAGCCGTCCTGCGGGACGTCCTTGAGCAGGAAGAATTCGATCTCGGGGTGCACGTAGCAGCTGAACCCGAGGTCTGCGGCCTTACTCAACTGGCGCCGCAGCACGTGGCGCGAGTCGGCCCAGGACGGCGAGCCGTCGGGCATGGCGATGTCGCAGAACATCCGCGCGGAGTGCTGGTGACCCTTGCTGGTGGACCAGGGCAGAATCTGGAACGTCGACGGATCGGGCTTGGCCACGGTGTCGGCCTCGGAGACACGGGCGAATCCTTCGATGGCGCTACCGTCGAAACCGATTCCCTCGTCGAATGCCCCTTCGAGCTCGGCGGGGGCGATGGCCACCGACTTGAGGTACCCGAGAACGTCGGTGAACCAGAGGCGGACGAAACGAATGTCGCGCTCTTCGAGGGTCCGGAGCACGAATTCCTTTTGACGATCCATGAACGCGAGAGTAAGCAAACGGAGTTAAATCTGTGTTACATCGTGAATTCGGTCTCACTTCGTGAAACTCTCTGCCTACTTTTCAGGGCGTGAGGTAGCACGTCAGCACCGTAATCCGTCCTCCGGCGGAACCAGATCGACGAAATAGTTCACCAACGGATCGTCGACGCACTCGACGCCCGAGAAGGCGACCGTGTGCTGGGTGCCCTCGTAGGTCACCAGATCTGCGCGCAGCTGCGCAGCCAACTCCACCCCCGCCTGATAGGGCGTGGCCGGATCGTTGGTCGTCGAGACGACCACCAGCGTCGGCAGTCCCTCCACGTCGACGATATGCGGATCACTCGTGTTCGGCACCGGCCAGAAGGCACACAGGTCGAGCGGCGCGTTGCCCGTCGCCCGGCCGTCGTCGAGATACGGCGCGGCCGCACGGAACCTGGCGTCCGCCTCGTCGGCCTCTGCGCGATCGGTGGTCGGCGGGCCGTCGACGCATCGAACGGCGTTGAACGCGTCGTCGATGTTGGTGTAGCTGCCGTCCTCCAGCCGTCCGGAGTAGGTGTCGGCGAGTCGGAGCAGGGTGTCGCCCCGACCGTCGCCCAATTCGTTCAAGCCGGCCCGCAGCAGACGCCACAGCTGCTGCGAGTACAGCGCCTGCTGAGCACCGGTGATCGCATCGTCGTAGCTGAGCCCGCGGGGGTCGGTCGTCTCGGCCGGCCGGTCGATCAGGGGGTCGACCAGCGATCGGAACTGCTCGACTGCCTGCGCCGGGTCGGTGCCGAGCGGGCAGGTCTCGGTCTGTGCGCAGTCCGTGGCGAACTCGTCGAACGCGGTCTGGAACGCCGCACCCTGGGCGACGGCCTCGTCGACGGGTGACTGGTCGGGATCGAGCGCGCCGTCGAGCACCATCGCGCGCACGTTCGACGGGAACTCCTCCGCGTACGCGGTCCCGATCCGGGTCCCGTAGGAGTAGCCGATGTAGGTCAGCTTCTCGTCGCCCAGAACCGCTCGAATGACGTCCATGTCGCGCACCACTTCCCGGGTACCGACGTGCTCGAGCACATCCGTCCCCGTCCGCTCGACGCAGTTCTCGGCGTAGTCACGGTGTTCGGCCTCGGTCGCTGCGATGCCTTCGGGGCTGACGTCCACATCCGGTTCGCGACGTTCCTGGTCGACCTCCTCGGACGTCAGGCACCGCACTTCCGGCTCGGATGCGCCGATTCCGCGTGGGTCGAAGCCGATCCGGTCGAAGCGATCGGTCACGGTGGTGCCCGCGGCCTGCTCGGCCAGGTAGAGCCCCGAGGAGCCGGGCCCGCCTGGATTCATCAATATCGAGCCGATCTTCTCGCCGGTCGCCTTCGTCCGCGAGATGGCGACCTCGATGGTCGTGCCGGTGGGATCGGCGTAGTCGAGCGGCACGGTCACCATCGCGCACTCGACGGAGCCGCCCAGTTCGCTGCCGTCGGTGTTGTACCGGTCGCAGGATTCCCACTGCAGGGTCTGGGTGTAGAAATTCTCGAGCCCCGCAGGGATGGGACCGGCGACGGATGCCGGCGACGACGCCTCGGAGTTCTCCGGTGTGGCTGTGGGCTCGGGGCCGGAGCAGCCCGCGAGGACCACGGCGACCGCGGACAGCGCCACGACCGTGCTCCTGGTGCGCGTTCTCATGCCACGATCGTGCCAGGTCCTGCGAGCGCGCCTCGTTCTCGCTGCCCGGCGAGGACGCCGTCGGAGCACTAGCGTGGACGCCGTGCAGGCACTCCGACTCGCCCTCGCCCAGATCAATTCCGTCGTCGGTGATCTCGCCGCGAACTCCGCGGCGATCGTCGAGTGGACGGTCCGCGCGGCCCACGACGGGGCCAACGTGGTGGTGTTTCCCGAAATGGCGCTCACGGGATACCCCGTCGAGGATCTGGCACTGCGACCGTCGTTCGCCGCCGCATCGGTTCGTGCCCTCACCGAGTTGGCGACAGCCCTGGACAAGGCCGGATGCGGCGACCGCATCGTGGTGGTCGGCTACCTCGATCGCGACGCCGAGGGCTCGCGGAACAGCGCGGCGGTGATCGTCGACGGGCGGGTGACGACTCGATACGACAAGCATTCGCTCCCCACCTACCGAGTGTTCGACGAGGCCCGCTACTTCGCTCCCGGATCGTGCTTGAGCATCGTCGCGGTCAACGGAGTGAGACTGGGTGTCGTTGTCTGCGAAGACATCTGGCAACCGGGCGGCTCCGTGCCTGCCTATGCCGCGGCCGGGGTGGACATGCTGCTCTGCCTCAATGCCAGCCCCTTCGAACAGGGCAAGGACGAGGTGCGGCGCTCCATCGCCCGGCGCCGAGCAACAGAGACCGGAGCGCCGATCGCCTACGTCAACGTCGTCGGCGGACAGGACGAGCTGGTGTTCGACGGGGCGAGCTTCGTCGTCGGGCCGGACGGTTCCACCTGGGGCCGCTCCCCCCAATTCGTCGAGCATCTCCTGATCGTCGACGTCGACGCCCCGGCTGCACCACATCCCGACGCGGCCGAGGTACCCGGCTGGACCATCGACCGGGTGACGCTCCCCGACGCGGCCGTCACCGGCTGGCAGCGAGCCGAACCGTATCTCGCAGAGATCGCGAGCACCGAGGAACAGGTATGGGGTGCGCTGGTCACCGGTCTACGAGACTACTTGCACAAGAACGGCTTTCGGTCGGTCGCCCTCGGATTGTCCGGCGGCATCGACTCGGCGGTGGTCGCGGCCATCGCCGTCGACGCACTCGGTAGCGATGCGGTACACGCAGTATCGATGCCCTCTACCTACTCGTCGGATCACTCCCGCACCGACGCAGAGGAATTCGCGTCGCGCACCGGCATCCATTTCAGCGTCGAGCCGATTGCAGACATGGTCGCCTGCTACGTCGACCAGCTGCACCTGACCGGCCTGGCCGAGGAGAACATTCAGGCACGGTGCCGGGGCATGGTGTTGATGGCACTGTCGAACACCTCCGGCCATCTGGTGCTGGCGACCGGAAACAAATCCGAACTGGCCGTTGGCTATTCGACGATCTACGGTGATGCCGTCGGCGGCTTCGCACCGATCAAGGATGTACCGAAGTCGCTCGTATGGGATCTGGCGCGCTGGCGGAACAAGTCCGCTGCCGACCGTGGGGACATCCCACCGATTCCCGAGTCGAGCATCGACAAACCACCGTCCGCCGAACTCCGTCCCGGACAACTCGACACCGACTCGTTGCCCGATTACGACGAACTCGACGCCATACTGTTCCGGTACGTGGACCACGACCAAGGCTTTGCGGACATCGTGGCGGCCGGTTTCGACGCGGCGGTGGTCGCGGACATCCTGCGCAAGGTCGACGCGTCCGAGTACAAGCGGCGTCAGTATCCGATCGGTACCAAGGTCACCTCTCGTGCGTTCGGGCGCGACCGCCGCATGCCGATCACCAACGGTTGGCGCGACTACGCGGCCCTCGACGAGGTGTGACGAATTGCACTGCCGGTAGCGCTCCGGCAGGTCGCGTGCAGTGGCAGACTCGAGCACGTCATCACACCCCATCCCGGGGACCCGCCGAGCGGGCCTCGAGGACCAGAAAGGGACAAAGATGTCCGACACTGCTGTGTACGGCGGATCTGCTCAGGAAGCACCCTCCACCGCACTGACCCGTAAGACCCGCACGCACCACCTTCTCCAGATGAAGGCGGACGGCGAGCGCTGGGGAATGCTCACCGCATACGACTACTCCAGCGCCCGCATCTTCGAGGAGGCCGGAGTTCCTGTTCTCCTCGTCGGCGACTCGGCGGCAAACGTCGTCTACGGCTACGACACCACCGTGCCGATCACCGTCGACGAACTTCTTCCGCTGGTCCGTGGAGTCGTCCGCGGCGCACCGCATGCTCTCGTCGTCGCAGATCTGCCCTTCGGCACCTACGAGGCCTCGCCGCAGCAGGCTCTCGAAACCGCAGTCCGGTTCATGAAGGAAGGGCTCGCGGGCGCGGTCAAGCTCGAGGGCGGCGAGCGCGTGGCCGCTCAGATCGCCGCGATCACTGCCGCGGGCATCCCCGTGATGGCCCACGTCGGCTTCACCCCGCAGAGCGTCAACACCTTGGGCGGATTCCGCGTCCAAGGACGTGGTGACGCGTCCGAGCAGCTTGTCGCCGACGCCATCGCAGTCCAGGAGGCCGGTGCGTTCGCCGTCGTCATGGAGATGGTTCCCGCCGACATCGCCGGCCAGGTCACCCGCAAGCTGACCATTCCGACGGTCGGTATCGGCGCGGGCAACGAATGCGACGCGCAGGTTCTGGTGTGGCAGGACATGGCCGGCTACACCAACGGCAAGACCGCGAAGTTCGTGAAGAAGTTCGCCGACGTCGGCGATTCACTGCGCACCGCTGCCACCACGTACCTGTCCGAGGTGCGATCGGGAGTCTTCCCCGGGCCCGAACACAGCTACTGATCGTCCTCGCCTCGTCCATGTTCGGGTGGCACACTCGGTGCCATGAAACTCAGACGGGGTACGACGTCCATCGCAGGAAGAGGCGCAGTCGCAGTGGCAGGCGCGGCTGCGCTTCTCGTCGTAGCGACTGCATGCAGCACCGACACCACCAACACCGGTTCCTCGTCGACCACGACGGTCGCACCGACCACCACGGTCACGGCACCGCCTGCGGACGCAGTGATCACCGATGCGCAGAAGCAACAGCTGTGCACCGATCTCGAGGCGCAGCTGTCCAATTGGCGTGTCCAGGGGCCCACCCTGGGCCGCGGCGGGCTGAACATCCTGGTGCAGACCTGGGCGGCGCAGAGCGGCGTCATCAACCTGCAGGTGGTGCAGAACCGAACGATCGTCGACGAGATCACGACGGAGACGTGCTCGGAGGTGCGGGACGAGGCCATCCGATCCCTCGACATTCCGGACCTCGCATCCGGTTTGGTGGGCTTCTAGATGCGCACCCTCTACCCCGAGATCGCGCCTCTCGAGACCGGACACCTCGATGTGGGTGACGGCCAACAGATCTACTGGGAAGTCTCGGGCAACCCCGACGGTGCGCCGGTGGTGTTCGTGCACGGCGGTCCGGGCGGTGCCACCAATCCGTTGCAGCGCCGGTACTTCGACCCGGAGGCCTATCGAATCGTGTTGTTCGATCAGCGTGGTTGCGGGCAGTCGACACCCCACATCGCCGACGGTGCCGATCTGTCGGTCAACACCACCGACCGGTTGATCTCGGACATGGAGAAGATCCGGGAGCACTTGAACATCGACACGTGGTTGGTGTTCGGCGGATCATGGGGATCGACGTTGTCGCTGGCCTACGCGCAGTCGCACCGAGATCGCGTGCGAGGGCTGGTACTGCGAGGGATATTTCTGGTGCGGCCGTCCGAAATCGACTGGTACTACGGCGGCGGGGCAGGCCACCTCTTCCCCGATCTGTGGGAGAAATTCCTCGAACCGATTCCGCAGGACGAACGCGACGGCGATCTCGTCGAGGCGTATCACCGGCAGTTGATGTCCGAGGACCGCGAGGCCGCAACTCGCGCTGCGGTGGCGTGGTCCACCTGGGAGGCGGCGACGAGTTACCTCCTGCCGAAATCGGATGCAGTGCAGGACAACTCGGATCCACGGTTCGCCCTGGCATTCTCCGGTATCGAGAACCACTACTTCCGCAACAACTGCTTTCTCGAAGAGAACCAACTGCTCCGCGACGCCCACCTGCTCGACGGCATTCCCGGAGTCATCGTGCAGGGCCGTTACGACGTCGTGTGTCCGGCAACGAGTGCCTGGGCACTGCACAAGGTTTGGCCCTCAGCGAATCTCGTCATCGTCGACGACGCAGGGCACTCTGCCGCCGAACCGGGCATCGTGCATCACCTCGTGGAGGCCACAGACCGTCTCAGGCCGTGACGGGTACGTAATCGAAGGCAACTGTGCGTGAGTCGGTGTCGGCCCGGGCCAACCGGACCGTCACCGACTCCCCCGCAGGTGGTTCGCCGTCGCACTTTCCGAGGACGATGGGTTCCGACACCAACACCTCGGCGTCACGTTTGCCCTCGGCACCGCGCAGAACGACAGCCGAGAAACTGTCGCCCACTCGATTCTTCAGCACGTGTGCTTCGGTGAGATCGATGCAGGCGCGGTCCACTTTCGATGCCGCAGAATCCGATCCGCGCATGATCGCGGGCAGCTCCGGTAGAGCCTGCGCCGCCCAGTCCGGCACCGATGCGCCGGCGACCACGGCCAGGCACACCTCGGTGGCGAAGCGGTCGGACAGCCTCCGCAGCGGTGCCGTCACATGGGCATAGGGTGCGCCGATCCCCGAATGTTCCACCGACGCATCGCCGTCGACGGGGTCGGTCGTACGGTCGAACGCGAGATAGTCCGCACCTCGCAGCAATCCCGTCGCCCGAGTCATCATCGCCAGCGTCGACGGCTCGTCGGTGGGCAGGCCTGCCAGTACGGCACCGGCGGATGCGCCTGCAGGCCAGTCGATTCCGAGCGCTTCGGCGGTATTCTTCAGTGCGTCCACCGACTCGGACGAGGCGGGCGGCAGGGTTCGCACGATGCCGATTCCGGCGTCGAGCATGATTCTGGCGGCGCACATTCCCGTCAGCAGCGACACCTCGGCGTTCCACCCGTCCACTGCAGTGCGTGGCTGCAGGACGGTGCGCCAACCCCGCCCGTCGGGAACCACTTCCTGTTCGGGAAGCGTGATGTCGACGGCTCCGCGCCGTCTGGCTGCAGCTGCGCGCTGGGCCCCGAACTCGGCCAGCGCTGCGATGGACGGATGCGGTGTCCCCGCGTCGACATCGGCTTGCACTGCGGCGTAGTCGAGCCGGGCGGTCGACCGAACGAGCGCGCGGGTGACCGTCCACGCGGCCGCCTCGCCGACGTCGTCGAGTTCGATGGTCCACAGCGCGGCACACCGAGTCTGCCCCTCCAGCAAACTGCCCGAACCCTCCGACAGCTCTCGCGGATGCAGCGGCACGGACCCGTCGGGAAGGTAGAACGTCTGGCCGCGTCGACGGGTCTCGGTGTCGAGCGCTCCCCCGGGCGTCACCAGTGCGCCCACGTCGGCGATCGCATAGTGCACCACCAAACCGTTGGACGTCTTCTCGATGTGTACGGCTTGGTCGAGGTCCTTCGAGCCGGGTGGGTCGATGGTCACGAACGGGATGTCGGTGCGGTCGATTCTGCTGTCGGCGTGCAGGTCTCGGGCTTCGACCGCCTCGCGCATCGCGTCTGCGTCGAATGCTTCGGTGAGTGCGAACTCGGATCTGATGGCCTCGAAGTCGAAGCCCGGGGCCCTCAGCCGGGTGAGCAGCACCGTCAGTTGTTCCAGTCGTCGTCGGAATCGGCAGCCTTGTTGCGCGCCGCGGCGATCTTCAGCGCCTGTTCAGCGGTGGCCTTGTCCGGATACGGGCCCATGCGGTCGAGGGCGTTGGTCTGCTTGCCCTGCACGACCTGCTTGGTGCTGATGTCGTAGTACCAGGAGGTGTCGTCGTCGGTCATGACTTCCAGTGTGCCCCATGCAGCGACGCCGCAGGAGAACTGCGGGAGAAATAGTGGGTGCGAACGAGTCGGCCTGTAAGCCGGATCCTGTCTGCCGTTCCTGCTTTCGCAGGTTCGGCTGGACGACCATCCATCTGGGCACACCGTTGCCGGGTACCTCGAGCAGTCCACCCGCAGGCTCGGGCGAGCAGCCCTCGAGCACCTGCGCAGCTGCACCACTTTCGGGGTGCAGCCTTCGACCTTGCTCCGGGCGGGGTTTACCTAGCCATCCCAGTCACCTGGGATGCTGGTGCGCTCTTACCGCACCGTTTCACCCTGACCTGCAGTTCGATTCCGAAGAACCGTCCCGCAGGCGGTCTGTTTTCTGTGGCACTGTCCCGCGAGTCACCTCGGGTTGCCGTTAACAACCGCCCTGCTCTGTGGAGTCCGGACTTTCCTCGGCTCGAAGCGCGACGACACTCGGTCGCCGGTCCTCCGAGCCGCAGCCGTCCGGCCAACTCGTTCGCAGTTGCGTACTCTACTCGGCTCGCCGCGACCGCCTGGAACCGAACTACAGTTCCTCCCATGAGTGAATGGGTCGTGTTGCTGCGCGGCATCAACGTCGGCGGCATCAACATCAAGATGGCCGATCTCCGTACCGCACTTACATCGGCCGGCTTCACGAATGTCCGCACCGTTCTGGCGACCGGCAATGTCCTGCTCGGCTCCCCGCTGACCACCGCCGAGGTGAAGGCACAGGTGGAGAGCGCGCTGGCCCAGACGTTCGGCTACCAGGCCTGGGTTGTCGTGCTGGACGTGCCGACACTTCGGGCAATAGTGGCGTCCTACCCGTTCGACGCCGAACGGGATGGCTGGCATCCTTATGTCGTGTTCGGTAGCGATGATAGCCATGTGACCGAATTGTCCGCTCTTGCAGACGAACTCGACCCCGAGCTCGAAAGGATCGCCGGGGGGAACAGCGTGCTCTACTGGGAGGTGCGCAAGGGCAACACCACCGACAGCACGTTCGGGAAAGCCACGGCCAAAGCGAAGTACAAGGCCACGACGACGACGCGAAACGTTCGCACGCTCGTGAAGATTCTCGCGTGACCGTTCTCGCCGCGGCATTGGTCGCTGCTGTGCTCGCCTTCGCCATCGTTCGCCCCCGCGGTCTCCCCGAGATCGTCGCCGCACTGCCCGCCGCGGCGGTCGTTCTGCTCGTCGGGCTCGTCAGCCTCGACGCTGCGCGCGAGCAAGTACTCGAACTCGCTCCCACCGTCGTGTTCCTGGCGTTCATCCTGATCCTGGCGCATCTCTCGGACGCGCTCGGCGTATTCACCTGGATCGCGGCGAAGCTACGACGAGGCGCGAAGGGCAGCCCACGCAGACTGCTGACCCTGGTGTTTGCAGCAGCCGCATCGACCACGGCAGTCCTCAGTCTCGACGCCACCGTGGTTCTGCTGACGCCGGCCATCATCGGCGCTGCTCGATTACTCGGAATGTCTGCTCGCCCCCACAGTTACGCCACTGCGCACCTGTCCAATTCGGCGTCGACGCTGCTGCCCGTGTCGAACTTGACCAACCTGCTCGCCTTCGCAGCGACCGGACTGACCTTCCTGCACTTCACCGCTCTGATGGCCCTGCCCTGGATATTCGCGGTGGTCATCGAGTTGGCTGTGTTCCTGATCTTCTTCCGCAAGGATCTGAGCCGCACCGCCACACCGCCGGAGAACTTGACCCAGCAGAGCGCCGACGACGTCCCCGCACCGCGGACCACTCTGGTCATCCTCGCCGCGACGCTCATCGGCTTCGCAGTGGCAGGCCTGTTCGACATCGAGCCGTTCTGGGTGGCGGCGGTGGGGTCGGTTGCACTCGCGATCCCGGCACTGCGAGGTCAGCGCACCACGCCTCGCGCCATTCTGCGCGGTGCCGATCTGCCGTTCTGCGGCTTCGTCTTCTTGCTCGGCATCGTCGTGCTCGGCGTCACCACAGGCCCGATCGGTGACTGGCTCGCGCGAATCCTGCCGTCCGACACCACTTTCATGTCGCTCTTGGCCGCGGCGGCCATCGCGGCGGTGGCGTCGAACATCGTCAACAACCTGCCCGCGACGCTGCTGCTACTGGCCGCCTTCGGGGCCGACGCTCCCCCGGCGCTGTTGTTGGCCATGGTGATCGGGGTGAACCTCGGCCCCAACCTCACCTACGTCGGGTCGCTGGCAATCATGCTGTGGCGACGCGTCGCATCGGCCAACGACGAGCCGGCAGATCTGCGAACTTTCACCGTCCTGGGCGTCATCACGACGCCGCTGACCATCGTCGGTGCCGTGGCGGGATTGTGGCTCGCGCTGCAGATCTGAGCCTTGCCAGTCGGGCAGCGATTCGAGCGGGATATGTCGCGAAAAAAGCAGAATCAGCTCAGCGCAGCGTCGAGATCGATTGTCAGTGGTACCGGAGCCTCGATGACGCACCGCCCTCGACGAACGTGCTCGAAGTATCCGTGAGGACTCAGATCCAGCGTTGTGAGCGTGGCAGCATCCGGATCGACGATCCAGTAATGGGGAATCCCCGCGTCGGCGTACTCGCTGCGTTTGGTCACCACATCGGTACGACGAGACCCAGGCGAAATTACCTCGACGACCAGCACGACGTCTTCGGCGTGCAGCGCCTCGGGTGAGTCGGTTGCGCACACCACAACGTCGGGTACCCGCACCGTCGCTGGCGTCACCGAATCGACGACAACCTCGACCTCCGGTAACGCCTCCAAACCAGCCGGCAACTGGCCATCGAGCTGTGCACACAGTCGAAACAGAATTCGGGCGTGGGCTTTCGACGGCCGCGGTGAAACGACAGGCACGCCCTCCTGCATTTCGGCGTGAAAATCGTCTTCACCCAGCGCACGCCACTCCTCGACAGACAGCAGTGTGGGATGCGCTCTGGCGGCGGTCACTCGTGGAGTCTATCCGTGGTCACCGCTGGCACCACCGACAATGGCCGTGGTGCGGTCCGACGCGATCGGTGCGGGTCTCATTCACGCCGTGCGTGGAGCGTCGAGACAGCCAGGCCCACACAGAACACCGCGGCACCGATCACCGCTCCCATCACCGGCAACAGCAGGCCCGCATGCACGGTGTCGAACAACGGCGGACCGCCGTAGATGTCCAGACGCGCAGCGCCGGTCGGCCCGAGGTCGTCGAAATAGGGGTCCGCGACCATCCTGACGCGGATTTCGGGAGGTTGGCTTCGTGCCCACCATGCTGCCCCCGCGCCGACGATGCTTCCCGCCACCAGTGGGGCCACCACAAGCGTCAGCCGACCAGTTCTTCGCCCGAGACGGAGCCGTCCGAGAGTGACCGACAAAACGGTGCCGACCACAAGAGCGGCAACCGGAGCGACCCACGTGACCGGCCACCATGGCGGCCCCGAGACGTACTGCACGTAGTCGTACACGCGAAAGTACCCGGTGTCACTCGGATTCACAGGCGGTGGCGCATCCGCATCGAGCCAACTCCGCGTCACCCCGTACCGCCACCCGAACGCGACTGCCAGACCGGCAACGGCGGATGCGAACGCCGCCAAGACAATCCAGCGGGCCGCCGCAGGCTCGCGGGCACCGTTCTCGGACATGCGAACCGAGTCCTCCTTCGATGCCCGAAAGGATCAGGCCAGGCGCGCCAAGTGCGAGGTGTCGTTCACCAATCGCACCGAAGCCCCGCCGTCGGGGTAGAACTCGGCGATGCTCAGCGACGCGAGGTCGAGGTGCAGTCGATACAACAGCGACGGGCCGACGTCGAGTGCAAGTTGCAGCAGCATCTTGATCGGGGTGACATGGGTGACCACCAGAACTGTCTTTCCGACGTACTCGGTCAGCAACTGATCGCGGGTTGCTTCGATGCGCACGCGCACCGCGTCGAAGCTCTCCCCGTTCGGCGGTGCGACGGAGGTATCACCTCGCCACGCCTTGTGGCCCTCGGGGTGGCGTTCCATGGCCTCGGTGAACGTGAGCCCTTCCCAGTCGCCGAAGTCGGTCTCGATGAGACCGTCGACGGTGGTGACGGGCAATCCCAGGCGGTCGGCCGTCGCTGCGGCGGTCTGCTGGGCGCGTGCGAGCGGCGAGGCAACGATGGCGTCGATATCGGTACGTGAACCGAGAACCGTTGCCGCAGAATCGGCTTGACGTCGACCCAGCTCGGTCAGATCCGGATTTCCGCGACCGGAGTATCGCCGGTCGACCGACATGGGGGTCTGGCCGTGACGCAGCAACAGCAGGCGAGTCGGCTCCCCCATCGCGCCGGTCCACCCGGGCGACTCGGTCTTCTTCGCAACCGGCTCGGCGTCGGGCAATTCCGACAGGTCCACACCTTCGGCAGCTGCGTCCATCGCCTCGTTGGCCAGCGCATCGGCGTGTGAATTCTGCGAGCGCGGAATCCATTCGTAGGTGACGGAGTCGAAGTGGCGAGCCAGTTCGGCAGCTGCGCGCTGAAGCGGAATCATGTCCGGGTGCTTCACTTTCCAGCGCCCGCACATCTGTTCGACGACGAGCTTGGAGTCCATACGGACGGCAACCTCGCGAGCTCCGACATCACGAGCCGCAGTCAATGCCGCGATCAGTCCGTTGTACTCGGCGACGTTGTTGGTGGCCACGCCGAGCGATGCCCGACGCTCGGCGAGCACCTGCGAGCGATCGGCGCTGAACACCACAGCGCCGTACCCGGCCGGGCCGGGGTTACCGCGCGACCCTCCGTCGGCCTCGGCGACGACCCTCGATACCGGGCTCAAATTCCGGATTCCTTGGTGCGCACCAGAATTGCGTTGCACTCGGAGCAACGAATCAAAGCATCCGCGGGCTTGTTGGCGATGCTCGCGATCTCGTTGCGATCGAGTTCGATTCGGCACGCTCCACAGCGGCGAGCCTGCAGCAGCGCCGCACCACGGCCGGCGAGCGCTCGCTGCTTCTCGTAGAGCGCAAGCAGATCCGCGGGCAATCCCGAGGCCAACGACTCGCGGCGCTCGGCGCTACGCTTCTCCGCGACATCGAGGTCCGCGACGGCGTCGTCGCGGCGACGGCCCGCGTCGACCAATTCGTCTTCGATCTGCGTCAGCTGCGCACCGGCGTGCTCGTAGTCCCGCTCACTGGCCTCACGCTGTTCCATGACCTCGAGCAGTTCTTCTTCGAGGATCCCCTGGCGCCGTTCGAGGCTGCCGAGTTCGTGCTGGAGTTCGGTCATCTGCTTCGGGGCGATGGTGCCACTCTCGAGCATCTTCTTGTCGCGGGCCTCGCGCTGGCGAACGGCGTCGACCTCGCCCTCGAGTTTGCGAATGTCCCGATCGAGGTCGTCCATCGAGATCTGCACCGTCACCGCGGCATCCTTGCGGGTAATGCGCTCGGTCTCGAGCTTGTCCACCTCCTGCTGCTCGGGGAGGCTCTTACGGCGGTGGGCGATCTGCGAGAGTTCGGTATCCACACCGGCCAATTCGAGCAGCGAGGCCTGGACTTTGGGATCGACGTTCACGCTTGATGACTCCTGCGACTATGGAAGTTGATAAGAGATCACCCTACCGGCTACCCGAAACTCAGACAGCCGGATCCACCTCACCGCCGGTCGCTGGGCTCGATGGTCACAGCGTCCACGGGTCGGTCCGCACGTCGGTGACGCGGCTGCTCCACCCATCGGTGTCGCCGAACGCGGCGTCGACGACGCCTCTCGCCTGTTCGCACCACGGAAACTCCGAGGCCCAGTGCGCGGTGTCGATCACGGCGGGGCCGCCGGCGCGCAGATGCTCGTCGACGGGGTGGTGCCGCAGATCCGAGGTGACGTACACATCGGCGTCGGTGCGCGCCACCGCGGACAGGAACGAGTCACCCGCTCCCCCACACATCGCAACCACCGAGACCGTGGCCTCAGGATTCCCTGCCGCACGTACTCCCCACGTCGTGGCAGGCAACGCCTCGCGGACGACCTCGGTGAACTCGGCGAGGGTCATCGGATTCGGTAGCTTTCCGATGCGCCCCAAACCGGTGCACGACGGTAGAGCCGCGGACTCGAAGACGTCGAACGCGGGCTCCTCGTACGGGTGTGCCCGACGCATCGCCGAAAGCACTTCTGCACGTAGCCCTTTCGGGGCAACGACTTCGATGCGATCCTCCGCCTCGGTGTGCACCTCTCCGGCAACACCGAGCGTCGGGTGTGCGTTCGGACCAGGACGGAATTGGCCGAGTCCTGCGCTCTGCCAGCTGGCTTCGCTGTACTCGCCGATCTGTCCGGCTCCGGCGTCGAACATGGCCTGTCGCACCGCGACCGAGTCGGAGGTCGGCACGAAGACCACCCACTTGTCGTGTGCGGGAGCAGGAATGGGGTCGAGCGGTCTGGTGTCGACCACCCCGAGGGCGGACGCGAGTGCGTCGGAGACACCGGGATCGGCGGAGTCGGCGTTGGTGTGGGCGGTGAACAGCGCGCAGTCGGCCTTGATCAGGCGATGGATCACCGAGCCCTTCGCGGTATCGGCCGCGACGGTGTCGACACCTTTGAGCAGCAAGGGATGGTGGGCGACGATGAGATCGGCACCCCCAGCGATGGCGTCGTCGACCACGGCGTCGGTGACGTCGACGGTGTACACGACCTGCTGCACAACAGCTTCGGGATCCCCGCACACCAGGCCCACCGAGTCCCAGCTCTCGGCCAAGCGCGGTGGGTATGCGTCGTCGAGTACCTCGATGACGTCCGCCAGTGTCACTGCCATGTTCGCTGCTCTCCTCACAGAACGGTGTTCAACGCGTCCACCAGTATGTCGACCTGTTGCGAGTTCCGTACCGCGACGCGTAGGTAGTGACGGTCGAGCCCCGGGAACGTGTCCGCGCGCCGCACCGCGATACCCATGGTGCGCAGGCGTTCTCGAACCACATCGGCATCCTGGACGCGCACCAACAGAAACGGCCCCCCGGCCGGGCCTGCGACAGAGAGGCCAAGAGCCTCCAGTCGCGGGATCATCGCTGTTCGTTCGCGGTGGATTCGCTCGGACTCGGCGCGTGCCTGCTGCGTCGCGAACGGTTCGGTACAGGCGCGGATCGCTTCGAGCTGCAGGCTCCCCAGCGGCCAGTGCGCGCGGCCGTGTTGCAGCCTCGCGAGGACGTCGGGGTGGCCCAGCGCATATCCGCATCGCAATCCCGCCAGCGCCCACGTCTTCGTCAGGCTGCGCAGCACCAGCACGTCGTCCAGGCTCTGTGAGGCGACAGATTCCCCAGCCCCCAGCACTGCGTCGGCGAAGGCCTCGTCGATCACCAGCGTGCGCCTGGGTCCGCGCAGACTCAGGACCGCCTCGCTCGGGTGCAGAACCGATGTCGGGTTGGTCGGGTTGCCGATGATCACCATGTCGGCGGCGTCGGGCACGAGCGTCGGATCGAGCTCGAAGGGCGGCGGCAGGATTACTCGGTGCACCGGAATGCCCGCCTGCTCCAGTACCCAGTCGGGCTCGGTGAACGACGGGTGGATCGTCGCTACGAGCTGAGGCTCCAGCCGCGGCAGCATCGAGAAACCCTCGGCCCCGCCGCTGAGCAGCAGCACCTCGTCCGGTGATCGGCCGTGGTGTTCGGCCACCTGTTCTCGTGCGGCCTTGTCGGCGGCCTTGCTCGGGTATGAACCCAGCGAATTCAGTGCCGCAGCCAGCCGATCGCGAAGCCATGCCGGCGGTCCGTCGCCCCGCACGTTGACGGCGAAGTCGACGAATCCGGAATCGACCTCGACGTCGCCGTGGTGACGGAGTAGCGCATCGGGATCGGCAGCTGTGTCGGACATCGCGACGAGCGTAGCCGCGCCTTCGTCGAACAGCCCGCACCGATAGGCTCGGGCCATGTCTGTCGATGCTCTCGCGTCCGTTGTCCTGTTCGATCTCGATGGGACGTTGACCGATTCCGCACCGGGAATTCATGCCGGTTTTCGTCATGCATTGGCGTCGGTCGAGGCTCCCGAACCGACCGAGGAACAACTGTCGATGGTCGTCGGACCACCCCTGATCGACACGCTGCGCGGGCTCGGCCTGGACGAGGATGCGGCGCAGCGCGCCCTGGCAGCGTACTTCCAGCGCTACGACGAGCGTGGCTGGGCCGAGAACACCGCGTTCGACGGCATCGAGACGGTGTTGACGCGGTTGCAGGATCGCGGCGTACGGCTCGGTGTGGCGACATCGAAGTCGGAGCGATTCGCCGTCCGAATTCTGGACCACTTCGGCTTGTCGCGGTACTTCGAGTTCATCGGCGGTGCCAGCAACGACGGCACCCGACGGGCGAAGTCCGATGTGATCGCGCATTCGCTGACCAACCTCGGCATCGAGCCGGTGGAATCCGCGGACGGCGGCACGTCCGGGGTGATCATGATCGGTGATCGGGATCACGACGTGCACGGTGCCGCTCGATTCGGCATTCCCACGGTGTTCGTGGAGTGGGGCTACGGCGTCGACGGCGAGAGTGCCGACGCCGCGTTCACCGCGTCGAGCATGGACGAACTGGCCACCGTGCTGGAGCAGAACACGGCGGCCGTGCAGTGAACGAGCCACTGCATGTGACCTTCGTGTGCACCGGCAACATCTGCCGGTCGCCGATGGCCGAGAAGGTTTTCGCCGGGCATCTGCGCGACGCCCGTCTGGGCGACGCGGTGCGCGTCTCGAGTGCCGGGACCGGCGGTTGGCACGTGGGCGACGGCGCAGATCCACGCACCGTCGCCGAGCTCGATGCCCACGGATACGACAGCGAACACGAGGCAGCGCAGGTAGGACCGGATCACCTGGCGGCAGATCTGATCGTCGCCCTCGACTCCGGCCACGCCCGCGCCCTGCTGCAGCTCGGCGCTCCGGCAGATCGCGTCGCCTTGCTGCGGTCGTTCGATCCCGATGCCGACGACTCCTCGGTGGCCGATCCGTACTACTCCTCCGATTCGGCGTTCACCGAGGTGCGCGAGCAGATCGAAAGTGCCGTTCCCGGCATGCTGGACTGGGCACGGTCTCGACTCTCTCGCTGACCCGGCTACCGTGGTGGAGTGCGAAAGTTAGCGTTCTTGCTGCGACCCAAATGGTTGGTGCTGGCTGCGGTGGTGCTGGCCTTCGCGTTCCTGTGCTTCAGCGTGCTCGCTCCGTGGCAGTTGGGGAAGAACACCTCGACGTCCGCGCGCAACGATCTGATCACCCGATCCGTCGACGCGGATCCGGTGCCGATCTCCGACGTTCTCACCGCAAACGGGTTTCCGGCCGAGGACGAGTGGCGTCGGGTCATCGCCTCCGGGGCCTATGTCACCGATTCCGACGTGCTGGTGCGACTGCGCAGCATCCGCGATCAGCCCGCATACGAGGTCATCACCCCGTTCGTGATCGACGGCGGGCCCACTGTGCTCGTCAATCGCGGGTACGTGTTGCCGGTGGAGGGAACCAGAGCGCCCGAGTTCGAGGCGGCACCCGCCGGTGAAGTGACGCTGAACGCACGGGTACGCCAAGCCGAGGGCACCTCGCGCGAGCCCGTCGAGGACGACGGCCGGCTGCAGGTCTACAACATCAATCCGGAACAGATCGGCGCGGCGGTCGGAGTCGACGCCATCGACGGATACCTACAGCTCGACGACGCTCAGCCGGGCGGTCTCGGCTTGATCGAGCTACCGCAGACCGACGCGGGCCCCTATCTGTCCTACGGTCTGCAATGGCTGGCGTTCGGCATCATGGCACCGCTGGGTCTGGCGTATTTCGCTCGGGCGGAGATACGCGAACGCCGCAATTCGCGTGCCGAGCTCGCGAATGCGATGTCCGGCGAGCCGGAGACCGAGCCCGAGCCGGAGGACAAGGCCGGACCGGACGAGGAAGAAGAATTCACGCTGCCCACCCGCCGCGAGAAGCGGGCAAAGGCGCGCGCGGCGTCACGCCCGACGACGCCGTCGGACCCTCGCTTGGCCGATCGCTACGGCAAGAATCGCTGACGCGACCGCGGACAGTTCCTGCACTCGGCTCGACAGTGCCACCGATCGACGAAGATCGCGTGCGGTCGGCGAGTGGCCGTCACCGAGTGTCGGCCTGATCTCGATGCCGTGACGGTACTGCGTTCTGCCGCCGAGCTGCAGCCCCAGTGCCCCGGCAGCCGACGCCTCCGCAACACCGGCGTTGGGGCTGGGGTGCTGCGCGGCGTCGCGTCGCCACATCTTCAGGGCTCGGGCGGGCGATCCCTGCACCGAGGGCGCTGCGACAACCGTCGCCACACCGGTGACGCGAGCCGGTAGCAGGTTCAGAACGTCGTCGATTCGCGCTGCGGCCCAACCGAAACGCAGATACTTCGGAGACCGGTAGCCGACCATCGCGTCGAGCGTGTTGCTCGCTCGGTAGGCCAGAATTCCCGGGACCCCGGCCAGTGCTCCCCACACCAGCACTCCGACGGTCGCGTCGGAGGTGTTCTCCGCGATGGACTCCAGTGCGGCGCGCGCGAGGCCGTCGGAGTCGAGTGGTTCCGGATCCCGACCGCACAGTGACGGCAGCAGTGCGCGTGCGCTCGCGAGGTCGTCGTTGTCGAGCTGGTCCGCCATCTGCCGACCCACCTTCGACAGGGACGTGCCACCGAGGGCGGCCCAGGTAGCGGCCGCGACCAGAGCGACCTCGGCGGGTGCACCCACACGAACGGCCACGCGGTTCGACCCGACGCCGAGTGCGGTCACCGAGCCGATCAGCGCGACTGCGTGGACGACGCCCAGCGTCCGACTATCGCGATAGAGGACGTGTTCGACGCGCAGCGCCGTGGTGCCGAATCCTGCCACCGGGTGCCAGCGTTGTGGGTCTGCGAACACTCGATCGAGGCCGTAGCCGACCAGTAAGCCGATCGCTCGGGGGTGTGTCCACATCCCACGAATCTTGCCAACTGTGCACCCGGCGCAGGAATTCGGTATGCCGGACTCAGCGCTGGCGGTACGCGCCCGCCAACTGGCGGCCACGGAAATTCATGTCGCTTCCGTCGTTGAGCAGTGCGATTGCCATACCGACGAAGCCGACCGTTGCCATTACGAACAGTGTCATGATTCCCCCAGAATCTCGAGTGGATCCGCGTCCGCGGATGTGTCTGTAACAGATTGTTACCCCTATCTTCACTGTTTCCCACTTCTTTGAGGTCGGCGTCACGTGTGTCCGTCATCACGAGACGCGCGTCTCATCGAAACGTCCAAATATCAACGGCCACCGGCACTCTCGGACTGTGCACTTCTCGCGTCGTTACTGCGACACAGGAAAGAGATGTTGTTCGTCGGTCACGACCGACCGCAGGAATTCGTCGACGGCCTTCACCCGCGCCAGACCGGTCAGCTCTCGCGGCACCACCGTCCAATACGTCCGCTCGACCGAGACGACGCCGGGCAACACCGACGCGAGGGCCTCGTCGGGCTCACCGATGTAGCTGGGCAAGGGCGCAATTCCCACCCCGGATCGGCGGCAGCGTAGAGCCCGAGGGAGTACGTGGCCAACCTGCGAGTCACCACGAATCGCGGCGACGGCCGCTCCAACGTGATTGCGATGTCGAATTCCCTGGTGGCCAACGAGTTGTGCTCGGTGGCGGTGACCAATTCGATGTCGAGGTCGGGGTGCTTGTCTCTGAGCAGCCCCAGTTTCGGTGTCAGAACGAACGCTCCGAACCCGTCCGGGGCTGCGATGCGAACGGTCCCTCGCAGTGTGCCGGTGTCGGAGGTCTGATCCTCGAAGGCGGCGATGAGTGTCGATTCGACGGTCTCGGCATATCCGACGAGGCGTCGACCCGCCTCGGTGAGTCGCCAACCCGTCGGCGTTCTGTCGAACAGGCGTTGACCGGCCGATTTCTCGAGCGCGGTGATGCGCCGACCGACGGTGGTGTGGTCCACACCGAGAGTGTGCGCGGCGTCGGTCAAACGCCCGGTCCTCGACACTTCGAGGAAGTAGCGGAGGTGGTCTGCGTTGAACACCCACCGAGACTATCGCCGGTGTGCATTTCTGCACAGCGATCTGCGGTTTTGGCCTTTGACATGTGCATCCTTACAAGTGAGACTCGGAACACACCGATGGAAGGATCGAACGTTGACCGACGTCATTGCGCACTGGCTCGATGGAAAGACCTATTCCGGCACCTCCGACCGAACCGCGCCCGTCACGAATCCCGCGACCGGTGAGGTCACCGGCGCGCTCACCCTGGCCGATCAGGGCGACGCCCGGGCGGTCATCGACGCCGCTGCAGCCGCATTCCCGGCGTGGCGTGACACCTCCCTCGCCAAGCGCACATCGATCTTGTTCTCGTTTCGAGAATTGTTGAACGCGAGGAAGAACGAGCTTGCCGAGATCATCACCTCCGAGCACGGAAAGGTGCTCTCCGACGCCCTCGGTGAGATCTCTCGTGGCCAGGAAGTCGTCGAATTTGCCTGCGGCATGGCGCATCTGCTCAAGGGCGGATACACCGAGAATGCCTCGACCGGCGTGGATGTCTACTCCATCCGCCAGCCGCTCGGACCGGTCGGCATCATTTCCCCCTTCAACTTTCCGGCCATGGTCCCGATGTGGTTCTTCCCCATCGCCATCGCGGCCGGCAACACCGTGGTACTCAAGCCCTCGGAGAAAGACCCGAGCGCGAGTATCTGGCTCGCCCGGCTCTGGGCCGAGGCCGGTCTGCCCGACGGGGTGTTCAACGTCCTCCAAGGCGACAAGGTTGCCGTCGACGAACTCCTCGAGAACAAGAAGATCAAGTCGATCTCCTTCGTCGGCTCCACCCCCATCGCCCAGTACGTCTACTCCACCGGCACCGCACACGGAAAGCGCGTCCAAGCCCTCGGCGGTGCCAAGAACCACGCCGTCGTACTCCCCGATGCAGATCTCGACCTCGCCGCCGACGCCATGGTCAACGCAGGCTTCGGCTCCGCAGGCGAACGCTGTATGGCCATCTCCGCACTCGTGGCCGTCGGGAACGTCGCCGACGAACTGGTCGCGAAGATCGCCGAACGCACCACCCCGCTGGTCACCGGCGACGGCACCCGAGGGGCAGACATGGGTCCACTCGTCACCAAGGCCCACCGTGACAAGGTCGCCTCGTACGTCGATGCAGGCGAAGCAGCCGGAGCCACCCTCGTCGTCGACGGACGCACCGTCCAGCCCGACGGTGGCACCGACGGTTTCTGGCTCGGCCCCACCCTCATCGACAACGTGACTCCCGACATGAGCGTCTACACCGACGAGATCTTCGGACCGGTCCTCTCGGTCGTCCGCGTCGAGACCTACGACGACGCGCTTCGACTGATCAACGAGAACCCGTACGGCAACGGCACCGCCATCTTCACCAACGACGGTGGGGCTGCCCGCCGCTTCCAGAACGAGGTGGAGGTCGGCATGGTCGGCATCAACGTGCCCATCCCGGTTCCCATGGCGTACTACAGCTTCGGTGGCTGGAAGAACTCCCTCTTCGGCGACAGCCACGCCCACGGCACCGAGGGTGTCCACTTCTTCACCCGCGGCAAAGCTGTCACCAGTCGCTGGCTCGACCCCAGCCACGGCGGCATCAACCTCGGCTTCCCCGAAAACAGCTGAGCCCAGAAACAGAGCTGACGCATGTGCGCGGAACTTCGTAGCAGGTTACGAATTTCCGCGCACATGGGTCCACAGCGCTAAGGAGCACACCCATGGTTGCCAATATTTCGTTTCCTCGGTTCCTCAAGCTCGGCGGCGGTGCCGTCGAGGATCTGGGGACGGTTCTGACCGACCTCGACGTGTCACGGCCGTTGCTCGTCACCGATGCGTTCATGGCCGGCAACGGCTCGGCGGATCGTTTGATGAAGATCATGACCGAGGCCGGTAAGACGCCTGCATTGTTCTCGGGCACCGTTCCGGATCCGACGACCGATTCGTTGGTCGCCGGTCTCGACGCAGTGCAGCAGCATTCGGCCGATTCGATCATCGGGTTCGGCGGTGGCAGTCCGATGGACACGGCCAAGGCGTTGGCCATCCTCGCGGTGCAGGGCGGCACGATGCGGGACTTCAAAGCTCCCGTGCTGTCGACCGGCCCGGCACTTCCGATCATCGCAATCCCCACCACGGCCGGAAGTGGTTCGGAGGCAACTCAGTTCACCATCATCACCGACGTCGCCTCGGACGAAAAGATGTTGTGCCCCGGGCTGTCGTTTCTGCCGATCGCCTCGATCATCGACTTCGAGTTGACGATGTCGATGCCAGCGCGCCTGACGGCCGACACCGGTGTCGATGCTCTCACCCACGCCATCGAGGCGTACGTCAGCAAGAAGGCCAACCCCATCTCCGACGGTTTGGCGCTCAGTGCGATTCGCACGATCGGGACGTCATTGCTGCGGGCGTATCGGGACGGCGGCGACCGGCAGGCGCGCGAGGCGATGATGCATGCCTCGACGCAGGCGGGAATGGCCTTCTCCAATGCGAGCGTCTGCCTGGTGCACGGGATGAGTCGTCCCATCGGGGCGCATTTCCATGTTGCACATGGGCTTTCCAATGCGATGCTGTTGCCTGCCGTCACCGCATTCTCGATCGACGGGGCACAGGCGCGCTACGCCGACTGCGCACGCGCTCTGGGCGCGGCGTCGGAAAGCGATTCCGATCAGGTTGCCGGTGGCAAGTTGCAGGATGCGATCGTCACACTGTGCCGTGAGGTGGAGGTGCCGACGCCGGAGACCTTCGGTATCGACAAGGCGAAATGGGACGACCTGTTGCCGCTCATGGCCGAGCAGGCACTCGCGTCCGGCAGCCCGGGCAACAATCCGGTCGTGCCGACCGCCGAACAGATCGTCGATCTGTACCGGCAGGTGTACGCGGGAATCTAGTCGCACTCACTCCGATGCGCGGGCGGCAACAGTGTCGCGCCGCGTATTTCGGCGTTGCACCAGAATTCCGCCGGTCACGGTCACTGCGGCGAGGACGGCCGAGAGCAGGATCGACGACCGCTGCTCCGGCCGCACCACCATCATCACCAGGACGAACACGATGAACCCGATGGCCAGGTAGGTCAACCACGGGTACAGCCACATCCGAACGGCAGGGCGTTCGTCGTCGCGGTCGAGTTGACGCCGTAGCACCAGCTGGCTGCTGGCGATGGCGAGGTAGACGAACAGGGCGACGGCCCCGGTGGTCGCCAGCAGGTAGGTGAAGAGTTTCTCGGGCAGGATGTAGTTTCCGATCACGGCGAGGAACCCGAGCACCATCGAGGCGATCACCGCGATCCACGGCACCCCGTTCGTGGTGATTCTCTTGACCGCCCTGGGTGCGTCGCCTCGATCGCCGAGCGAATACAGCATGCGCGACGCGGTGTAGAGCGCCGAGTTCAGGCAGGACGCGACGGCAGTCAGGATGACGATGTCCATGATGGTCTCGGCGTGCGGAATTCCCATCTTGGACAGCACGAATTGGTACGAGCCCGTATTGGGATCCAGCTCGTTCCAGGGCACCAGCGCGACGATGACGAAGATGGAACCGAAGTAGAAGATCGAGATTCGCCAGATCACCGAGTTGGTGGCGCGGGTGAATCCCTTCGCCGGGTCCTTGGATTCAGCAGCGGCGATGGTGACGATTTCCGACCCCATGAACGAGAACATCGTGGTGAGCATGGCCGCGATCACCGCGCCGAACCCGAGGGGCATGAATCCGCCCGAGGCCCAGAGTTGGTCCACACCACTGACTTCCGAATCGGGTAGCCATCCCAGAATGGCCGCGATTCCGAGGCCGATGAACGCGATGATCGCCACCACCTTCACCAGCGCGAACCAGAACTCGAATTCGCCGTAGTTGCCGACGCTGATCAGGTTGGTCGCGGTGAGGGCAATGACGATGAGCAGTGCCCACATCCACTGGGCTCCGCCGAGCCAGTTGGTGAGAATCGACGCTGCCGCGGTGGCTTCGACCGGGATCACCAACACCCAGAACCACCAGTAGAGCCATCCGACCGAGAACCCGGCCCAATGTCCGAGTGCACGTGTGGCATACGTGGAGAACGAGCCGGTGTCGGGATTGGCCGTTGCCATCTCCCCCAGCATGCGCATCACCAGAATCACGAGTGTTCCCGCGAACAGGTACGCCAGCAGCACCGCCGGGCCTGCCGTCGCGATCGCGTTGGCCGAACCCACGAACAATCCCGCGCCGATGACTCCGGCTATCGAAATCATCGTCACGTGCCGTGGTTTCAGGCTGGTACCGAGTCCGTTCTCGCCGGTGTCCGGCTTCTCCGTAATGGCCATCCCTGTAGTCGAACACAATGTGAACGCCGACGCAGCGGGTGACCGTTATGTCCAGACAGGCGGTGGTACAGAGATATTCGCGCGAATCCGGGCATACTGGACGCATGAACTCCCAAGCGGACAGCATCACCGATCCGGTCACCATCGTCGGTGCCGGCATAGCCGGTGCGGCCTGCGCGCGGGTTCTTCGCGACGCAGACGTGCCGTTCCGCATCGTCGACCGAGGCCGAGCTCCGGGTGGGCGGATGTCATCGCCGGAGTTGCACGGTCGTCGCGTCGACCTGGGCGCCGGTTACTTCACCGTTCGTGATCAGGAATTCTCGACCGTGGTTGCCGATTGGGAGTCGGCTGGGTTGGCGCGCCAGTGGGCCAACACGTTCGGCATCCTCAAGCCCGCAACAGCCCCGTGCACAACGACCGGACCCGTTCGCTGGGCTACCCCGAACGGGCTGCGATCGCTGGTACGAAACATGCTCGAGGGCTTCGACATCGAGCATTCCACCAAGCTGACCGAATTGCCCGACGGCCATGTCGTAGTCGCGATGCCGGATCCGCATGCGGCGCGACTGATCGCCGTCCCCGATGCCGTCGATTACGTTCCTGTCATCGCGGTGGCGTGTGGGTTCGACGGGCTCGACATCCCCTTCCGCGATGCGGCGTTCGTCAACGATCATCCTGATATCGATTTTGTCGTCGACGACGGTGCACGCCGCGGCGACGGCGCGCCGGTTCTGGTTGCGCACACCACGTCGGAACGAGCTCAGCAGCATCTCGACGATCCCGATGGTGCGATCGCCCCGGTTCTCGACGCCCTGCGCGAATTGTCCGTCGTCTCGGCGGCACCCGCGTGGAGTCACGCTCATCGATGGACATTCGCCAAGCCTGCGACGCAGCACGATTCGAACTTCGCGTTGCAGCAACAGGACGGACGCTTCGTCGGTTTGGCGGGCGATCAATGGTGCGAAGCCGGAGTGCCCAGGGTGGAGAGCGCCTGGCGTTCGGGGACGGATGTGGCGCGTGCGCTGATCGACGCGCTCCGGCACTGAACCTCGCGGCGCGACTGCTCCACTCCCTTGTGCGCTCGGGTTCCCTCGTGGCGGTAGCGCAATCGGCGTGGACCGTTGCCGTGTTCATGCCCGCTGATGCCACCGAAAACAGTGCGCGCGAACATCTCTCAACCGGATCGCCGGCAGCCACGTCGTCCGCGCGATAGTTACTTTAATTCTTGTTCACTATTTCGAAGTATGTACACATTTAACCGATTAAGGTGTGACGACACGCGCAGATCTCGCCCCCTCGTCGCCGTCGCACACAGAATCGGAGCAGTCCGTGGCCACCATTCGCACCCCTGAGCAGACCAGACGCCGTGGCGTACTCGCTGCCACGGTCGGCACCATCGTCGAGTACTACGACCTCACCGTCTACGCCTACCTCGCGGTCGTCGTCAGCCCATTGTTCTTCCCCGGCGACGACCCGACTGCGTCGTTGCTCGCGAGTCTGGCCGTCTTCGCATCTGCCTACCTGATGCGTCCGATCGGCGGAATCTTCTTCGGCCGCCTCGGTGACAGACACGGCCGCAAGCGCGCCTTGTTGTTCTCTGTTCTGCTCATGGGCGTCGGCAGTGCACTGATGGCCTTCCTCCCCACCTACGAGAACGCGGGGGTTCTCGCGCCGATCCTGTTGGTCATCGCCCGTCTGGTCCAGGGCTTCTCGGCCGGTGGCGAACTCGGAGGCGCGCTCACATACGTCTACGAGACGGTCGGCGAAAAACGCAAGGGGCTCGGCGCATCTTTCGTCGCATTGGGTAGCAACAGCGGTTTCGCACTCGCGGCCATCGCTGTGGCCGTCACCTCCACTCTCACCACCGATGCACAAATGACCAGCTGGGGCTGGCGAATTCCGTTCCTGCTCGGCATCCCACTGGTGCTGTTCTGCCTCTGGACCCGAACTCGAATCGAAGACACCCCGCAGTTCGTCAACGCAGTCGCGGAAAACGAAGTCGCGAAGGCACCGTTGACCGAACTGCTTCGCACTCACCCCAAGCAGGTTTTGCAGGTCTTCGGACTGGGTGTGGCTCAGAACGCGACCGGATACATGGTGCTCACCTACATCGGCATCCATTTGGTGCGCGAAGGTGGATTCAGTCAGAGTTCGGTCACCTGGACTGCGGCCGGTGTGATCGTGCTCGTCGCGGCGTCCATGCCGCTCGCCGGGTTGCTGGTAGATCGGTTCGGCAGCGTGCGTGTGCTGGCCAGCGGATTGCTCGCCTCGGCACTGCTCGCGTACCCGGCAATGTCGATGATGAGTGGTCACGGGTTGTTCGTTGCTGCAATTGCTTTCATGTTCTTCGCGGTAGGCACACCCTTGATCCAGACGGCAACCGCTCCCCTGTTCCCGTCGTTGTTCGACTCGCGAGTTCGATTGACCGGCGTCGCTCTCGGCTTCAACATTGCGACGATCGCGACCGGTGGGACCGCTGCCTACATTGCGACGTGGCTGATCGACCGCACCGGAAGCTCGGTTTCACCCGCCTACTTCGTCATAGGCTCGGCCGTGATCGGCATGATCACCCTCGCGACCATCCGGCAGAAGACCTACGGCGGATTGCGGACCGGCAGCCGAGTCGCCGACGGACTGCCGTCGCAGTCGGGAGCGCTCGACGATGTCAGCTCCCGACGAACGTGACCGTCTCGTCCAAAGGGGCTCGGCTGGTACGGAATCCGTTGATCGAGTGCGTCTCGTCCGGGTAGCCGAAGGAGATGCCGGCCACCACTTTTCGAGTGTCCGGGATGTCGAACCACTCGTGCAGAAACGGTGAGTACGCGGCGAGGGCTGCTTGTGCGATCGCTCCGAGACCGAGACTCTGCGCGGCCAGCAGGAAAGTCTGCAGATACAAACCGCAGTCGACCGCGCCGTACACACCCAGATCGGCGTCGGTGGTGATGATGGCCGCGTGCGGGGCGTCGAACAGCTCGTAATTGCGAATGAATTGCCGGGTCGTCGCCTCGGTGTCGGACTTGACCACGCCGATGCTCTCGTACAGCGCGCCACCGCATTCACGTCGCCGTGCACGGTGCAGAGCGTTGTAGTTCGCCGGGAACGGGAAGTCCGGTTGCGGCACACCGGACGCCACGTGCTCGACCAGCGCGTCGGAGAACTTCCGGGTGGCATCGCCTTCGGTCACGATGATCTGCCACGACTGGGTGTTGGACCACGACGGTGTGCGCCGGGCGGCAGACAGTAGCTGTTCGAGTACCTCACGCGAGACCTGCTTCGGCAGGAACTGCCGGCACGAATACCTCTCGTCGAGAAGTTCTGTCAGTGCGTCGTACCGGGTCACATCGTCCGCCTCGTGTCGGTGTCGTCGGGTGCGGGTCGAACGTAACACCACGGCTGAACCCAGCCACACACTCTTCGGCGCGGATGAACGGCTGCCAGAGGAGCATCGGGCGCGTTGTGCGGGGTCCCGGCGAGCCGCGTGTTGGAAGACGGTGGGCGCAGAGGGGTTCGAACCCCCGACCGCTGGTGTGTAAAACCAGAGCTCTACCGCTGAGCTATACGCCCGAGTACCGGTGGCCTGGGGACAACCCCGGGCCACCGGAACGCTTGGAGAAATTTATCGTGTCTGATGTCTAACTACAATTCCGCAGGTCAGCTCACTTGTGCGAGAGCCTCGGCCCACGAAGAACTGTCGCGAGCCTCGCCGGGTCCGTTCATTTCGGCGAACCTGATGATTCCGGATTTGTCGACGACGAACGTTCCACGATTGGCGAATCCGGCGCTGTCGTTGAACACGCCGTACGCCTGAGCAACCTCGCCGTGCGGCCAGAAGTCCGACAGCAGCGGAAAGGTGTAACCCTGTTCTGCAGCCCAGATCTTGTGGGTCGGAGGCGGACCCACGGAGATTGCCAGGATCGCAGTCTCGTCGTTCTCGAAGGTCGGCAGCTCGTCGCGCACTCTGCACAGCTCGCCCTGGCACGTGCCGGTGAAGGCCAGTGGATAGAACACGAGCAGAACGTTTTTCACGTTCCTGTACGACGACAACGTGACCAGTTGGTTGTTCTGGTCTTTGAGGGTGAAGTCGGGCGCAACTGCGCCAACCTCGATCGGCATCTAGAACCGTCTTCCTGTATCGAGCATCTCCCCTACCGCTTGGTGGCAGGGGTCTTGGGCTGAACCAATCGACTTCCGATCCAGTCACCGAGGTTTGCCGCAGAGGTCTGCGTCAATCCTGCGGTCGGGGCGGACTCGGCAATCTCACTGGGTTCGACATGACCGGACATGCCGGTCTTGGGGCTGAGGACCCACACGATGCCATCGTCCGAGAGCGGACCGATCGCATCCATGAGTGCATCGACCAGGTCACCGTCTCCGTCGCGCCACCACAGCAGTACAACGTCGATCACCTCGTCGGAATCCTCGTCGAGGGTCTCGCCACCGATCGCATCTTCTACGTCGGCGCGCAGATCATCGTCGGTGTCCTCGTCCCAGCCCAGCTCCTGTACGACCATGTCGCGAGTGATGCCAAGTTTCTGAGCGTAGTTCTGAGCGTCCGCCGCGGCGACCACGGTGGTGACCTCCTTGAATTGTGGGTGCAGTAGTCAAAGCGAACAGTGTCGAAGCCGTTCGCGCAAGCTGACCGCGCCGAAATTGCGTACATAAATTTCTACTGGTGGGTATCGGACCTCTGTACTACCAGAACCGACGAGATGCGGCAGGATTGGGGAGGAATCACGAGAACGAGGAAAGTAGACCGCCGTCACAGGGGCGGGTCTACCGGGACCGGGCGCCACACCGAGCGTCCGCCACATTGAGGAGTGCACACGTTGTCCGAAGTGAACAGCGGCGAACGGCAGAACACATCGTCTGCAGGCAAGAAGGGCTCGGACGGACGGGTCCGCGTCATCCGTGAGGGTGTCGCGTCGTACCTGCCCGATATCGACAACGACGAGACCAACGAATGGATCGAATCGTTCGACGGCTTGTTGGAGAGGTCCGGCCCCAACCGCGCTCGCTACCTGATGCTCAGGTTGCTCGAGCGCGCCGGCGAGCGCCGCGTCGCTTTGCCGTCGCTGACGTCGACGGATTACGTCAACACCATTCCCACCGAGAACGAGCCGTGGTTCCCCGGCGACGAGTCCATGGAACGCCGCTACCGCGCCTGGATCCGCTGGAACGCCGCGATCATGGTGCACCGCGCGCAGCGTCCCGGCGTCGGCGTCGGTGGCCACATCTCCACGTATGCCTCGTCGGCAGCGCTCTACGAGGTCGGCTTCAACCACTTCTTCCGCGGCAAGGACCACCCGGGCGGCGGCGACCACATCTTCATCCAGGGGCACGCCTCCCCCGGCATCTACGCCCGCGCCTTCCTCGAAGGTCGTATCCCGGCCGAGCGCATGGACGGCTTCCGCCAAGAGGCCAGCCATGTGAACGAGGGCGGCGGACTGCCGTCGTACCCGCACCCGCGTCTGATGCAGGACTTCTGGGAGTTCCCGACGGTATCGATGGGTCTCGGCCCGATGAACGCCATCTACCAGGCCCGCTTCAATCACTACCTCAACGACCGCGGCATCAAGGACACCACCGATCAGCACGTGTGGGCGTACCTCGGTGACGGCGAGATGGACGAGCCGGAGTCGCGTGGACTCGCGCACGTGGCCGCTACCGAGGGCCTCGACAACCTGACGTTCGTCGTCAACTGCAACCTGCAGCGCCTCGACGGCCCGGTCCGCGGCAACGGCAAGATCATCCAGGAATTGGAGTCGTTCTTCCGCGGTGCCGGCTGGAACGTCATCAAGGTCGTCTGGGGCCGCGAGTGGGACTCGCTGCTGCACAAGGACCGCGACGGCGCACTGGTGAACCTCATGAACACCACGCCCGACGGCGACTTTCAGACCTACAAGGCCAACGACGGCGGCTACGTTCGCGATCACTTCTTCGGCCGCGATCCGCGCACCAAGGAGCTCGTGAAGGATCTCTCGGACGACGAGATCTGGAACCTCAAGCGCGGCGGCCACGACTACCGCAAGGTGCACGCTGCCTACGCAGCCGCGATGTCGCACAAGGGCCAGCCGACGGTCATCCTGGCGCACACCATCAAGGGCTACACCCTCGGCAAGCACTTCGAGGGCCGTAACGCCACGCACCAGATGAAGAAGCTGACGCTCGACGATCTCAAGACGTTCCGCGATCTCCAGCACATCCCGATCTCCGACGAGGAGCTCGAGAAGGATCCGTACATGCCGCCGTACTACCACCCCGGTGCGGACGCTCCCGAGATCCAGTACATGCTCGATCGCCGCAACAAGCTCGGTGGATTCGTCCCCGAGCGGCGAGTGGACGTCAAGCCGCTGCCGCAGCCGGGCGACGACACGTACAAGACGCTGCGCAAGGGCTCGGGCAAGCAGGAAGTCGCCACCACCATGGCGCTCGTGCGCGTCATGAAGGAGCTGTTGCGAGACAAGGAGATCGGCCACCGAATCGTGCCGATCATCCCCGACGAGGCACGCACGTTCGGTATGGACTCGTGGTTCCCGTCGCTCAAGATCTACAACCGCAACGGCCAGCTGTACACCTCGGTGGACTCGGAGCTGATGCTCGCCTACAAGGAGAGCTCGGTCGGCCAGATCCTGCACGAGGGCATCAACGAGGCCGGTTCGACGTCGTCGTTCACCGCGGTCGGCACCTCGTACGCGACGCACGGCGAGGTCATGATCCCGCTGTACATCTTCTACTCGATGTTCGGATTCCAGCGCACCGGCGACGGTCTCTGGGCAGCGGCAGACCAGATGGCTCGCGGATTCGTCCTCGGTGCCACAGCGGGTCGCACCACGCTCACCGGTGAGGGTCTGCAGCACGCCGACGGTCACTCGCTGCTCCTGGCGTCGACCAACCCGGCGGCCGTGGCCTACGACCCGGCGTTCTCGTACGAAATCGCACACATCGTCAAGGACGGTCTGCGACGGATGTACGGCGGCACCGAGGGCGTGGAAGGCTTCGGCGGCGAGAACATCTTCTACTACATCACCCTGTACAACGAGCCGTACGTACAGCCGGCCGAGCCGGAGAACCTCGACGTCGAGGGTCTGCTCAAGGGCATCTACCGGTTCGCAGCTCCGCAGGAGGGCGACGGACCCGAGGCGCAGCTGTTGGCGTCGGGTGTCGGCATGGTCTCGGCTCGCAAGGCCCGTGAGCTGCTGTTCGAGGAGTGGGGCGTGCGCTCGGCCGTGTGGTCGGTGACGTCCTGGGGCGAGCTGCGCCGCGACGGCGTCGACGCCGAGAAGGAGTCGCTGCGCAACCCCGGTGCCGACAAGCGGGTTCCGTTCGTCACCTCGGCGCTGGCCGACGCCAACGGCCCGGTCATCGCATCCTCGGATTGGATGCGCGCTGTTCCGGACCAGATTCGCCAGTGGGTTCCGGGCGATTACGTCACCCTCGGCACCGACGGCTTCGGATTCTCCGATACCCGTCCGGCCGCCCGACGGGTGTTCAACGTCGATGCCGAGTCGATCGTCGTCGCCACGTTGTCCGCTCTGGCGGCGTCCGGTGAGATCGACAAGTCCAAGGCCGTCGAGGCCGCGGAGAAGTACAAGATCGACGACGTCACCGCAGCACCGACGTCGTACGCCGACACCGGTTCGGCGTAGGTTCCACGCCTGTTCGGCCGACCCCCGTCCCATGTCGCGAAGCATGTCCGTCGCGATAGGGGCGGGGGTCGGGCGTAGGTTCTCCTTATGTCCGATGCGAAACCCGACTCACCGGGCAGCGCGTCATCACGCGACGTGTCCCGACGCGACGCCTACCGTGAGGCGTTGCGCGAATCGTTGACCTCGGACAACGAAGTGCACCTTCCGGTCGCCTCACTGGCACCCTCCCGCCAGAAACGCGATCCCCTGCCCGATGCGCTGCTGCGTCGCGTCAAACAGTTCTCCGGCCGACTCTCGACCGAGGCCGTCACCACGATGCAGGGGCAGTTGCCGTTCTTCGGTGATCTCGACGCGGCCCAACGTGCCAGCGTCCAACTGTTGATTCAGACAGCCGTCGACAACTTCCTCGAATGGCTGAAGAACCCCAACAGCGATATTCGCTTCAGCCTCGATGCCTTCCAGGTCATTCCCCAGGACCTTGCCCGACGCCTCACTCTGCGCCAGACAGTGGACATGGTGCGGGTGGCGATGGAGTTCTTCGAGCAGTGGCTCCCGGCGCTGGCACGCAACGATCAGCAGCTGGTGGCCCTGACCGAGGCCGTGTTGCGCTACGGGCGAGAGCTGGGTTTCGCGGCCGCGTCGGTCTACGCCAGCGCAGCCGAATCACGCGGAGCCTGGGACACCCGCCTCGAAGCCCTCGTGGTCGACGCCGTCGTACGCGGAGATACCGGCTCGGACATGCTCTCGCGTGCCGCCACGTTGAACTGGGACGCCACCGCGCCCGCAACGGTGCTGGTGGGCACTCCTCCCGACGATCGAGGCGTCTCGGTCGTCGGAACCGTCCACGCCGTGGCGCAGAAGCACGGCCGCGCCGCACTGGCGGTGGTGCAGGGAACGCGGCTGGTGATGGTGGTCAGCGGTCAGCTCGACGACACTTCCACCCATCGCGCCTTCATCGACGACATGCTGCAGAACTTCTCGGACGGACCCGTCGTCATCGGCCCCACCACCCGCACCCTCGGTGCGGCGCACTCGAGCGCGGTGGAGGCATTCGCGGGGATGCAGGCCGTGGCGGGGTGGCGGGGTGCGCCGCGTCCGGTGCATGCGGGCGAGCTACTGCCCGAGCGCGCACTGCTCAACGACGGTGCGGCGATATCGGCGTTGAACGATCACGTGGTCGTTCCGTTGGCCGCGGCAGGTTCGGGACTGGCCGACACCCTCGATGCGTATCTGGACTGTGGCGGAGCGGTGGAAACCTGCGCACGGCAGCTGTTTGTTCATCCAAATACCGTCCGGTATCGGCTCAAGCGCATCGCCGAGGTCACCGGTCGAGACCCGACGCATCCGCGCGACGCGTACGTACTCAGGGTTGCGGCAACGGTAGGTAGGTTGGCTCGAACGCATCACGAACCGCCCCATCCTGCCCCATATGTCACACAGGTCACATTCGGAGAAGTAGTCACGTAACGCCGGACCACCCTTCGGCGATAGCGGATCCCCACGAGGCAATTTGTAGGGTTCCCACAAATTGCTTGTCGAGAGTTCATCGAGCGCGACATCACTCATTCGGCACCCGACGGTGTTCTCTTAACCCTGTGATTGCGTTGCTTGCGCCCGGTCAGGGCTCCCAGACTCCCGGCATGCTGCTGCCTTGGCTCGAATTGCCGGGTGCGGCAGACCGACTCGCGTTGTGGTCGAAGGCCTCCGGTCTCGACCTCGTCCGCCTCGGCACCGCAGCCACCGCCGAGGAAATCACCGACACCGCAGTGACCCAGCCTCTGGTCGTCGCGTCGGCATTGCTCGCGTTCGAGGAGATCGCATCGCGCGGCCTGTTCCCCGAGGACGCCGTCGTCGCCGGACACTCGGTGGGCGAACTCGCCGCCGCTGCTATCGCCGGCGTCATCTCCTCCGATGACGCCGTATCGCTCGCCGCCGTCCGTGGCGCAGCAATGGCCAAGGCCTGCGCGCTCGAACCGACCGGCATGTCCGCCGTGCTCGGCGGCGACGAAGCTGCCGTCCTGGCCCGCCTCGAAGAGCTGGACCTCGCTCCGGCCAACGTCAACGCTGCAGGTCAGATCGTTGCAGCCGGGCTGCTCACCAAGCTCGCCGAGTTGGCCGAGAGCGCGCCCGAGAAGGCTCGGGTTCGCGCACTACCGGTCGCAGGCGCATTCCACACCAAGTACATGGCGTCCGCAGGCGACACCGTTGCCGCAGCCGCTGCCGCCATCACCCCGTCGGAGCCGACGCGGACGTTGCTGTCCAACTCGGACGGTCAGCCGGTCTCCTCGGGTGCCGACGCCCTGAACAAGCTCGCTGCCCAGGTCACTCGCCCCGTGCGATGGGATCTGTGCAACGCCTACCTGCGTACCGCGCAGGTCACCGGACTCGTCGAACTGCCCCCGGCAGGCGCACTTGTCGGTATCGCCAAACGCGAACTGCGCGGCGTCGCCAACCTCGGCCTGAAGACACCGGCGGACATTTCCGCAATGGCCGAGCTCGGTTAGCTCGACCCACACACTTCGCAGTCACAGCACTGCGGCTCGCACTTCCACTCCCCGAGTGGCAGAAATGCACGATCGCGTCTCGAAGCACATGACTTCGGCGTTCTACACAGAAGAGAAGGGAGCCACAACAGTGGCCAGCCAGGAAGACCTCATCGCCGGACTTGCAGAGATCATCGAGGAGGTCACGGGCATCGAACCGTCCGAGGTGACCATCGAGAAGTCCTTCGTGGACGACCTCGACATCGACTCACTCTCCATGGTCGAGATCGCAGTGCAGACCGAGGACAAGTACGGCGTGAAGATCCCCGACGAGGACCTCGCAGGTCTGCGCACCGTCGGCGACGCCGTGAACTACATCCAGAAGCTCGAAGCGGAGAACCCCGAAGCCGCAGAAGCTATCAAGGCCAAGCTCGACGACTCCGCGAGCGAGTGACACGGCCCATGACCAACCCATCCACCGCCAACGGACGCTTCCCCAGTGTCGTCGTCACCAGCCTCGCTGCGACCACGTCACTCGCGGGTGACGTCGATGCCACGTGGAAGGGTCTGCTGAACGGCGACAGCGGAATCGCAACGCTGGAAGACGATTTCGTCGCCGAGTACGACCTGCCCGTGCGGATCGGCGGCCACCTCGCGGTGAACCCGCAGAGCCTGCTCTCGCGGGTCGAGATTCGTCGCCTGAGCTATGTGGAGCAGCTAGCCACCGTTCTCGGTCGTGAGGTCTGGAAGAACGCCGGGACTCCCGACGTCGATCCCCTCCGCCTCGGCGTGTCTATCGGTACCGGCCTCGGTGGCGGCGATTCTCTGATCGACGCCAACGACAAGATGAAGGCCGGCGGCTACCGCAAGGTGTCTCCGCTCGCCGTTCAGATGGTCATGCCGAACGGCCCTGCAGCGGTCGTCGGACTCGAGCTCAAAGCACAGGCCGGTGTCATCACTCCCGTCTCCGCCTGCTCCTCGGGATCGGAAGCCATCGCACACGCGTGGCGGATGATCGTGATGGGTGACGCGGACATGGTCGTCACCGGCGGCGTCGAGGGTTACATCGACGCGGTTCCGATCGCCAGCTTCTCCATGATGCGGGCGATGAGCACCAACAACGACAACCCGAAGGGTGCGTCACGTCCGTTCGACAAGGATCGTGACGGCTTCGTCTTCGGTGAAGCGGGTGCGCTCATGGTCATCGAGACCGAGGAGCACGCCAAGGCACGCGGCGCAACGATCCACGCCCGCTTGCTCGGTGCCGGAATCACTTCCGACGGGTTCCACCTCGTGGCTCCCGACCCGGAGGGCACGGGTGCCGCGCGCGCCATGAAGCGTGCGATCGAGACCGCAGGACTGCAGAAGTCCGACATCACCCACGTGAACGCCCACGCAACGGCAACTCCCATCGGAGACACCGCCGAAGCGCTCGCGATCAACAAGGCCGTCGGAAATCACGCAGCCGTGTACGCACCGAAATCCGCTCTGGGCCACTCGATCGGTGCCGTCGGCGCTCTCGAATCGGTTCTGACGGTGCTGGCAGTGCGTGAGGGAATCATCCCTCCCACACTGAATTTGGAGAATCAAGATCCCCAGATCGATCTCGACGTCGTCAAGGGCGAGCCCCGCGTCGGACAGATCGATTACGCGATCAACAACTCGTTCGGATTCGGTGGGCACAACGTAGCGCTCGCCTTCGGAAAGGCGTGATGCACTGAGTCGTTCATTCGACTCAGCGAATCCCGCTCTCGCAGTGCATGATCCGGGCTGGGGCCGTTCCCAGTGAACGGCCCCGGTTCGGGCCTCGCCCCCCAGGGGCCCTGAAGAAGGACAAGCGATGACCATTCTGGCCCCCGTCACACGATCCGGTACCTCCACCGATCCCCGCGATCCACTCGCCCGCCTCGAGAATCTGTTCGACGCCGGAACTACTGTGCCCCTGCACGATCGGGACAAGTCCGGCATCCTCGCAGCATCCGGCGAGATCGACGGCGTCCACACCATCGCTTACTGCTCCGATGCCACCGTCATGGGCGGTGCCATGGGCGTCGACGGCTGCAAGCACATCGTCGCCGCCATCGACACGGCCATCGAGCAGCGCGCTCCGATCGTCGGCGTCTGGCACTCCGGCGGTGCACGCCTCGCCGAGGGCGTCGAAGCTCTCCATGCCGTCGGGCTCGTCTTCGAGGCCATGGTCCGAGCGTCCGGCCTCGTCCCCCAAGTTTCCGTCGTCCTCGGCTTCGCAGCCGGCGGCGCCGCCTACGGTCCTGCGTTGACCGACGTCGTCATCATGGCTCCCGAGGGACGCGTGTTCGTCACCGGTCCCGACGTCGTCCGGAGCGTCACCGGTGAGCAGGTCGACATGGCCTCGCTCGGCGGCCCCGACACCCACCACAAGAAGTCCGGCGTGTGCCACATCGTCGCCGACAGCGAGATGGACGCGTTCACCCGCGCCCGCCGCCTGGTGTCCATGTTCTGCGAGCAGGGCGAATTCGACATCGCCGCCGCCGAGCACGGCGACACCGACCTTCGGGCGCTGATGCCCGAATCCAACCGTCGCGCATACGATGTCCACCCGATCGTCCACGAGCTGCTGGACAACGTCGAAGGGGAATCGACCTTCGAGGAGTTCCAGGGCGGCTGGGCCCGCAGCATTGTCATCGGCCTCGGACGTATCAGCGGCCGCACCGTCGGCGTCATCGCCAACAACCCCATTCGTCTCGGCGGTTGCCTCAACTCCGAAAGTGCCGAGAAGGCAGCCCGTTTCGTGCGACTGTGCGACGCATTCGGAATCCCGCTGATCGTGGTCGTCGACGTTCCCGGGTACCTCCCCGGCGTCAGCATGGAATGGGAGGGCGTCGTCCGTCGCGGAGCAAAACTGTTGCACGCCTTCGCCGAAGCCACGGTCCCCCGCGTCACCCTGGTGACCCGCAAGATCTACGGCGGCGCGTACATCGCGATGAACGCCCGTGCACTCGGTGCCACCGCGGTCTACGCCTGGCCCGGCTCCGAGGTCGCCGTGATGGGCGCGAAGGCCGCCGTCGGCATCCTGCACAAGAAGGCACTCGCAGCCGCTCCCGAGGAGGAGCGTGAGGCATTGCACGATCGCCTCACCGTCGAGCACGAAAGCATCGCCGGTGGCGTCGAGCGCGCCGTGGCCATCGGTGTCGTCGACGAGGTCATCGAGCCGTGCAAGACCCGCAGCACGGTCGCCAGGGCGCTCGCGGCCGCCCCTGCGGCACGCGGCAACCACAAGAACATTCCGCTCTGATCGTCACGGGGTGCCCCGCCGCCTCGGGTGGTGTCACCCCCGGCCCCGGTTGGGATCAATGCGGCTCCGAGGCGCTCCGAGTGCAACAAAGCCACATTCATCCTGAACCGAACGGGCGTCACAACGGACGGGCGAACTACAGCGTCAGCTTTCGATCCATTTGTGGTCGTGAGCCAGTCGCAGCATCGCCGATCGGATGTCGAGGATCTGCGCTGCGGAGACAGTTCCGTTGGCTTTGAGGAGTGCCTCGGTCACTTCGGCGGTGAAGTCCACCTCGGAGAGCACGTCGCAGATGACGTCTTCAAGCTGCTCGTGTTCGCTGACCGGAACGTCGTGGAACGGCACGTCGGGCTTGCGCCGGGTGACAAGCGCGGTCGACGCGGGAGTGTCGATGATCTGCACCTGGGTGGCCTTGAGGCCTCGATCGCCCTCGACGGCAACGTATTCGACGCGAACCCCCGGTGCCAACAGTCGTTTGTCGAAGTCCAGATCGTTGACGTGAATGAACACGTCCTCGCCGCCCTCGTCCGGCGCTACGAATCCGTACCCCTTGAACTCGTCGAATCGAATCACTTTTCCGGTCGACAACATCGAACTCACCACTCCACGGTCGTTCCCACATGCCTACCCCAGGCACGGACGCAAACTACCGCGAGCCAGAACCCCCAGCAACCCCTAGCCGACGTTGCGACTCAGCCACGTCACTTCGGCTCCGGCCCCGCCGGTTCGGTACGGCTCCAGGGCTGCGTCCCAGTCGGATCCGAGAGCCTGCTCGACGGCCGCGGTGAAGTTGCCCTGATTGTTCTCCATCAGGGCGCGCAGCCGCATCTCGCCGAGCATCACGTCACCGTTCGCGCTCGTCGTTCCGCGCCACAGCCCCAAACCGGGCACGTGGGAGAACCGTTCGCCGTCCACGCCTTCGCTGGCGTCCTCGGTCACCTCGAACCGCAGCATCTGCCACGAGCGCAGGATGCCGGCCAGCTTTGCTCCGGTGCCGACGGGGCCGACCCAGTCGGTGGTGGCGCGCAGCTGCCCATCGGAGGCGGGCTGCGCAGACCACTTCAAGTTCGCACGGCAATCGAGGGCGTCGGTCAACGCCCATTCGACATGCGGGCACAACGCAGCGGGCGACGAGTGGATGTACACAACACCCGACGTCGCTTCTGCGAATTGATTCGATCCACGCATTGCACTACCTCCAGCTTCGACGAGGGACGTCTTCCCCAACGACCTCGACATGCTTCGGCTGGCTGCAGTGAATCAATGCGTCTGTGTACTAGTGTGCCCCGAGTTGCCCCTGTTGCGCCAGTGCAATCTGTGAACGACGGAGTTTCACCCGGCCAGCACTGCGTCGGAGAGCTCCGGCCACAGCGGTTTCGCCCAGTCTCCGAAGGCTCGATCGGTCAACACCACACACGCGGTCCGTACTGCCGGATCCACCCACAAGAACGTTCCGGCCTGCCCGAAGTGGCCGAACGTGGCCGACGAGTTGGTGCTTCCGGTCCAGTGCGGGCTCTTGCCGTCGCGCAGCTCGAACCCGAGTCCCCAATCGCAGGGCTTGTGCGATCCGTATCCGGGCACGATCCCGTTCAGGCCGGGAAACTGCACTTCGGTCGCCGACGCGAGTGTCTGCGACGCCAGCAGCGTCGGTGCCAACAGTTCGGCGGCGAACCTCGTCAGATCACCGAGGGTAGAGCTGGCACCGTGGCCCGCCGATCCCGGCAACGACGTGTTCGTCATCTGCAGCGGCCGACACACGGCCTCGTCCAAGTAGTCGGGGAAGGCAATGCCTGCCTCGGTTTCGATCAGCTCGGCCAGCACCTCGAACCCGGCGCTCGAATAGATCCGCTTGGTACCGGCCGGTGCCTGCACTGTGCGGTCACCGAACGCCAGTCCCGACGCGTGTGCGAGGAGGTGTCGAACCGTCGACCCTTCCGGTCCTGCGGGCTGATCGAGCTCCACCGCACCTTCCTCGACGGCGACGAGAACTGCGTACGCACTGAGCAGCTTGGTGACCGAGGCCAGCTCGTAGACGCGATCGGTGTCCCCGACCTCCTCACGAACTCCGGAGTCGGTGACGACTGCTGCACTGACATGGTCGACGGGCCAGGAGGCCGTGAGATCGAGGGTGGTCACGACTCACGAGCCTAATTGTCGGTCGACGACGGTGCCCCGGTCCCCCGCCGGGCTACGCTCGCAGCACATGAGTGGGAGGAATGCGATGTCGGTTGTGTATGGATCGTGCAATCTGTGCGAGGCGATCTGTGGGCTCGAGTTCACGGTGGAGAACGACGCGGTGGTCTCGATCCGCGGTGACGAGAAGGACCCGCTCTCACGCGGCCACATCTGCCCCAAGGCGCTGTCGCTGATCGATCTGCACGCCGATACCGATCGGCTCACCACACCGGTCAAACGTGTGGGCGAGAAATGGGAGAAGATCGGCTGGGACGAGGCATACGACCTCGTGATCGACGGTTTGGTCTCGACGCGTGAGAAGTACGGCCGCAACGCGGTCGGGATCTATCAGGGAAATCCCAACGTCCACTCGATGGGCGCGATGACCCACGGCATTCCGTTCACCTCGCTGCTGCGTACGCGCAACCGATACTCCGCCACCTCCCTGGATCAGTTGCCGCACCAACTCGTCGACCATCTTCTCTACGGGCATCAGTTGCTACTGCCGATCCCGGACATCGATCGAACCGACTTCTTCCTCGTCCTCGGCGGCAATCCGATGGCCTCGAACGGCAGCATGATGACCGTGCCCGATTTCGCAAAGAGGGCGCGGGCACTGCGCAAACGGGGCGGCCGCCTCGTCGTGGTCGATCCGCGCAAGACCGAGACCGCCGACATCGCAGACACCCACTTCTTCGTTCGGCCCGGCAGCGACGCACTGCTGCTGCTCGCGATGATTCACACGATCGTGGCCGACGGCACGGTGACCGTGGCCGACTACGTCGACGGTGCCGACCGACTCGCGGATCTCGTCGCGGAATTCGCACCGGAATCCGTCGCTCCGGTCGTCGGGATTGCTGCGGAAGAGATCTCGGCCCTGGCACGTGATTTCGCCTCGGCGAGGTCCGCGGTGGCATACGGCCGAATGGGGGTCTCGACTCAGCAGTTCGGCACCGTGTGCCAGTGGGCGATTCAGGTACTGAACATCATCACGGGCAATCTCGACCGCCCCGGCGGTGCCATGGTGACCGATCCCGCGATCGATCTGATCAAGCAGGGCATCGTCGGCCGCGGCCATTTCGACAAGTGGCGCAGTCGCGTTCGCGACCTGCCCGAGTTCGCAGGCGAATACCCCTGTTCGACGCTCGTCGACGAGATCACCACCGAGGGCAAGGACCAGATCCGTGCGATGGCGGTCCTGTCCGGCAATCCGGTGTTGTCGATGCCCGGCGGCACCACCCTGAACGACGCGTTCGCGGGTCTCGATTTCATGGTGTCGTTCGACTTCTACATCAACGAGACATCGCGTCACGCACACGTGATTCTGCCGCCGACGATGTCGCTCGAACGCGACCACTACGACCTGATCTTCAACTCCTTCGCCGTTCACAACACGGCGAAGTACATGCCTGCAGTGCTGCCCAAGCAAGCCGACGCCAAGCACGATTGGGAGATCTTCCGTGATCTGTCGCTGCGCTACAAGAGCCGTATGGCCGGTTCGACGGTCGGTCGGTTGAAGTCACGAGTGACTCCGAAGAACGTCATCGGCGAAGCCCGGCTGCGCCTGTCCCCCGCCCGCACACTGGACATCCTGCTCCGGAGTCAACGAAAAGGACTGTCGCTGAAGAAACTTCGAGCCAACCCACACGGTGTCGATCTCGGACCATTGCGTCCCGGCTTCCCACTGAAGTTGAAGACGCGGGACAAGCGGGTACAACTGATTCAGGACATCGTTGTTGCCGAGCTCCCCGCGTTGGTGGATCTGATGCATTCCAGCGCAGTTCCATCCGGCGATGAACTGCTGATGATCGGTCGGCGACACCTGCGCAGCAACAACTCGTGGATGCACAACACCGCCCGGCTCACCAAAGGCAAAGCGCGACATCAGCTTCTGGCGCATCCTGAGGATCTCGCGAACCGCGGTATCGAGGACGGTTCGATGGTGTCGGTCACCTCCGCCGCCGGAACCGTCGACATCGAGGTAGCGGCGTCGGAGAAGATGATGCCGGGCGTGGTGAGCATGCCGCACGGATTCGGACATCAGCGCCCCGGCGTGCAGTTGTCCGTTGCCACGACGGTGCAGGGGCCGAGCGTCAACGACATCACCGACCCCAATCGCGTCGACGCCGTCTCGGCCAATGCGATCCTCAACGGTGTCCCGGTGCAGGTCCGAGCGAAATAGCTGCCCCGATGCACCGTCGAGGCGACGCGATTCTGTACGATTCTGCAGGCTCGTACCTGGTACGGGCATGGGGCGGTAGCTCAGTCGGTTAGAGCCGTGGACTCATAATCCATTGGTCGCGGGTTCGAGCCCCGCCCGCCCCACACCCGATCGGCCTCCCTGTCAGGTCGGTGAGCCCTGGCGATTGCGTACACACCCAGCCTGACCCTGCCCGAAGATACAGCGACACAGGGCGACTCGGACCCATCAGCAATTCTGGCGTGCACGCCGCGGCATCGAGGCTTTTGCACTGCATTGCCATTCCCAGTGGTTCGGATCACTGAATCGATGACGCCATACGAATCACAGCTGCGTCGGTTCCGTGGCCAGCGATTTCGGTGCTGATCTCTGCTGACGATGCGACCGATGAAGGCTCGAAGGTGCAGACTTTCGACGGCCGATACGCCTCGATGACCATCGACACCCGTTCCCAACATCCATCGAATTCAAAATTTCGCTCGACCAGACCAGTTCGCCGAGCAACTACCGAGGAGAAGACACCATGCGGTACCAACACCGAGGTTCGTCCGTCCGTGTCCGAGCATGCGTGGGTTGCGCCGACGGCAGTGTTGGTGGGCAACGTTGTCGTCGGCGCAGGGTCGCGGATTCTGCACGGTGCGATCCTGACGGCCGAGGATGGTCAGGTAAGTATCGGTGAGAATGTGGTCGTGATGGAGAACGCCGTCGTCAAGGGACGCGCGAAGTACCCCACGATCGTCGGTGACAGTGTGTTGATCGGCCCGCACGCGCACGTCAATGGCACCGTCATCGGTCGGGAGTCGTTCATCGCCACCGGTGCGTCGACGTTTCCCGGGTCGATCGTCGAGGCAGGGTCGGAGGTCCGAATCAACGCAGTGCTCCAGGTCGATTCGAGGCTTGCCGCCGGGTCGGTCCTCCCCATCGGGTGGGTTGCCGTGGGAGATCCGGCCAGCATGTTTCCGGCAAACAGCCACGACGAAATCTGGGCCATCCAGCAAACTCTGGACTTTCCGGGAACGGTGTACGACGCGTCGCACGGCGACGGTATGCAGGACATCATGCAGTCGCAGTCGTCCTTCTACGGTGAGCACGCCTCGGACTCCGTTGTTCCGGAGTGACGTTGTAGACCTGACTTCGGTGTACCCGACGCGCCCGCGTCCCGCGAGTCGTGTTCTTGTCGTGTGTGGCGTTGCTTACTGACCAGTAATTTTTTGCTCTCGGCAATTCCCGTCGGTTTACCCTTGGCCAGGTGGACGCACGTGGAAGCGAGGGTGTGCCACGGATCGTTACTGCGCAGCAGATCGTCGCCGCTATCCCGCTTCCTGCGCTCGTTCACGACACCAGTTTTCACATCCTGGCCGTCAATACCGCGTGCCGAAAGTCGGCGAATCTATCCCGCACGTACAGCGATACCCGTGATGTCTTCGCCTTCGTGCACCCAACGGAGCATGCGGAGATCCGGGCCGTATCAGAGAATCTACTGACCGACTTCGCTCGAACAGGGGAATCGTCGCAGACACCGGTCGCCGCGATGCGACGGCTCCACCAAGACGACGACGTGTCGGTGTCGTGCTGGACGCACACCGGACTCGCGGTGTTCGACGGCGTGCCTCTCATCGTCGTTGCCCTGGATCTTGCGAATCCTATTGTCAGTGAGGCACGAACGTGGCGTGAGCGCGCAGAACGCGACGACTTGACCGGGCTGTACCGTCGCAACGTTGCGGTCTCGGTCATCGACGATTGGCTTGCAGCCGGCGACGAAGTAATGGTGATGTTCGCCGATGTCGATCACTTCAAGCAGGTCAACGACGGCTACGGCCACGCGGCCGGAGACGCAGTCCTGTCCGCGATCGCAGACCGACTTCACGCCCTGTCGCATGACGACAGAATCGTCTGCCGGTATGCGGGTGATGAGTTCCTGATCGCGTCCCGCCCATCCGTGTGGGCTCACGGAGGCTTCGTCTGGCAGTTCGACGAACAGCGTTATCTAGCCGACTACATCGCCGCGGCGGCGGGGGCAGCAACGCACCTCCTTGGAATCGATGGGCATGAGCGTGTATCGATCAGCACAGGTGCAGCAAGGCGACGACCCGCCGATTCGGCCGCGACGCTGATTCATCGGGCCGATACCGCGATGTATCGGAACAAGGCACATCGCGTGCGGGAGCGATGAGTTCGGCGATCGGGCAGCTCAGATGATGCGCGAACCGAAGTGGGTGCCGACGCAGTAGCGCAACGTTGCGGCTACCGACACGCCGCCTTCGAGTGTCCGGTCGCACGAGTCATCGGCTTCCCACCCGACGGTACAACCGTGACGAATACACCAGCAGCACAGCAGCATTCGCGCCGAACCACACCCACGTGAGAAACGCCGCCACCACGCCGGTGACGAAGAAGCCCAGTACCAGTGCCACGACCCAGGCGAGGACGAAGGCAACAATCGTGACGACTGCCGCGACTGCGCACCGCCCCGGGGACTGCCGGACAGTCGCCGTCGCAGCGCAGAACGGATGTCGTTGCCCGTCGGCCACGGCCGGAAGCACCAGCAGCGCAACCAGAATCACGACAATCGGAAGCAGCGGGAACAGAATCGCCAGCGCGACGGCCACCAGAGTCGAGACCACACACCACACCAGGACGCGCGGCCGCCGCCATGCCCGAGCCAGCGCACCGCGGATGTTGCCGTCCACCACATCGAGTGCCGTCGATGCGGTGATCCACAGGGCGACCACCAGTGCCGCGGCAGACGCCGCAACCAACCTACCGAATCCCACGGAGGATTCTGGAACGGGATCGCCCAGGACTGTCACCGCCTGAATCAGCGCAGACACGAGCACAACGGCAGCGAGCACCGCACTCCCCCTCACGGCGCACCGACCGTCGAATTGCGGTCGAGCACGTCCTGCACAGACCCCGAGTAGAGAACCTCCGTGCCGACCTTCACCTCGACGGTGCTCGCGTCGTCCGACGTGGCCGAGCCGGTGATCGCCTCGTTGTCGGTTGTCTCCCCGACACATTCGATGTCCGCTCCGGTACCGGAGCAGACCGGCGCAACCAGTATCTCGATTCCCTTCTCGAACAGAACGTCGTTCACTGCGTAGCGGAGGTCCCCGAGTTCGGCACCGCCGACCGGCGCGAGCGCAGCGGTCTGCGAACATCCCGCGCACGCCACCACGGCGGCGACCAGGAGAATCTTCCTGCACACTCCGTTCATCGACCCTGCCTCGTCTCGTAGGCGATCAGTCTCGCGTGCTCGTCCAGATGTTGCTGCTCGAGCGCGGCGTCGGTGATGGCACTCAGATCGAACGGTGCAGGCAACAGCAATTCGGTGTTGCGATCCAGGCGCGACCCTCGACGCATCAGCGGATTCTCGGCCCAGTCGTTGGCCGCCAATTCGCGGCTGCGCGACGCCAGATCCAGGTAGCTTCCGCTGTTTCCGGGTGTGATCGGCGACGCGTGATCGAGCACCGTGGTGAACAGCGACAGAGTTCCGTCGCGGTTGTCGACGATCTCGACCACCTGCTGCTGCTGTGGGAAATCGATGCACGACGCGGTGGTGATCTCCCAGAATCCGCGTCCGCCGCTCGAATGCGCCAGAATCTGGTTCTGGTGGGTGTGGCCGTTGAGCCAGCCGATCACCACGGGATACTTCAACAGCAGATCGATGAATTCGTCTGCGCCGTAGAGCTTCCCCGATTCTCCTGGACGCTGCGCCCGGTTCTCCAGCGTGAGACTGTTGTGATGGGTGTAGATCAGCACGAGCTTGCGCTCGGCCTGCGCTTTCTCCAATTGCTCGGTGAGCCAGTCGAATTGGTTCTCGGGCACCGCACCGTCGGGGCCGGCGACGGCGTTGCAGGTGTCGAGTCCGAACGTTCGGATGTTCGGGGTGGGGTCTGCCGCCCACCACGTCTCACCGGAGTCGAGATTGTGCTGGGTGAAGCCGTGTCCGATCGGTCCCGGTGTCGGGGTGGTCTCGAAGTGCTCCTGCATGAACTCGCGTTGCTCGAACAGGTACCGTGCCGGGTCGGCCGACACTGCGCGAAACCCCGGTCGCGCACCGGATCCGACGCCCAGCGCATCGACCATTCTCTGCAGCGGACTGGCCGTCGACGCGTAGCCGGCCAGGGCGGAGGTGGCCGTCGCCTCGAGGGTGTACGCCTTGCGGCCCCCGACGGCGAGCGCGTGCAGCTGCGAGGACAGGTCGAAGGTGCCGAGCAACAAAGTGTCGTGGTTGCCGTAGACCGAGTACCACGGCACGGGCAGACCCACCGATTCGACGGTTCCCGACATCGCTTGGGTGAGAAGGTCGGGAAGCGTCGGGAATCCGTAATCGCCGAACGACCCTCCCGAAGGATCACCGGGTCGGTAGGCCCACTGCGCCTCCGGCCAGGCCTGAACACCCTCGAAGATGTCCGCGGCCCCACTCGTCGGCCGAACCGGTACGCCGTCGAGAACGTCGATGTACCAGCGCAATTCGAGGTGCGAATGCATGTCGGCACTGTCCCCGGTGACCACGGCAGCCCCCATCGGTGCGCCGGTGACCGGGCTGATCCGCGCGTCCGCGAACGCTTTCACCATCGCCGCGGTGACGTGCACGGTCAGCGGGTCCTGCGGATGGAACGCCGAACCCCATGCGGCGTGGTCGGAGACGATCATGGGCTCGATGCGGCCGGGAGATTGGGCGTCGATGACGTGCATGTCCGAGAGGTGCCCGAGGTAGAGCAGCGACCGTCGCGACTGCGCCCTCGACGGGTTCGGCGCTCGTCCGAGAACGTCGAGGCGTGCAACGTACGGCTCCCCCGGACCGGCATCGAGCACGCGGTACTTCCCCGGCCCTGTCGAGGATCGCAGGATCGTCTGCGCGAGTGTTCCGGTCGCGCCCACGTTCACGGGCTGGGCGTTCGCCGCAAGAGCCTGACCCAGCACGTGGGGTGCGATACCCCACACCGCCGCGAGTGTCCCCACTCTCGCCACGAATTGTCTACGCGACAGCCCGGTCATGGAACTCCTCGGATCCGAAAACGGCACCACGTGCGCCTCGCATCCGACGAGGTGACTGCCTATTTTTACAGGGCAGACGGCAGATCGGCTCGATTTCGCTCCGTTCAGGGCACGACGGTCACCGGCCACCGTCCCGCTTTGACCAATCGCACCGCCACCGAGCCGGCGATTCGATGTCCGGCAGTCTCGGACGCCCCCACCACGACGGCGTCGGTACGCAATTGCTCTGCCACGGCGATCAGCCCGTTGTACGGGTCACCCTGTGCGGTTCGGAACTCCCACCGCACGTGCTCCCGATCCCCGAACCGGGCGGCCGACGTTCTGATGTAGTCGAGCAGTTCGTCGGCTATCTGTTGACCGGTTTCGACGAGTGAGATGCCTGCCTGGCCCCACGAGGCCGTCGCAATGGGTTGCACGTACACCAATACCAGCAGCGACCGCTGCCTACGGGCGAGCCCTGCCGCATAGGCCGCGGCGCGCCAGGACGAATCGGACCCGTCGACGCCCACCACGATCGATTTCGGTCCGTCGTGGCCGTACTCGAACCCGGTGGACTCCTGCGCATCGCTCACGACCTGAGGCTACTGCCGAGACCCGACTGTTCGTACCCCCAGCCGCCTGGCGGTACGGTAAGTAGCGCCTACGCCCGGTTATCGGGGAGACGGTTCCATACGCGACGGGAGAAGCAATGAACGACGACCGACAGTTCGACGCCCCGTCCACCGACCCGGCTACTGTGTTCGCGGCCTTGGCCGACATCGTGTACCGAGGTACAACCGCCGAAGAGGTCTACACCGCACTGTGCAATGCGGCCACGCTGTTGGTTCCGCATTGTGACCACGCCAGCTTGATGTTGATGCGCCACGGGAAGGCTGTCACGGTCGCAGCCTCGGACGACATAGCGCGTGTCGTCGACGATATCGAGCGCGCTACCGGCGAAGGACCGTGCCTGGACGCGATCACCAGCGAGGCAGCCCAGCTCGAAGCCGACTTCCGCACTCCCACCCAGTGGCCGGCGATGGCTCGCGGTGTGTTGAACCGGACGCCGGTACGAGGCGCGATGGGATTTCGGCTCAAGGTCGACGATCAGAAGGTGGGCGCGCTCAATCTGTTCACCGATCGTCCCGGCGTCTTCGGCTCGGACAGTGTGGACAAGGCAGTCATTCTGACGGCCTTCACCTCGATCACCGTCGCCGCCGTCATGAACGGCGAAGAAGCGTCGACGCTGCGCGCCGGCCTCGAGAGCAACCGTGAGATCGGCAAGGCGATCGGCTTGATCATGGCCCTGCACGACGTGAACGGCGACGAGGCGTTCGCGTTGTTGCGCAAGTCTTCCCAGGATCTGAACGTCAAGATCGCCGATCTCGCGTCCACCGTGGTCGCGCGACACAGCAAAGGTCTGAAGGGCTGATCGGCAGCGCTCAGTGTGCGCCCTGCACCTTCTTGGGAAGCGCGAAGACCAACGCCAGCGCAATCACACTGAACGCCGCGCTGACAGCCATTGCCATGGCTGCTCCGTGTAGAAAGCCCGACCCGACGGTGTCCGGCCCAGTGATCTCGAGCGACCCGAACAGCACGCTGCCGATCACTGCGATGCCGATCGCCGAGCCGACGCGCTGCATCGTGGAAATGACGCCGCTCGCGGCTCCCGCATCGTCGCGATCGACGGTCGCGACGATGAACTGCGCGTTGGGTGCGATGAACGCACCGTTGCCGAGACCCGCGATGAACAGTGGCACCGTCAGCGTCCAGTGCGAGATCGTGTCGGCGGAGCTGGTCGCGAGAATGATCCACAACCAGATGAGCCCGATCGAGACGAGGGACGCGCCGAGTATCAGAACGGTACGCCCGAGTTTGATCGTCAGCCTGTTGCTCTGCGAGGCGGCGATGATGCTGCCGATCGCGAAGGGTATGGACACCAGGCCCGATGCCAGTGCCGTGTTGCCGAGTCCGGTCTGCCACAGCAGCGAGATGGTGAAGAAGATGCTCGTGAAGGCAGCGAAGTAGACGAGCGCGAGGATCACGCCTCCGGTGAACGCCGGACGGGTGAACAATCGAGGTGGTACCAACGGATTCTGTCCGCGGCCCGTCCGAATCACTTCCCACCAGCCGAACAACGCGATCAGACCGAGTCCCGCTGCGATCGTCAGGTAGGTCCACAGGGGCCAGCCCAGTTCCTGGCCCTCGATCAGCGGAACGAGCAGCGCGATGAGACCTGCGGAGATGAGCACCAGTCCGAGCCAGTCGATTCCGGGGCGCGCAGCCGGTTCGGTATCGGTCTTGCCCGGAAGTAGCACCGCAGCAGCGACGAGACCGACGATTCCGATCGGCAGGTTGACCCAGAAGACGAGCCGCCAGCCGTTCTCGTCGCCGAAAGCCTGGATGATCAGGCCGCCGGCGATGGGACCGAGCGCGGTCGACACGCCGATGACGGCACCCATGATGGCGAATGCCTTGCCTCGCACCGGCCCTGGGAACAACAGCTGGATGAACGCGGTGACAGCGGGAACGAACATGCCGCCCGCCAAGCCCTGAACGACTCGCGCGACGACCAGTTGCAGATCGTCCTGAGCCAGCCCGCACGCGAAGCTCGCGAGAGTGAACAGTGCCAGACCGGTGAAGAAGACCCACTTGTGACCGATGCGGTCGCCCACCTTGCCCGCCGGGATGAGAGCCAACCCGAAGGCAAGTGCGTACCCCGAGATGATCCACGACAGAACCGATTCCGACGCTTCCAAGGTGGTGCTGATCGTCGGCAACGCCACGTTGACGATGGTGGTGTCCAGCAACGCCATGAACATCCCCAGCAGCAGAACCACGAGCGCTTTCCAGGCGCGTGCGGGCACCTCCGTCGAGGGTGGTGTTGCTGAGGCAATGCTGTCGGTCACAGTGCTGTCCTTCGTCGTTGTCGCCGAGCAGTTTCGGCCGACCGATCCTCGGTCACTGTCCGATCATTGCCGACGCGACGAAGACCCACGACAGTCCTGTGGCCAGAACCACGAACCCCGATGCCACTATCCGGCCGCCCCATACTGTCTCCACGAGAGCAGTCTCCGCGTGAGCGGTCACGCCTGCCGTACCCGTAGGTGTCATGATCTGTTTCCCACTCTGCATCCGCGACCCTCGCCATTTCCGGCCGGTGGATACCCCGGGAACCCGCGCCGAAACTACGGTGCTGCGACAACCGCCTCCACCGCGTCCAGAAAGGGGTGCTGGGAGGCGAGCAGCTTCGTCCTCGCCTGCGCCAGCGGAAACCATTCGACGCGATCGACCTCGGGAAACGACTTCATGAGACCGGATTTCGGCGGCCATTCGATCTCGAATGTGTTGCTCACCGCATTCGAGACATCCAGATCGGCCTCGACGCCGAACGCGATGACGATCTTCCCGCCGCGTTGCCTGACGGTGCCGAGTTCGATGTGTTCTCCGGCCGGCACATCGACACCGACTTCCTCTCGGAATTCCCGTCGGGCCGCCGTCCAGGGGTCTTCACCATCGGTGATCAGCCCCTTGACGATGGACCAGGCCCCGTCGTCCTTGCGCGTCCAGAACGGTCCTCCGGGGTGAGCGATCAGGACTTGCGGACCGTCGACACCGACGCGATACAACAGAATTCCTGCACTGGTGTGGACCATCGCCTCAGCCTGCCATCGATTCGCAGGGAGAAGTCCTTCGCGCCGTCGTGCCGCGAACCCGGGTAACAGTTATTGTCTACCGATGCAGGAGCGTGCAGCGTCCACCAGGCAGGCCGTACTCCAAGGGGCCGCCGCCAGTTTCGAGAAGTTCGGTTACGGCACAGCAAGTTTGAGCACCATCATCGCCCATGCCGGGGTCAGCAAAGGCGCGATGTACTTTCATTTCTCGTCCAAGGAAGATTTGGCGCAGGCAGTTATCGACGCGCAACTGTCCATGGCGGCGAGCGCGAGTGCCCTCATCATGGAGCGGACGCCGAAGGCCTTGGATGCCTTGATCCTGGTGAGCAAGGAATTGGGACGCCAACTGCAGACCGAATCCATCGCCCGCGGGGGTATGCGGTTGACGCTGGAGTCGGCCATCGCGGACAGCCCCAATGCGCGCGCATTCGAGGACTGGATCGGCAAGATGGGTGATCTCGCCGCACGTGCTCAGGCCGAGGGCGACATCGTCGACGGTATCGACGCGCACACGCTCGGTCGATACATCGTCGCCTCGTTCACCGGCGTACAGACGGTGTCGGAGATGTTGACCGGACGCGCCGATCTACAGCAGCGGCTGACCGAGATGTGGCAGATGTTGCTGCCCGCGGTGGTGCCGCGCCGACGCCTCGCGCGCGTGATGGCAGTCGCCGAAGACGCCCTTATCGACTGGAGCGATCGGTAGGGGCCAACCACGGTTCGGACGTCACCGTGACGGACATCGCAGACAGCACCTCGCCGTCGTGCTCGAACTGAATGCGAAAGACGCCGTCGGTGGAGTCCGTGTCGACGATCACCGTGCACGGGTTGGTCCATTCGGCGAATCCCATGAATCTCACCTCGCAGGAGGTGAAATCCAACGTCGGTGTTTCGGTCGCCAGACGCAGAGCCTGACGGGCCGCTTCGAGCATCGTCACTCCCGGCAGATACTCGACCGAATGGTCGAACATCGCCAGGTTTCGCGGATCCGGCGCGACGACGATGGTGCCGTCGGATGTGTGCCGTGCCAGCACTACGTCGGAGGGATCGAGACGGCCGACGGAGGACGCCGGGACCACCTCGGTTCCGGCCGGCAGGAAACGGAAGTGGGGGTCGGCAACGGTCGACTTGCGGAACTGCGAATACACCTCGGGTCCGATGGTCCGCACCGACGCCGTCCCCGACGCGACGAGGTGGGTGCCGTTCAGGAGTCGGGCGGACAGCTTCATGTTGTCGAGCGACTCGTTCTCGAACGTCACGTCGGTCGTGATCGACTCTGCGACAAGCGAATCGTCGATGTCGTCGACCGAGAGCGGGTCCAGGATCTCGAAGCGGGAGTGCTCGATGAACACCACGTGATCGAGTGGCACCCCGTGGTTGACGTGGCAGAAGAGGCTGATCGCTTGGCGCAGAGCCTCGGCCACCATCAACGAGTCGTGGGTTCGGCGCACCGGCGCGAACATGCGATGCGACGTGGGGAACTGAACGGCCGCCCGATGGGTGCCCTCGACGGTCTCGTAATCGGTCAACAGAACGTCGCCCGGCGACCTCCGATGCACGAGGTGCCGTGGAACTGTTGCTGCGTAACTCAAACTCATGAAGCCCCTTAAAACCGACCGACCCGGCTTTTTATAGCACTGTTGAGCCACCGGGATCGCTCGTTCAGTATGTCGCGAGAGACCGACAAAACTGGCATCGGTCGAAGGGATTCATTCAATCGATATACAGAAATAACCGTCACGATCTGTTAACTGACTCGAACTCTCGGTACCACTTGTTTCGGTACGTTCACGGGCAGTGCCGGACGGCTCGTGCGGCTCACTCCGGACAGCAAAAATCCCCGCCCGGGCGAACCGAACGGGGACTGCGCTCCCCCACCTGGACTCGAACCAGGAACCCTTCGATTAACAGTCGAATGCTCTGCCAATTGAGCTATGGGGGATTACCTCGCGGCGTCACACTCTCGTGCGAGCCGTTGGAAACAATAGCGCACACCCCCTGCCGAGTACCAAATCGCCCTGCTCGAGGTTCGTCGGGCAAGATGGAAGAACAGCCGCACGCTCTATGGAAGGACCTACTGATGATTCGTTTGGTACTGGCGGCTGGAGCTGCTTATGTGCTCGGTGCCAAGGCAGGACGGGGCCGGTACGAGCAGATTCGCAAGACTGCGAACGCCGTTGCGTCGAGCCCCGCCACCAAGAAGGCGATCGAGGTCGGCCGTCAGAAGCTGTCCGATTCCCTGAACACGCAACCGCGGCTCGAGCCGATGCAGCCGATCGACGACGAGACCCAGGTCTTCGTTCCCCGCGATCAGCTGCGGCGCTAACCGACCTCGGCCACACTTCCGACGGCGAGCTCGAGCAGACTGCGGCGGTACTGCTCGAGGGCGATGAGGTCGCCGAACAGCGCGTTGTAGTCGTCGGGCTTCTCCACCGGTGACATGCGCTGCAGTTTCGATTTCAGTTCGGCCACCTGTTGGCCGACCCACACCTCCTGCAGCCGTGCGAGTACGCCCGAGATGTAGCGGGTGAGAGCGTCGTCGGCCACGCGCATCGGGTCGACGGCCAACTCGGTGACCAACGACACGACAACGGCGTCCTTGGCCTGTTTGGCGACGGCGTCGACCCACTCCCCTCCGCCCAGGCCTGCTGCGGTGCCGCCGGCAGCGGCCACCGCGTCGCGCACGGCCGAATACGCCGGGTGGTGGAAGCTCTCCGGCGGGAGCGAATCGAAGACCGTGCCCGCCACGGCAGGCATCTGCAGCACCGCCTTGAGTGCTTCTCGCTGCGGCCACAGCGTCGGATCGGTGGGGTTGGGACGCGGAGGACCCGTGGGGGCCGGTGCCGGAGCGGCCTGACGCTTCTCGAACGGGACACGTTTGCCGCTCGTGTCGCCCCTGGCACCCTTCTTCGCCTCGTCGCGCACTCGGGCGAGCACCATCGCGGTGTCGTCCCAGCCGGTCCACCCGGCCAACTGCCGGGCGTACTCGTCCCGCAACGACGCGTCCTTGATGCGGGCGACCACCGGGACGGTTCGCTTCATCGCCTCGACGCGTCCCTCGGGCGTATCCAGATCATGTTCTCGCAGAAGTGATTTGACCACGAAGGCGAACATCGGGGTACGCCTGGCGACCAGATCGCGAACGGCGTTGTCGCCGGACTTCAGCCGTAGGTCGCACGGGTCCATTCCGTCCGGGGCGACGGCGACGAACGTCTGACCGGCGATCTTCTGATCACCCTCGAACGCCTTCATCGCGGCGGCCTGGCCGGCTTCGTCGCCGTCGAAGGTGTAGATCACTTCCCCGCGAAAGTAGCTGTCGTCCATCATCAGTCGGCGCAGCATCGCCAGGTGGTCCTCGCCGAACGCGGTTCCGCAGGACGCCACCGCAGTCTTGACGCCTGCCAGATGCATCGCCATCACGTCGGTGTAGCCCTCGACGATGACGGCCTGATGGGACTTCGCGATTTCCTTGCGCGCCAGATCGAGGCCGAACAACACCTGAGACTTCTTGTACAGCATGGTTTCCGGGGTGTTGATGTACTTACCCGGCATCGTGTCGTCGTCGAACAACTTGCGCGCACCGAAGCCGATGACGTCGCCGCTCTGGCTGCGAATTGGCCACACCAGCCGGCGCCGGAAGCGGTCGATGGGCGTTCCGCGCTTGCCGGGTGTCGCCAGCCCTGCGTCGACGATCTCCTTGGCCTCGAACCCCTTGCCCAGCAGGTGTTTGGTGAGGGTGTCCCAGCCGTCGGGTGCATACCCACAGCCGTAGGCCAACGCCGCATGGCCGTCGAAATTGCGTTCGGTCAGGTAGTCCCGCGCGGCCTGGGCGTCGGGACCGCTGAGCCTGCCTGCGTAGAACTCCTGCGCTGCTGCGTTGGCGGCGATCAGTCGCGCACGGGTGCCGCGGTCGCGCTGAACCGACGGGCCTCCGCCCTCGTAGGAGATCGAATAGTTCAGCCGGTCGGCCAGTTGCTCGACGGCCTCGACGAACGAGATGTGCTCTATCTTCTGCAGGAAGGAGTAGGCGTCACCGCCCTCGCCGCAGCCGAAGCAGTGATAGTGACCGTGATTGGGGCGAACGTGGAACGACGGGGATTTCTCGTCGTGGAAGGGGCACAGCCCCTTCATGGAGTCGCCGCCCGCGCGCTTGAGCGAGACGTAGTCGCCGACTATGTCCTCGATCCGTGTGCGTTCGCGAATGGCGGCGATGTCGCGTTCAGGAATTCGGCCGGCCACGAAGGGCAGTCTAGTCCCGATCCGGACCTACCCACATTCGGTCGGCGGAGCGATCAGCCCCAGCTGGCCTGAGCCCCGAGTGACCGCTTGTCGATCAATTCGAGGCGACTTTCGGTGTACGAGGCGATCTGGTCGACGACCACACGAGTGCGTTCCGCATCGCTGTCGGCCCGCTGCCACGCGGGCACCAGAATGGGGTCCAGTTCGCCAGGAGCAGAGCGCATCAACCACTCGGCGACGCGGTGGATACGGTCGCGTTGGCGCTCCTGGCGGATCTTGTGTCCGGCATCGGACATCACGTACCGCAACGCCATCGTCTTGAGCAGTGCAACTTCCGAGCCGACGATCGACGGCACCACCAGGTCGGCGTCGTATCGGCTCAGCGGCGCAGTGCCGTACTTCTCGTGGGTGCCCTCGATCGCGGCGGTGGCGAAGCGGCCTACCAGTTCACTGGTCATGTGCTTGAGCGCAACGGATGCGGCGAGAGTGCCGTCGTAGCGTCCGACCGCGACCACGACGGGCATCCTGGACAGTCGATCTGCGGCCTCGATCAGTTCCTCCACATCGAGTCCGCGAAATTCCGAGACGCCGAGCTCGGCGAGGGCGCGTCGCTCGATCGGATCAGACAGCGCCCGTAGATCGATTCGGGCGTCGATCACACCGTCCTCGACATCGTGGACCGAATACGCGACGTCGTCGGACCAGTCCATACTCTGCGCTTCGAGGCACTTGTGCTTGTCCGGAGCGCCGTCACGTACCCAGCCCAAGATGGCGGAGTCGTCGTCGTAGGCACCGAACTTCGCTCCGGGGGCGGGCCTGATCCATGGGTACTTGGTTGCGGCATCGAGCGACGCCCGGGTCAGGTTGAGTCCTGCGCTGCGGCCGTCGGAGTCGAGGATCTTCGGCTCGAGCCCGGTCAGGATGCGCAGGTTCTGCGCGTTGCCCTCGAACCCACCGCAATCCTGAGCCACTTCGTCGAGGGCGCGTTCGCCGTTGTGTCCGTACGGCGGGTGGCCGATGTCGTGCGCCAGCCCGGCGAGGTCCACCAGATCCGGATCGCTGCCGAGCCCCTCGGCGATGCTGCGGCCGATCTGCGCAACTTCGAGCGAGTGCGTCAATCGTGTGCGCGGGGTGTCTCCGTCTCGAGGACCGGTGACCTGAGTCTTGTCGGCGAGCCTGCGCAACGCGGCGCAATGCAACACGCGCGCTCGATCGCGTGCGAACGCGCTTCGATGCGAGGCGTTGTCCGCCCCGGCCCGCAGTCCTGCGGTCTTCGGGGGTTCGGTGACGAATCGTTCGACGTCGTGCGCCGAGTACGTGCCGCTCATCTACTGGCCCGCCGTGTAGGAGAAGTCCGCGGTGAAGTGGGTCAGCTGATACCACAGCAGAGCGCCTGTCTCCCTGGCGATTCCGTGCGCCTGGGATTCTCTGGTGTAGACCGCGGGCCCGGTGCGCGTGGGCGAAGTCCAGGCATCGAGGCCGGCGTCGCGCGCCATGGTTCGGGTGCGCAGTGAATGCCACGGATCGCTGACCAACACCACCGACGACCTGCCCTGCTCACGCAGTGTGTTGCTCACCGCCTCGATGCTCTCGAGGGTGTCCGAGCCGGTCTCGACGGCGATGATGGCGTCGGCAGGAACTCCCTGATCGATCAGATAGTTGCGGCCCGACGCGGCCTCGGTGAACAGGTCGCCCTCCTGCTTGCCACCGACGGTGACGATCTCGGGGGCGATTCCCTGCTCGTACAGCGACGCGGCCTGGGACAGTCGTGCCTCGAACACCGTCGAGGGTGTGCCGCTGTACTGAGCAGCGCCGAGTACGACGATGGCGTCGGCCTTGGAGTAGTCGTCGATGCGCGCCACCTGCCATACCCGCACCGCTGTTCCTGCGACCAGTACCAACGCCATCAGCACCACTCCCGCGACCAGCCGACCGGTCCAGCGTCCGAGCGTTCCGAAGAAGCCGAGGCGCTCGGGACCGGGGTCCGGGGCATACCGATCGTCGTACGGATCGCCGTACGAATCTCGGTCGAGAGTTGAGTTCACCCCCCCGAGTTTGCCAGGCCCGCGCTTCTTCGGCGGTCACGGCGCGCCTCGAACGAGCTACAGCCACCCTCGATCCTCGGCCACGCGGACCGCCTCGGCCCGGGTGCTGGTACCGGTCTTTCCGATCGCCGACGACAGATGATTGCGCACCGTCCCCTCCGACAGGTGCACCGTGGCAGCGATGGAGCCGGCCGTCCCTCCCTGCGCTGCGGCGCGGAGAACTTCCTGCTCACGAGCCGTGAGCGGAGAAATGCCGTCCGTCAGAGTCTCGGTCGCCAACGTCGGATCGACGACCCGGAGCCCCATGTGCACCCGCCGAACAGCGTCGGCCAGCTGCTTGGCTGGAGTGTCCTTGACCACGAAACCCGACGCACCCGCATCGATCGCGCGGCGCAGGTAACCCGGTCTGCCGAACGTGGTGACAATCAGCACCCTCGACTCGGGGGCGACCAAAGCCAGTTCGGCGGCGACGTCGATACCGTTCTTGCCGGGCATCTCGACGTCGAGCAGCACGACGTCGGGTCGATGTTCCAGCACGGCAGCGACCACTTCGTCCCCGCGTCCCACCTCGGCGACAACGTCCAGATCGTGCTCGAGACCCAGCAGTGCTGCGAGCGCGCCCCGCACCAGCGCCTGATCGTCGGCCAACAGCAGTCTGATGCTCATTCCGCCGAAACCTCCACTCCGAACCCACCGGTCGACACCCGAGCGATCGTCAGTGAACCACCCGATGCCTTCACTCGTTCACCGAGACCGCGAAGGCCGTTGCCACCGTTGTCGCTGCCGCCCTCGGCAGGTCCGACTCCGTCGTCGACGATCGAGATGCTCGACGCCGTCAGCGTCACCCGGCAGTGCCGTGCGCTCGAGTGTCGAACCACGTTGGTCACCGCTTCCCTGATCACCCACCCGAACAGTTCTCGGTGTCGCAGCGGCACCACGTCGGCATCGCCGGGAAGGTCGGCATCGATTCCCGCAGCGTTCAAAGCCGTACGTACACTGGCCAGTTCGGAACCGATGTCGACCTGCCGCATACCCCCGACGGTGCTGCGCACATCGGCAAGCGCCTGCCGCGCAAGGGTTTCCAGTTCGGCGATCTCCACGGCCGCGCGGGCGGGGTCGATCTCGATGAGCCTGCCGGCCAGTTCGCTCTTGACGGTGATGACGGTCAGGGAATGACCGAGGATATCGTGCACGTCCCGGCTCATGCGCTCGCGCTCGGCCACGATGGCCAGGTCTGCCAATTGCTGCCTGGCCACGGCCAATTCGTGATTGCGTTGGAACACCTGGGTGATGCCCCAGGCCGCGGCCGCGCTGATCAGCAGCTGAAACGCGAAGAAGGTGTCGGGCTCCCAGGACGAGACCAAGCGCGGCACCGCCTCGACGAGTGCGACCATCACCACCACCAACGCCCACGCTTGCCTGACCGGCAGGGTCATCATGGCCAGCACTGCGATATAGACGGTGGCACCGAAGGCAGTGGTGTCGATCGACAGGCTCATGAACACGGTCAGGGTGATCATGACCCCGAGCGCGATCCACGCCTGCGAGGTAGGCAGTGGCTTTCCTCGGCGGAGTCCGGTGCGGAAGCGCCAGAAGGTGGACGTGAACACCACTCCGAAGGCAACGATCGTCATGACCCCGGCAACCTTCGCCGGCGTGTGTTCCAGAGCGAGGATGTCGTTCAACGGGTAGATCAGGTACACCAGCCAGATGGCTCCGAACATCCAGCCGAACCGCCAGATCCGTCCCTCGGGAAGGTCGGCGGTGAGCGTGGTCATGCCGCCCACGGTATCTCTGTGGGCGACATGATCAGTGGTTTCGGTCTCAGGCACGCGTGGTGTCTCTTCGGAACAGCAACGCAGCTCCCGAGACGAACACCGTCGCCCACACCACCAGATTGATCACGGCGATCAGCAACGTTCCGGTTTCGGTCCCGGCGAACGCGGCCCTGGACACGGTGGCCAGCCCGTAGAGCGGGGTGAACTGGGCCAGCATCGGGAACCAGCCGCTGTCACCGAGGGGAACGAAGAGTCCGCCCGCCAACGCCAGGAAAGCCAGCACGGGTCCGAGAATCTGCATCACGTTCTCCGACGGCAGCAGGTAGCCCATGAACAATCCGAACGCGGCGAACACCGCCGAGCCGATCCAGCCGATCAGACCGCTGACGATCCACACCCAGATCGGCATGTCCGCCCCGAGGAACTTCGCGACGACGAACACCACGACGATCGAGGCTGCACCCATCGTCATGGCCACGAGGACCTTGGTGACGATGTAAGCGACCGGCTTCAGCGGGGTCAACCGCAACTGTCGGCTCCACCCTTGCGCCCGCTCGACCGAGACCATCGCTCCCCCACTGGTGGTGGCGAGCATCGCTCCGTAGACGGCCATGCTGATGGCGATGTAGCCGGTGACGTTGCCGTGCGCGAAAGGGTAGTCGGTTCTGTAGTCGGACTGTGTGCCGAAGATGACGAAGAACACCGGCGGCATCACCAAGGTGAAGATCAGAGTTCGCTTGTTTCGGAAGAGCCTGCGAATCTCGAGTCCGAGAAAGGTCGGCGAGAAGCCGCCCCAGGCAACAGCTCTGGCAGAGGTACGGGTGGTCGTGGACGGCGTGGTCGTGGTCATCGGATGCTCCCGGCGAGGTCGTTTTGTGAGTCGGTGGTCAGGGCGAGGAAGGCGTCCTCGAGGTTGCGCGAGACGATTTCCAGATCGGTCGCGTGCGCTTCGTTGAGCAGATAGCGGGCAACGCAGTCGGAGTCGCGGCCGTGCACGATCACCCGATCGCCGCGAGTCTCGACGCGGTCCACCCCCGGCAGAGCCAGCAACACCGACTGGTCGACGCCGGGCAGCGTGGCGGTGACGGTGCGTCCTGCAGCCAGGTTCTTCACCTCGGCGGCGCTGCCGTCGGCGACGATCTTGCCGTGTCGCACCAGCACGATGCGGTCCGCATAGGCGTCGGCTTCGTCGAGATAGTGCGTAGCGAACAGCACAGTTCGGCCGGTACTGGCGTCCTGGCGAATGGCGTTCCAGAAGTCGCGACGCCCTTCCACGTCCATGCCGGTGGTCGGCTCGTCCAGCACCAGCAGATCCGGGTCGGGCAGCAATGCGAGCGCGAACCGCAATCGCTGCTGCTGCCCGCCGGAGCATTTGGCCACTCGGCGATCTCTGATCTCGGCGATACCGGCCCGGGTGAGAACCTCCTGCACCGACCGGGTTCGGGCGAACAGCACCGAGGTCAGCTCGACGGTTTCGCGGACGGTCAGGTCGCGAAGCAGACCGCCGGTCTGCATGACGGCCGAGATGCGGCCCTGGGCGATGGCGTCGGCGGGCGTGCCCCCGAACACCGATACCGACCCGGTGGTAGGTGTTGCCAGCCCGAGCATCATGTCGATGGTGGTCGTCTTTCCCGCTCCGTTGGGTCCGAGAAATGCGACGACCTCGCCCGGTTCGATGGACAGGCTGAGCCCGTCGACCGCCCGGACCGAGCCGTAGGTCTTGGTGACGTCTCGTAGTTCGACTGCCGTTGTTGTGGTCATGGGACTCACTCTGCTGCGGCCGGGCGGCTTCGACCTCGTTCGAGCGTCACGATTGCGAGGTGACAACTGTCATGCATCCACATCGACCTGCTCGATCTCTGCACCGCCCAGCCGGTAGATTTCAGGCCATGGCAGTCCAGCACCGGCGGCACAGCAGCGCCACAGTCCCCAGGTCGGTCCATCGATTTCGTCGTCTCGCCGCTACGGGTGCTCTGACCCTGTTCGCGGCGGTTCTGCTCGCGCCGGGGGTTGCATCCGCCGAGGCTCCCTCGCGGCTGGCCACCCAGATCACCGACAACGTCCAGGCTCTGGACCCTGATTCGCTGGCCGAGGTGCAGACCTCGGTCGACGACCTCTACGGCAGCAGCCAGCTTCGATTGTGGGTCACCTACGTTGCGGATTTCGACAACCTGTCGGCCGCCGACTGGGCCGAGCAGACCGCGTCGAGAAGCGACCTCGGGCAGCGTGACGTCCTCCTCGCGGTGGCGACCGTGGACCGTTCGTACTACCTGGGCGTGAATACCGGACTGTCTCAGATCACCTCGTCCGAACAGGACGACATCCGTGTCAACGACGTGGAACCCGCACTGCGCGAAGAGGATTGGTCCGGTGCCGCTATTGCGGCAGCCGGTGCACTCGGCGACGCGTATGCCTCGAGCGGCAGCGGCGGATCGTCGGCACCGTTGCTGATCGGTGTCGGCGTGCTGGCGGTGGCGGGCGGCGGAGCTGTCGTCTACTCCTCGCGTCGCAAGAAGGCCCGCGTCGCCGCCGAGGTCGAGGCCGTGGCGAACATCGACCCGAGCGACCCGGCCGCGCTGGCCGCCTTCCCGATCGACGTCCTCGATACCCGCGCCAAGGAAATTCTGATCGAGACCGACAATGCCGTGCGCGCCAGCGAAGAGGAATTGAACCTCGCGCGAGGCGAATTCGGCGATTCCGCGGCGGCACCGTTCATCGCCGCCCACGACAACGCCAAGAAAGCGTTGGCCTCTGCCTTCGAAATACGTCAACGCCTCGACGACGCCATTCCCGAAACTCCCGACCAACGACGCGCGATGCTCGTCGAGATCATCTCCTCGTGCGGGCAAGCCGATCGCGAACTCGATTCGCGGGTGGAGGAATTCGACGGATTTCGCGACCTGGTGATGAATGCCGAGTCGCATCTCGACGAGCTCACCCAGGCGATCATCGGGTTGACGGTGCGGATTCCGCAATCCGAAACCCTGCTCGCTCAACTGCATTCGGAATTCTCCGAGACCGCACTGAAATCGATAGCGGACAACGTCACGATGGCCAAGGACCGCCTCGCGCTGGCCGAGGACAACATCGAGGCCGGCCGCAAGGCGGCTGCGCTCCCGCCCGGTAAGCAGGGTCCGGCCGTCACTGCGATTCGGACGGCCGAACGAGCCGTCGATCAGGCCAAGACACTGCTCGACGGCGTCGACCACGCACGTGACGACATCAGGCACGCCATCGCCACCCTGCCCGACGCCATCGCGGACGTCCGCCGCGACATCGAGCAGGCCGGCACATTGACCGAACACGGTGGTGCCGAGTTGCACTCGGCGGTGACTGCGGCGCAGACGGCGTTGCAGAACGCGGAGAAGGCCCAATCCTCGGATCCTCTGGGTAGCTATACCGCCCTCGCCGAAGCCGATGCCGAACTCGAGAAGATCGTGGACGAGGCATCGGCCGAGAAGGCTGCCGAAGACCAGCTGCGGGCTCGCCTCGAGCGCGATATCGCGGCCGCTCAGGCACAGATCACCGCAGCCGCGGACTACATCTCGACCCGTCGTGGCGGCGTCGGGGCCGATGCCAGAACACGCCTGTCCGAGGCCGAACGCCACCTCGGCGCGGCCCGGCAGCTCGAACGGGAGAACCCCGACGAAGCCCTCAAGCATGCGCATGCCGCCAGCCAATTGGCCTCGCGCGCATCGCAGATCGCCCAGTCCGATGTACAGAACTGGGAGAACCGTCACGGTCCGCGCGGTGGCAGCAGCGGCGGCAACATCGCCGGCGCAGTGCTCGGCGGCATCCTGATCAACAGCGTCCTTCGCGGCGGCGGTGGCGGCGGTGGATTCGGCGGTGGCTTCGGTGGTGGCGGGGGCTTCGGTGGAGGTGGTGGGGGCGGCGGATTCGGCGGTGGCGGCGGCCGCTTCTAGTTTCTCGACATACGTACGACAGGGCCCGATCTCACGAAGAGATCGGGCCCTGTCGGTTACGTGAGGCTCTTACGCACCGATCAGTCGAGAGGCGATGTAGCCCTCGACCTGGTCGAGAGCAACGCGCTCCTGTGCCATCGTGTCGCGTTCACGGATGGTGACGGCATGATCGTCGAGGGTGTCGAAGTCGACGGTGATGCAGAACGGGGTGCCGATCTCGTCCTGACGACGGTAGCGGCGACCGATGGCTCCGGCGTCGTCGAATTCGACGTTCCAGTACTGACGCAGTTGCTGCGCAAGATCTTTCGCCTTGGGCGTCAGGTCGGCGTTACGCGAGAGCGGAAGCACTGCAACCTTCACCGGGGCGAGACGACGGTCCAGCTTGAGCACGACACGCTTGTCGACGCCGCCCTTGGCGTTGGGAGCTTCGTCCTCGGTGTACGCGTCGACGAGGAACGCCATCAGCGAACGCGTCAGGCCTGCGGCCGGCTCGATGACGTACGGGGTGTACCGGGTGTCGGTGGCCTGCTCGTAGTAGCTCAGGTCCTGGCCCGACGCCTTCGAGTGCACCGAGAGGTCGTAGTCGGTGCGGTTCGCGACGCCCTCGAGCTCACCCCACGCACTGCCCTGGAAACCGAACTTGTACTCGATGTCCACGGTGCGCTTGGAGTAGTGCGACAGCTTCTCTTTGGCATGCTCGTAGAGCCGAAGGTTCTCCGGATCGATACCGAGATCGGTGTACCACTTCATGCGGTAATCGATCCAGTACTGATGCCACTCGTCGTCCTCGCCCGGCTTGACGAAGAACTCCATCTCCATCTGCTCGAACTCGCGGGTACGGAAGATGAAGTTTCCGGGAGTGATCTCGTTGCGGAAGCTCTTGCCGATCTGGCCGATGCCGAACGGCGGCTTCTTGCGTGAGGTGGTCAGCACGTTGGCGAAGTTGACGAAGATGCCCTGCGCGGTCTCGGGACGCAGGTAGTGCAGGCCCTCTTCGTTGTCGACCGGGCCGAGGAAAGTCTTGAGCAGGCCCGAGAACGCACGCGGCTCGGTCCACGAACCCGGCTCACCGGTCTCGGGATCGCGGATGTCGGCCAGGCCGTTCTCCGGCGGGTGGCCGTGCTTTTCCTCGTAGGCTTCGATGAGGTGATCGGCGCGATAGCGCTTGTGCGTGTGCAGCGACTCGACCAGCGGGTCGGAGAACGTCTCGACGTGGCCCGACGCCTCCCACACCTCGCGAGGCAGAATCACCGAGGAATCCAGCCCGACGGTGTCGTCGCGGCTGGTGATCATGTTGCGCCACCACTGCTTCTTGATGTTCTCCTTGAGCTCGACGCCCAACGGACCGTAATCCCAGGCCGACCTGGTACCGCCGTAGATCTCGCCGCACGGGTAGACGAGGCCTCTGCGCTTGGCGAGGTTGGCGACGGTTTCGACTTTGGACTTGGGTGCCACTGGCGGAGCTCTCCATCTTCGGTTACATCGTGTAAGAGGTGACGTGGGCGGTTTTCGCCCTGATCAGACTATCTGGCTCGGCGGGCGAAACCGAACAGCGGTCGAGTGCGGAAGTTGACATGCGCACCTGTGCATATCACAATGAATACGATTTGCAATAACAACAACTGCACTAACCTGAAGTCATGACGTCGATCGTGCAGGGAGAGTCCGCCGGCAACGAACCGGCTACCGAAGGAGCCGCAACCGTGTCCACGGACTCGACAGTGGAAGAAAGTTCGAGCCACAGGCAGGATCCCGAGCATCCGTTGCATTCGGGCGATCCGTTCGCCGTCGCTCCCCCGGCTCACATCCCGCCGAAGGAGACTCTGACTGCGGCGGGAGACATCCTGCGGGCACTCGCAGCGCCGGTACGCATCGCCATCGTGCTGCAGTTGCGCGAGTCCGAGCGCTGCGTTCACGAACTCGTCGTCGCCCTCGGTGTCACGCAACCGTTGATCAGCCAGCACCTGCGGGTACTCAAGGCAGCGGGTGTCGTGCGCGGAGAACGCAACGGACGCGAGGTCCTGTACCGATTGGTCGACGATCACCTCTCCCACATCGTCGTCGACGCCGTGGCCCACGCCGAGGAAGGCCGACACCCGTGACCGACAAGTCCACCGATACCGCCACACCCAGACGACCCGTCGTCGTCGGTGTGCGGGCCACCAAGCAGCGCAGTGCCATCTCGGATCTGCTCGACACCATCGAGGAGTTCAAGTCCGCACAGGATCTGCACGACGAATTGCGCAAGCGCGGTGAGGGCATCGGCCTCACCACCGTGTATCGCACTCTCCAGACCCTCGCCGATGCCGGCACTGTCGACGTGCTCCGCACCGACAACGGGGAGTCCGTCTACCGACGCTGCTCCTCCGGTCATCACCATCACCTGGTGTGCCGTTCGTGTGGTTTCACCGTCGAGGTCGAAGGCCCCACCGTCGAGAAGTGGTCGCAGAGTGTCGCAGAGTCCAACGGCTTCAGCGACGTGAGCCACACGATCGAGATCTTCGGCACCTGCAGTCAGTGCAGTGCTGCCGTTCGGTGAATCCGCTCAGGCGACGGCCTCTGCCACGCGAGGTACCACCGCGTCGATGGCGAACGGAATCGACAGCACCGAGTTGTACGTGATCGCGCCACGCTGATCGGTGGACAACGGAACGATCGCGTCGCCCCGTGCGGCATCGAGCGTTCCGAAGATCGGGTTCTCCGCCACCACGTCGATGTCCTCACCGGTACCGAGATAGAGCACCAGATCCGCGTCGAGCATCGAGATGTTCTCGGTCGAGACCGGAACGAAGAAGTTGGTGCCGTCGTCCTGGGCGCGGATCGATTCCGGGACCTCGAAGCCCAGCGAGGTGACGAACGTCCCCCGCGCATCACCGGGCAGATAAGCGCCGAACTGGCCGTCGTACGGAAGCACCACTGCTGCTGTCTTACCCGCGAACTCGGGATGTTCGTTTCGAACCTGCTCGAGCGCCGCGGTGGTCTGCGTGTTCAACTCCTCGCCGCGGTCGCGTTCTCCCATGGCACGAGCGATGGTGTCGGTGGCCACCTCACGATCGACGGCATACGCGGCCGATCCTGCAGGTCGGGCCACCGTCGGCGCGATGTCACTGAGTTGTGTGTACGTCGCCTCGTCGAAACCCGCATTGAGTCCGGTGATGAGATCCGGCGCCAGAGAGGCGATCAGCTCGAAGTTCGGCTCGGACTCCGAGCCCAGCAGCGTCAACGGCGCGTCACCGACCAACTCGTCGGTCCATGGACCCAGTCCGGTCTCGTAGAACGTGTACCCGGTGTTGCCGACGGGAACGGTGCCGAGCGCGATGACGGCATCGGCGTCGGACACCCCGAGCGTGACGATTCGGGTCGGCTTCTCCGGGATGGTCGTGCTGCCGTAGATGTGATCGATGACGACCGGGAATGCACCGTCGGAAGATGGTGCCGCCGAGTCCTCCGAGCTCTCTGTCGAACAGGCCGTCAGAGACACACCGAGGACGATCACCGCCACCGTTGCCGTCAGTATCCGGGTCCACCGCACAGTCATCGCATCCGCCTTTACTGGAAGTTAGTACAGGCAAACCTTATCGGACAGCTCAGGGCAGTAGACCCTCGCGGGCTTTCTCGACTCCGGCGAGCACCAGGATCAGCATCGTCAGCATGGCCTCGTCGTCCAGCCCGTTCGCCGGAAAGGTGTAGCGCAGCAACACATCTGCGAGCTTGTCATGGGTGTTGACCGAGATCGCGCCGAACTGCGAGTCGGCATTGCGGTCGGCGACCTTCTTGTGCAGAGCTGCCTTGAGCGGACGATCCCAGGCCAACACCGCAGTGAGCGAGAGCACCTCGAGTTCGGGTGAGAGTCGAACGGCGCGCAACGAGCAGAGTGCACCGGCGTAGTCGAAACCGAGCGACCCCTCGTCGCCGAGTGTGACCGTCGCGAACTGCGAGAGCGCCAACTGGGCCCGGGCCTGCAACGAAAGCCCCTCGTCAGGAGTCCCGTTCGCGTTCTCACTCATACTTGACTCCACCGAATCGTCGGTCTCGCGAGGCGTATTCGATACACGCCTCCCACAGATCCCGACGGTCGAAGTCCGGGAAGAGCTTCTTCTGGAACACGAACTCCGCGTAGGCGGATTGCCAGAGCAGGAAGTTCGACGTTCGCTGCTCCCCCGACGGACGCAGAAACAGATCCACGTCGGGCATGTCCGATTCGTCGAGGTACTTGGCGACGGTCGCCTCGGTGATCTTCTCGGGGTTCAGCTTGCCCGCGGCCACCTGTCGAGCGATTTCCCTTGTAGCATCGGCAATCTCGGCACGGCCACCGTAGTTGACGCACATCGTCAGCGTCATCACGGTGTTGTGCTTCGTCAGCTCCTCGGCCACTTCCAGTTCTTTGATGACACTGCCCCACAACCTCGGTCGACGGCCGGCCCAGCGAACCCGGACGCCCATCTCGTTCATTTCGTCGCGTCGACGACGGATGACGTCGCGATTGAAGCCCATCAGAAACTTGACCTCGTCGGGACTGCGCTTCCAGTTCTCCGTCGAGAAGGCGTACGCCGACAACCACTGAACCCCGATCTCGATGCATCCGCACACGGTGTCCATGAGCACCGCTTCACCCTGCTCGTGCCCAGCGGTCCGCGGCAATCCTCGATCCTGGGCCCACCGACCGTTGCCGTCCATCACCAGCGCGACGTGGCGAGGAATCAATTCGGGCTGCAGGATCGGCGGCCGAGCGCCCGACGGATGCGGATCGGGAGGGCGCACTGCCGACTGTTCGTCAGGCCGGGGTTGCGGCTCTCGTCGTCGAATCACGGTCCCCATCCTGCCCGACGGTGTCGGCGAACACGGAGTCAGGTTGCGCCAGCGGCACCTGATGCGGGTGCGAGCGTTCGATGAGCGGAAGCGTGCGCAGCTGTCGTTCCAGATGCCATTGCAGATGCGCCGCCACCAGTCCACTGGCCTGCTTGCGGACGGCATCGGAGGTGGTGACGGTGTAGTCCCACTCTCCCCGCTCGAGCGCAACCATCAGATCGAGAACACCGGTCGACGGCGTCGCCGATCCCGGCGGCCGGCAATGCACACACACGGCCCCACCGGCCGCGACGTGAAACGCACGGTGCGGCCCTACCGCTGCGCACCGCGCGCAGTCGGTGAGTGCGGGAGCCCATCCGGCAAAACCCATCGCGCGCAGCAGGTACGCGTCGAGCACCAGTTCGGGAGGCCGGATGTGCTGTGCGAGGGCGCGCAGGGCACCGACGGTCAACTGATGCAGCCGCTGCGCGGGTGCATGTTCCTCGCCTGCCAGCCGTTCGGCAGTTTCGAGAACCGCGCAACCGGTGGTGTAGCGACCGTAATCGGCGACGATGTCTCCGCCGAACGCGTCGACTGTGTGCACCTGGGTGACGATGTCGAGGTTGCGCCCCGGATAGAGCAGCACGTCGATGTGCGCAAACGGCTCGAGTCGCGCGCCGAACTTGGACTTGGTGCGACGCACCCCTTTGGCGACGGCCCGGACGATCCCGTTCTCCCTGGTCAACAACGTGACGATACGGTCGGCCTCACCCAGCTTGTGCTGGCGCAGGACGACTGCGTTGTCACGGTATGGCCTCACGGTCTCCAGTGTCCCACGGGTGCCGCGCAGCCGGCCGTTTCCCGCGCTGAGGAGAGTCGATACTGTGCACGCGTGGATTTTCATCGGTCGACTCTCGTTGCCCAGGCCGCCGAACTCGCGTCGGGTCGCAGCACCTCGGTAGAGGCGGTCACCGCGTCACTCGATCGCATCGAGCAGAGCCAACCCACGCTCAACGCGTTCCGCATCGTCCGCCGCGACGCCGCACTCGCCGAGGCCGCCGAGGCAGATCGCCTGCGCGCCGCCGGCCATACCGCTCCCCTGCTCGGCGTTCCGATCGCCGTCAAGGACGACGTCGACATCACCGGAGAGCCGACCGCCTTCGGCTGCGCGGGTGACTTTCCGCCGGCCACCGCGGACTCGGAGGTGGTGCGCAGACTGCGCGCTGCCGGAGCCGTCATCGTGGGAAAGACCAACAGTCCCGAACTCGGCCAATGGCCGTTCACCGGTGGCACTTTCGGGCACACCCGCAATCCGTGGGACCGCGAGCGCACACCCGGCGGCTCCTCGGGCGGTAGCTCTGCCGCAGTGGCGGCCGAATTGGTCTCTGCTGCATTGGGTTCCGACGGTGCAGGCTCGGTACGCATTCCGGCATCGTGGACGAACCTCGTGGGGATCAAGCCACAGCGCGGAAGGATCTCCACCTGGCCGGACGCCGAAGCGTTCAACGGCATCACCGTCATCGGTCCGCTCGCACGCACGGTGGCCGACGCCGCCCTTCTCCTCGACGTGGTCTCCGGTGGCCACGACGGCGATCTGCATCGTCCGGCACCGGTGACCGTCTCCAATGCTGTCGGACGCAACCCCGGCTCCCTGCGCATCGCGCTCAGCCTTCGTAAGCCCTTCATCCCGACGCCGGCACCGCTGGATCCGGAGATCGCAGCGGCGGCGTACGAGATGGCCGCGGTGCTGCGATTGCTCGGGCACCGAGTGGTCGTCGACGACCCCGCCTACGGAATGCTGTTGGGGCTCAATTTCCTACCTCGCTCACTGGCAGGTGTGGCGGCTTGGCTGGACCGCCTGCCCGATCCGTCTCTCGCCGACCCGAGGACCAGAGCCAATGCCAGGAGCGGCCGGGCACTCGCCGGAGCACCTCTGCGCGCAGCACGCGCCGCCGAACCGCGCATCGGGCGTCGAATCGGCCGGTTCTTCGACGAGTACGACATCGTGCTCGCGCCCACGACGGCTACCCCACCGCCGCGGATCGAGGCCATCGACGGCATCTCCAACGCAGACACCGATCGGGTCATCACCGAGCACTGCCCGTACACCTGGCCGTGGAACGTTCTGGGCTGGCCGAGCGTCAACGTGCCCGCGGGATTCACCACCGGCGGCCTACCCATCGGTCTGCAATTGATGGGGCACGAATCCTCGGAGCCACTGCTGGTCTCGGTCGCCGCCCAACTCGAGAACGTCTTGCAGTGGCACCGCAAGCGCCCCGATCCCTGGTGGACCGACGTGAGCGAAACTTCGTAGTCTGCTACGAATTGCCGTGCACGTGCGGCGAAGCCGCTCCGGTCAGAAGCCGAGCTTGCCCATCTGCTTGGGGTCGGTCTGCCAGTCCTTCGCGATCTTGACGTGCAGGTCCAGGTAGATCCTGGTGCCGAGCAGCTTCTCGATCTGCAGTCGCGAGGCCGTGCCGACCTCCTTGAGCCGCGAGCCGCCCTTGCCGATGATGATCGCCTTCTGGCTCGATCGCTCGACGTAGAGGATCGCGTGCACGTCGAGCATGTTGTCGTGGCCCTCGCGGGGCACGACCTCCTCGATGACGACGGCCAACGAGTGGGGCAGCTCGTCCCGGACGCCTTCGAGCGCGGCTTCACGGATGAGCTCGGCCATGAGGATCTCCTCGGGCTCGTCCGTCAGCTCACCGTCGGGGTAGAACGCCGGACCCGGTGGGAGTTCGGAGGCCAGCAGGTCGACGAGCTTCTCGATCTGCTCGCCCGATTCGGCCGACACCGGAATGACGTGCGAATTCTCACCGAGCAGCTTCGACAGCGACATCAGCTGCTGTACGACGCGTTCCTTCTTGACCTTGTCGATCTTGGTCACGATCCCGATGAGCGTGGTCTTGGGCGCGATGTGCCGCACCTGTTCGAGAATCCACCGGTCGCCGGGCCCGATCTTCTCGTCCGCGGGGATGCAGAGTCCGATGACGTCGACCTCGGAGTAGGTGTCCTGCACCAGATCGTTGAGGCGTTGCCCCAGCAGCGTTCTCGGTCGGTGCAGGCCCGGGGTGTCGACCAGGATCAGCTGGGCGTGCTCGCGGTGCACGATGCCGCGAATGGTGTGCCGCGTCGTCTGAGGACGCGAGGACGTGATGGCGATCTTCGATCCCACCAGTGCATTGGTCAGTGTGGACTTGCCGGTGTTGGGTCGGCCTACGAAACAGACGAATCCGGATCGGAACTCACCGTTGTTCTGCTCGGACAAGAGCACCTCCAGATTTCAGTGTTGGCGAGTGGCGTCGGACGAGTCGTCGTCCTCGGTGGATTCTTCGTCGGGTTCGATCTTTTCGACCAGCACCGTGGTGATGCGGACGCGCCCCTTGGGGTCGGCTCCGCCTTCGCCGCGCAGCAGCAGTCCGTGGGTGATCACCTGCGATCCGGGCAACGGTACTCGGCCGAGTTCGTAGCCGAGGAGTCCGCCGACGGTGTCGACTTCCTCGGATTCGATCTCGATGTCGAAGATCTCGCCGAGGTCCTCGAGTGGCACCCGGGAGGACAATCGATAGCGCCCGTCGTCGAGTTCCTCGATGGGGGCAACCTCGTCGGAGTCGTATTCGTCCGCGATCTCGCCGACGATTTCCTCGATGACGTCCTCGATGGTCACCAGGCCCGCAATGCCTCCGTACTCGTCGACGAGCAGAGCCATGTGGTTGCGATCGCGCTGCATCTCGGCGAGCAGACTGTCCAGCGCCTTGGAATCGGGAACGAAGACGGCCGGACGCATCAACTCGGACACCTGCACTCCGCGGCCACCGTCGGTGGAGTAGTACGTCTGCTGCACAAGGTCTTTGAGGTACACGACGCCAACGACATCGTCCACGTTCTCCCCGATCACCGGGATGCGGGAGTGTCCGCTGCGCACGGCCAACGACGTGGCCTGGCCCGCCGACTTGTCCGACTCGATCCACACCATCTCGGGGCGCGGGACCATGACCTCACGGGCGGAGGTGTCACCGAGCTCGAACACCGACTGGATCATCCGCCGTTCGTCGTCGGCCACGACGCCGCGTTCGCGAGCCATGTCCACCAGTTCTCGGAGTTCGATCTCGGAGGCGAAGGGGCCGTTGCGAAATCCCTTACCTGGGGTGATCGCGTTACCGATGAGGATGAGCAGTCTGCTGATCGGGCCGAGGAGCCACCCGAGCGCGCGTAGCGGCAACGCGGCCGCCAACGCGATCGAGTACGCGTTCTGCCGCCCGAGGGTTCGCGGACCGACACCGATCACGACGTAACTGACCAGCACCATGGCCACCGCACTGATCAGCAAGGCCGTGGTGGAGTCGATCAGCTGTGTCAGACCACCCGCGAGCAACACGGTGCCGCCGATCTCGCACAGGATGCGCAGCAGCACCATCAGATTGACGTAGCGCGGGCGGTCGCCGACCACGACGACGAGGCCGGTGGCACCGGGCCGCTCGTCCTTGACCATGTCGTCGATGCGCGCCCGCGAGACCGTGTTCAGCGCAGAATCGACCGCAGCGAACAGGCCTCCGAGTGGGACGAGAAGGACGGCGAAGACGATGAGCGCAACAGCACTGCTCACGCGCTACGACCCCGTACTTCCAGCTGCTCGACGACGCAGATCATCGATCGTGTCCGTCGACGAAACCGGCCTTGCCGAGGAGCCGGGCATCGCGTGCGGCCTGTTCGGCGGCCTGCTCCGCTCGCCTGGCATCCTCGTACCACTCGGCGAGCAGACGGTTCTGCAGCTCGAACATCTCCTTCTCTTCGTCCGGCTCGGCATGGTCGTAACCCAGCAGGTGCAGTACACCGTGCACGGTCAACAACGCCAGTTCGTGCTCGAGCGAATGTCCTGCCGCAGCAGCCTGATCCGCGGCGAACGACGGGCACAGCACGATGTCGCCGAGCATCGCCGGTCCGGGCTCGGGGGCGTCGGGACGACCGCCCGGCTCCAGCTCGTCCATCGGGAACGACATCACGTCGGTGGGGCCGGGCAGATCCATCCACCGCATGTGCAGATCGGCCATCGTGGCGGAATCCACCAGCACCATCGACAGTTCCGCGGCGGGATGCACGTCCATGCCGGCGATCGCGAACCGTGCGACCGAGACCAGCTCGGGTTCGGAGATGTCCATCCCCGACTCGTTGGACACTTCGATACTCATCTAGCCACTACCCACGCTCTCGTTGCCTGCATCTGCCGGTCCGTCTGCCTGAATCATCTTCTCGCCGAACGCGGTCCACCGGTTCGGCGTTGCGCACGGTTGGGAATGACGCCTTCCGATGTCGACTCGAACCGCTCGTACGCGTCGACGATCTCCGAGACCAAGCGGTGCCGCACCACGTCGCTGCTGGTGAGCTGCGCGAAGTGGATGTCGTCGACGTCGGTCAGGATCTCGGACGCCGCACGCAGTCCGGATCGCGCACCTCCCGGAAGGTCGACCTGGGTCACGTCACCCGTGACGACGATCTTCGATCCGAATCCGAGTCGAGTCAGGAACATCTTCATCTGCTCGGCGGTGGTGTTCTGCGCTTCGTCGAGGATGATGAACGCGTCGTTGAGTGTGCGACCACGCATGTACGCAAGGGGCGCGACCTCGATGACCCCGGCCTGCATCAGCTTCGGGATCGCTTCGTCGTCCATCATGTCGTGCAGCGCATCGTGCAGTGGGCGCAGGTAGGGGTCGATCTTCTCGTGCAGGGTTCCGGGAAGGAAGCCGAGCCGCTCCCCCGCTTCCACGGCCGGACGCGTCAGGATGATGCGACTGACCTGTTTGGTCTGCAATGCCTGGACGGCCTTCGCCATCGCCAGGTACGTCTTTCCGGTACCCGCGGGCCCGATACCGAACACGATGGTGTTGGCGTCGATCGCATCCACGTATCGCTTCTGATTCAGAGTCTTCGGCCGAATCGTCTTACCGCGGCGCGAGAGGATGTCCAGGCTCAGCACCTCGGCCGGAGAATCGGCCACGCCCTCGGTGAGCATGGCTATCGATCGGCGCACCGCATCGGGAGTCAGTGGCTGAGCGCGCTTGGCCAGCGCGGCCAACTCGGAGATCACCCGTTCGGCCAGCGCCACATCCGCCACTTTTCCGGTGAGCGTCACGGCGTTTCCTCGTACGTGGATATCTGCCGTCAGCATCTGCTCGAGCGCCCGCAGGTTCTCGTCGGACTGTCCCAGCAGTGGCATCACTGCTTCGGGGGCGAGTTCCAAAGTGGACCGAACGTCACGCTCGGCGGGAAAATCGCTGTGTTCACTCACGTGGTGGCTATGGCCTGCTCTCTGGTGTCGGCTTCTCGGACGTGCACTCGCTACGGATCGAGTTTAACGCCGCAGGGACGATGTGCATTCCCATTACTTGCTGGTGGCACCGAGCACGGCGTCGAGCGAGAGCGCCCAACACCGGGAATCGGGATCGAGGAAGGCGAAGTGGTCCTCGCCCGGAACGATCGCCAGCTCCGCGTCGTCCCCGGCGGCGCGCGCCAGCGCAACGTACCGTTCGCTCTGCGCCGCCGGAACCTGGATGTCCTCGGATCCGTGCAGGGCGATCGTCCGGATGCCGATGGGTACACGCGCGGCCGGCGAGGCCGATCGGTACAGGTCGGGATGGTCCTCGTATCGGGCCTGCAACAGCGCCTCGACCGCCGGGTTGGTGCGTCCCGACGCACCGCGCGGTTCGAGATCGAGAACGCCGGCCTGCGAGACGATGCGCGACGGGCGGACCTTCGTGCCGGTCTCACCGCCGAGCCACACTGCCAGGTGGCCTCCAGCGGAGTGCCCGATGACGCGCACGTCGTCGACACCGACCGGGGCGTGCTGCTGCAGTTCCTCGGCGACCACGTCGAGTGCCGCGGTCACATCGGACTGCATTTCCGGCCAGTGCCCGCCTGCGCCGACGCGTCGATACTCGATGTTCCACGCCACCGCGCCGGCTCCGGCGACGGCCCGGCCGAACTGGGTGCCCAGATTGGATCCGTACTGACCGCTCCAGAACCCACCGTGCACCACCACGACCACCGGCGTCGTGTCCTCCATCGGCTCGGCCGGCAGGTAGAGGTGCCCGAACTGCTCCGGGTGATCGCCGTAGGCGATCTTGATTCGCGCGCTCATGCGTTCTCGAAGTCCGGCGGAAGTTGCGTCCACCGCGAGGTCAGGACGCCCAGCGCGCCGAGGGCCACGGCTCCCGCCGTCGAGGTCCGCAGCACCGTCGGACCGAGAACCACCGGGGTTGCACCCGCCTCGGTCAGAGCGGTGACCTCTCTGTCGTCGAGCCCGCCTTCGGGTCCGACGATGATCGCGACCTCGGGCACCGAGGCGAACGCCAGGTCCCGAAACGACGTGGTGGCCGCCTCGTGCAGCACGGCGACGATTCCGCCGCGCTCCACGACGCCGCGCACGAGGGCGTAGATCTGTCGCGAATCCTGCAGCTCGGAGACCTCGGGGATGTAGGCCCGACGCGATTGCTTGGCCGCCTCCGACGCGGTACTGCGCCACTTCGCGACGCCCTTGGCTGCCTTCGGGCCTTCCCACCGTGCGACGCAGCGAGCCGACTGCCAGGGCACGACGGCATCGACGCCCGCCTCGGTGGCCAGCTCGACCGCCAACTCCGACCGATCCGCCTTCGGCAATGCCTGCACGAGGGTCACGGCCGGAGTGGGACGCGGCATCTCGCTGCGCGAGTGCACGGTCAGTTCCAGTCGATTCTTCTCCGCGGCGACGACGACCGCGTCGGCCAAGCCACCTGCTCCGTCACCGAGCAACACCCGCTCACCGACGCGGATGCGTCGCACGGTCGCGGCATGGTGCCCTTCCTTGCCGTCGAGCACCGCCAACTCGCCGACGTTCGGCAGGGGCGAGAGGTAGAAGACCGTGGGGGCCATCGATCAGCGACCGCTGAATGCTTCCCGCAACCGCGAGAACAGGCCGCCGCTGTGCGCGGAACCGGTGGTGACGACCTCCGCCGAGTCGCGGTCGCGCATCGACCTGAGCTGTTCGAGCAGATGGGTCTGCTTGCTGTCGAGCTTGGTCGGCACGATGACCTCGAGGTGCGCGTGCAGATCGCCGCGAATGCCCGACCGCAGCTTGGGCATTCCGTGACCACGCAGTACCGTCGTCGAATTCGGTTGCGTGCCTTGTTCGACCGAGATCTCGGTGGGTCCGTCGATGATCGCATCGATGTTGACCGAGGTGCCGAGGGCGGCGTCGACCATCGGGACGCGGACGGTGCAGTGCAGATCGTCACCGTCGCGTACGAACACCTCGTGCTGCTGTTCGACGATCTCCACGTACAGGTCTCCCGCGGGTCCGCCGCCGGGACCGACTTCGCCCTGCGAGGCCAGTCGGATCCGCATGCCGTTGCTCACGCCGACCGGCACCTTGACCGAGATGTCGCGACGCGACCGGACGCGACCGTCGCCGCCGCACTTGCGGCAGGGGTCGGGGATGGTCTCGCCTGCACCGCGGCAGGTGGGGCAAGGCCGGCTGGTCATGACCTGGCCGAGGAACGAGCGCTGCACCGACTGCACTTCTCCGGCACCGCCGCAGGTGTCGCAGCGAACCGGCTTGGAGTCGCCGTTGGTACCCGAGCCGGTGCACAGGTCGCACAGGATCGCGGTGTCGACGGTGATGTGCTTGGTCACGCCGGTGGCGCACTCGTCGAGGGTGAGCTTGGTCCGCAGCAGTGAATCCGCTCCCGGCTGTACTCGGCCCTTCGGCCCTCGCTGGGAGCCGCCCGCGCCGCCGCCGAAGAACGCCTCGAACACATCTCCCAGGCCGCCGCCGAATCCGGCTCCACCGAATCCACCGCCGCCGCCTCCGCCGCCCTGCTGCAGCGGGTCGCCGCCCAGGTCGACGATACGACGCTTCTCCGGATCGGACAGCACCTCGTACGCGGTGGAGATCTCCTTGAACCGGGCCTGCGCGGCCTCGTCCGGGTTGACGTCCGGGTGCAGTTCTCGCGCCAGTTTGCGGTAGGCGCGCTTGATCTCCTGGTCCGTCGCCTGCTGGCCGACGCCCAAACTCCCGTAATAATCCCGTGCCACGTCGTCTCTTTCGTCCTAGAAGATGAATCTCGTTCGTTGCTGCTGTGTGCGGCCGCCCATGCCCCGCGGCCGTCGATCGATTCGGTTCCCGCTCGTCTCAGCGTTCGGCCAGGACCTCGCCGATGTACCTGGCAACCGCAGCGACCGACGCAATTGTTCCTGGGTAGTCCATTCGGGTCGGCCCGAGAACACCCATTCCTCCGAGGACCATGCCAGCCGACCCGTATCCGGTGGAAATCACCGACGTCCCACGCATTTCCTCGACCTGCGTTTCCTCGCCGATCCGCACTGTCACGGTGCGGGTGTCCTGCGTCACGGCGAGCAGTTTGAGCACGACCACTTGCTCTTCCAGCGCCTCGAGTACCGCCCTGAGCGATCCGGGAAACCCCGCGTCGCCGGCGAAGTCCGCCGCGTTGCGCGTCAAGTTCGCCGTACCGCCGAGAACCAGACGTTCTTCGGGGTGCTCGACGAGCGATTCCACCAGCACCGTTGCCGAGCGAATCATGGCGTCTCGTAGCGCGGGTGGCGCGTTCTCGGCGAGTTCGGCCACTGCGGCCGATGCTGCCGCCAGCCGCTTGCCCTCGAGCGCGCCGCCGAGCAGACGCCGCAGCTGCGCCAGATTCTCGTCGTCGATCACATCACCGAGTTCGACGATGCGCTGATCGACGCGACCCGAGTCGGTGATCAGCACCAGCAGCAGCCGAGCCGGGGTGAGCGCCACCACTTCCAGGTGACGAACCGATGACGCCGACAGCGTGGGGTACTGGACCACGGCGACCTGACGGGTCAACTGAGCCAGCAACCGGACGCCGCGTCGCAACACGTCGTCCAGGTCGACGCCGTTCTCGAGAAACTCCAGGATGGCGCGACGCTCGGCCGCGGAGAGCGGCTTGACGTCGGCGATCCGATCGACGAACTGCCGGTAGCCCTTGTCGGTCGGCACCCGGCCGGAACTGGTGTGCGGCTGGGCGATGTACCCCTCGGCCTCGAGTACGGCCATGTCGTTGCGCACCGTGGCACTGGACACTCCGAGGCTGTGGCGCTCGACCAGGGCACGTGAACCGACCGGTTCCTGGGTGGACACGTAGTCCGCCACGATCGCTCGTAGAACCTCGAACCGCCTGTCGTCGGTGCTCGACATCGGTGCCCACCTCCGTTCTCGTTTCCAATCGTCGCTCGAGTCTAGTAGCCGGCGAACGCATGCTCGTGCAAGGCCTTACTGTGGTCCGAGTGGAAACTGTCTTTCGATTCGACCCAGCGGCCACGGGCTTGCGATGATCTTCAAAGGTGTGCGTGACGGAAAGCCCTACCCCGAGCACGGTCTGTCCATCAGAGACTGGTCGAGAATCCCGCCACGGCAGCTGCGTCTGGACGAGATCGTCACCACCACCAAGGTGCTCGAGCTCGACAGGTTGCTGTCCGAGGACTCCACCTTCTACGGCGATCTGTTCCCTCACGCGGTGCAGTTCCGTGGTGTCGTCTATCTCGAGGACGGCTTGCACCGCGCAGTGCGTGCGGCACTGCGCAATCGAACGGTGTTGCACGCCAGGGTGTTCGACTACGACGCACTGAGCGCCTGAAACAGACTGTTCAGGCGGCAGCGATGGTGCGCACCACCGCGTCGGCCAGCAATCGGCCCCGGTCGGTGAGCACGAGTCGTTCTCCGCGGCGCACCATCAACCCGTCTGCGACGGTCTGTTCGGCAGCGGCGCGCTCGGCCGGCCCGAGCAACCTCATCGGCACTCCCGAGCGGAGTCGGACGGTCAACATCAGCTCTTCCAGGTGTCGATCCTCGGCGCTGAGCAATTCGCTGCCGTGCACCGGTAGGTGTCCTGTGGCAAGGCGATCGGCGTACGCGGCCGGGTGTTTGACGTTCCAGAACCGGGTGCCGCCGATGTGGCTGTGTGCGCCGGGCCCAGCGCCCCACCAGTCGCCGCCGTCCCAGTAGCCGATGTTGTGGCGGCACTGCGCGTCGGCGTCGGTGGCCCAGTTCGACACCTCGTACCAGGACAGCCCTGCGGCGTTCATCGCCGTGTCGATGCGCTCGTACCGGCTCGCCAGCACGTCGTCATCGGGTGCAGGCAACTCACCGCGGCGAACCTTGCGGGCCATGGCGGTGCCGTCCTCGACGATCAGCGCGTAGGCCGAGACGTGGTCGACGCCGGCCTCGAGGACTGCCGCGAGGGACTGGTCCAGATCGCTGTCTCGCTCGCCGGGAGTGCCGTAGATGAGGTCGAGATTGACGTGCTCGAAACCGGCCGCGCGCGCTTCCTTTGCCGCGGCGACCGCTCGACCGGGCGTGTGGGTGCGATCGAGGACGGCAAGCACATGTGGTGCAGCGGACTGCATTCCGAGCGAGATGCGGGTGAAGCCGGCGTCACGAAGCCGGTCGAAGAATTCCGGTGACGTCGATTCCGGGTTGGATTCCGTGGTCACCTCGCCGCCGTCGGTCAATCCGAAACTCGACCGAACCGCACCCAGGACGTCGGCCAGACCGTCGCCCCCGAGCAGTGACGGGGTGCCACCGCCGACGAAGACGGTGTCTGCCGTCGGAACGCGACCCGTGCGGGCCTGCATCAGCCCCGCGGCGGTGTCCAACTCACGTCGCAGACCCTCCAACCAGGACTGCGGCGACGCCGATGTGCCCAGCTCACCCGCCGTGTAGGTGTTGAAGTCGCAGTACCCGCACCGCGTGGCGCAGAACGGAACGTGCACGTAGATCCCGAACGCGCGGTCCCCCACTCCGTCGAACGCCTCGGTCGGCAACTCGAAGGTGGACGGGACGGGTACGACGGTATTCACGCCTTCCAGTGTCCCAGAGTTCAGGCACACCCGATCCCACACGCCCTGCCAGCCTATTTACCTCGAAATCGGGGTAAATAGCCGCCGCGGTCGTCCATCGCCCCGATGACGTGGCACAATGACTCCCGTGACCGACTCAGGAATTCGACTCGTGGCGCGCCGCCATGTCGATCTCGGCCGTGTCTGCAGCGCGTCGTGTCGATACACGACCGGCTGCTGACCAGCCCTCCTTCGAGCACGTCCATTCGATCCACCGGTTTCCCACTGTCGTCGAGCGAGCACTGATCTGCGCTCCCGTACCGGGTACCGGCCAGCACAAAGATGCAGGAGCAATGCATGCCGTCGACCAGCGACGCGACCACCGACGCTGCCTCCGTCACACCACGGGAGCGCACACCGCGTCCGACCAAACGCCGAGCCGAGGGACAGTGGGCACTGGGGTACCGGGAGCCACTGAACGCCAACGAGCAGTCCAAGAAGGACGACAACCCGCTCAACGTGCGAGCCCGCATCGAGAACATCTACTCCAAGCAGGGTTTCGACAGCATCGACAAGGGCGATCTTCGCGGCCGCTTCCGCTGGTGGGGCCTCTACACCCAGCGTGAGCAGGGCTACGACGGCACGTTCACCGGTGACGACAACATCGACCTGCTCGAGGCCAAGTACTTCATGATGCGTATCCGCTGCGACGCGGGCGCACTGAACCTCGAGCAGCTGCGTGTCCTCGCCGGCATCTCGCAGGAGTTCGGTCGCGACACCGCAGACCTGTCCGACCGTGAGAACGTGCAGTTCCACTGGGTCGAGGTGGAGAACGTCCCCGAGATCTGGCGTCGAATCGAAGCGGTCGGCTTGAAGACCACCGAGGCGTGCGGCGACTGCCCCCGCGTGGTACTCGGTTCCCCGCTCGCGGGCGAGGCCGTCGACGAGATCCTCGACCCCACTTCCGCCATCGACGAGATCGTCGAGCGTTACATCGGCAAGCCCGAGTACTCCAATCTGCCGCGCAAGTTCAAGACGGCGATCTCGGGCCTGCAGGACGTGGTGCACGAGATCAACGACTGCGCGTTCGTCGGCGTCGTGCATCCCGAGCACGGGCCCGGACTCGACCTGTGGGTCGGCGGCGGCCTGTCCACCAACCCCATGCTCGCGCAGCGAGTCGGCGTCTGGGTTCCGCTCGAGGACGTTCCCGACGTATGGGAAGGCGTCGTCTCGATCTTCCGTGACTACGGCTACCGCAGGCTTCGTACCAAGGCGCGCCTGAAGTTTCTCATCAAGGACTGGGGCATCGAGAAGTTCCGCCAGGTCCTCGAGGACGAATACCTGCACCGCAAGCTCATCGACGGCCCGGCTCCCGAGAAGCCCGCTCGGCCACGCGATCACGTCGGGATCCAGAAGCTCAAGAACGGCCTCAACGCCGTCGGGGTGGCACCCATCGCGGGCCGCGTCTCCGGCACCATCCTCGCCGCCGTCGCCGACGCCGCCGAGAAGGCCGGGTCGGATCGCGTGCGATTCACGCCGTACCAGAAGCTGATCGTCCTCGACGTTCCCGACGAAACGCTCGAACAGCTGATCTCCGACCTCGATGCGTTGGGCCTACCTGCCCGGCCCTCGCACTGGCGCAAGAATCTGATGGCGTGCAGCGGCATCGAGTTCTGCAAGCTCTCGTTCGCCGAAACCCGCAAGCGCTCACAGGTTCTCGTCCCCGAGCTCGAAGAGCGCCTGTCCGACATCAACAGCAAACTCGACGTGCCGATCACCATCAATATCAACGGCTGCCCCAATTCGTGCGCACGGTCGCAGATCGCCGACATCGGCTTCAAGGGCCTGTTGGTCGACGACGGGGACGGGAATCAGATCGAGGGTTTCCAGGTTCATCTCGGAGGCAGCCTCGGACTGGACAGTGCGTTCGGCCGAAAGTTGCGCCAGCACAAGGTCAACAGCTCCGAGCTGGGAGATTACATCGACAGAGTGGTGCGCAATTTCGACAAGCACCGCGAGGACGGCGAACGGTTCGCTCAGTGGGCCGTGCGAGCAGACGAGGCGGATTTGCGATGAGTACCAGGTTGAATTTGACGGTGGAGGAATTGAAGGACATCGCCGAGCGCGGTGCCCGCGAACTCGACGGGGCGAGTCCGCTGGAGTTGTTGCAGTGGACCGAGGACAACTTCGGTGACGACTTCATCGTTGCCTCCAACATGCAGGACGGGGTGCTCGTTCACCTCGCTGCACAGGTTCATCCCGGTGTGGACGTGCTGTTCCTCGACACCGGCTACCACTTCGCCGAGACCATTGGGACGCGCGACGCCGTCGAGTCCGTCTACGGCGTCCGGGTCGTCAACGCCCGAGCCGAGAAGACCGTCGCAGAACAGGATGCGATCGACGGCAAGGACCTGTTCGCCCGCGAGCCCAATCGCTGCTGTGCGATGCGCAAGGTCGCCCCGCTGAAGAAGGAACTGGCGAACTACAGCGCCTGGGTCACCGGTATCCGCCGGGTCGAGGCCCCCACCCGCGCCAACGCCCCGCTCATCTCGTTCGACGACGCCTTCGGCCTGGTCAAGATCAACCCGATCGCGCCGTGGTCCGACGAGCAGATGCAGGCCTACATCGACGAACACTCGATTCTGGTCAATCCCCTCGTCGACGAAGGCTATCCGTCCATCGGGTGCGCACCGTGCACCGTCAAACCTGCCCCCGGAGCCGACCCGCGTAGCGGTCGTTGGGCCGGTAAGGCCAAGACCGAATGTGGGTTGCACGCCTCATGACACTCGATCTCACCTCGGCCACCGTCGGTCGGACCCATCTCGACGCAGATCGGTTCGACACCCTCGACGCACTCGAATCCGAGGCCATCCACATCTTCCGTGAGGTGGCGGGCGAGTTCGAGCGCCCCGTCATCCTGTTCTCCGGCGGCAAGGACTCGACCGTTCTGCTGCACCTGGCGATCAAGGCGTTCTGGCCCGCTCCCCTGCCGTTCGCACTGCTGCACGTCGACACCGGACACAACCTGCAGGAGGTGCTGGACTTCCGCGATCACGTGGTCGCCAAATACAACCTGCGTCTGCACGTGGCCAGCGTCGAGGAGTATCTCGCCGACGGACGCCTCACCGAGCGCCCCGACGGCATCCGCAACCCGCTGCAGACCGTGCCCCTCCTCGACGCGATCTCCGAAAATCGGTTCGACGCCGTCTTCGGCGGTGCCCGACGCGACGAGGAACGCGCCCGTGCGAAAGAGCGGATCTTCTCGCTGCGCAACGCATTCGGCCAGTGGGAGCCCAAGAAGCAGCGACCCGAACTGTGGAACCTGTACAACGGCAAGCATTCCCCCGGCGAGCAGGTGCGCGTGTTCCCGCTCAGCAACTTCACCGAACTCGACATCTGGCGCTACATCGCCCGTGACGACGTGGAACTGGCGAGCATCTACTACGCCCATCAGCGACCCGTCTACCAGCGTGACGGCATGTGGATGACGCCCGGCGTCTGGGGCGGACCGGCCGAGAACGAGGAGCTGCAGACCCTGTCGGTGCGCTACCGCACCGTCGGCGACGGATCAACCACCGGCGCAGTGCTGTCCGAGGCCGCCGACAACGAGGCAATCCTCGCCGAGGTAGCCGCGTCCAGGCTGACCGAACGCGGAGCCACCCGCGGCGACGACCGCGTCTCCGAGGCTGCCATGGAAGATCGCAAACGAGAAGGATACTTCTGATGAGCAGCACAGGAACGCAGCTTCTTCGCCTCGCCACCGCGGGGAGCGTCGACGACGGTAAGTCGACGCTCGTCGGACGGCTCCTCTACGACACCAAATCCGTTCTGGCCGACCAGATCGACGCCGTCACTCGGGCCTCGGTGGACAAGGGGCTGGCCACTCCGGACCTGTCCCTCCTGGTCGACGGCCTGCGCGCCGAGCGTGAACAGGGCATCACCATCGATGTCGCCTATCGCTACTTCGCGACGCCGCACCGCTCGTTCGTACTGGCCGATACCCCCGGCCACGTTCAGTACACCCGCAATACCGTCTCCGGTGCCTCGACGGCTCAGCTCGTCATCCTGCTGGTCGACGCCCGCAAGGGTGTCATCACGCAGACCCGCAGGCACGCAGCGGTTCTCGCCCTGCTCGGCGTTCCACGCCTGGTGCTCGCGGTCAACAAGATCGATCTGGTCGAGGACCCCGCAACGGTGTTCGCCGAGATCTCGGCCGAGTTCAACTCGCTGACCACCTCACTCGGCTGGTCCAGCGAGGACGTCATCGAAATCCCGGTGTCCGCACTGCACGGCGACAACGTCGCGGTGAAGTCCGACAAGACTCCGTACTACGACGGCCCCACCCTCATCGAGCACCTCGAGTCGGTCCCGGTCGACGCCGAACCGCACCGGGTCGGTCTGCGATTCCCCGTGCAGTACGTGATCCGGCCTCGCACAGCGGAGTTCCCGGACTACCGCGGATATGCCGGCCAGGTCGCGGCGGGCTCCGTCGACGTCGGCGACGAGGTCGTCATCCTGCCCTCCGGCACCCGAACGACAGTCGAGCGCATCGATACCGCGGACGGGGAATTGCGTTCCGCTCATGCCGGACGCAGTGTCACCCTCGTACTCGCCGACGATGTCGACGTCTCGCGCGGCGACACCATCGCCTCCCCGCAGGACGCACCGGAGCCGATCGGCGACTTCGAGGCCACGGTGTGCTGGCTCGCCGAGAAGCCGCTCCGCCCGGGCGCTCGCCTGCTGCTCAAGCACGGCACTCGCACCACCCAGGCCATCGTCGGGACCCTGATCGAGCGATTCGACGAGCAGGAGCTCACCGCACACGAAGGTCCGGAGTCGTTGGAGCTCAACGAGATCGGCCGAATCTCGGTGCGCGTCGCCGAACCCATCGTGGCAGACGACTACGCCGTCAACCGGCACACGGGCAGCTTCCTGCTGATCGATCCGACCGGCGGCAACACGTTGGCTGCCGGGCTCGTGGGCAACGCTCTGGCTGCCGTCGAGCTGGGGTCGGCAGTTCCGGCGTGAGCGCACTGATCGCGGTTGCACACGGCAGCCGTGACCCGCGCTCGAGCGCGACGATCCACCGCGCCGTCGACGCCCTGCGTCGGCGGCGACCGGATCTGGACGTGCGCGTGGCGTTTCTCGATCTCTCCGAGCCCGGCGTCGATCAGGTGGTCGACGACCTGGCCGTTGCCGGACACGCACGCATCGTCGCAGTTCCGATGTTGCTGGGCAAAGCTTTTCACGCAAAAGTCGATCTGCCCGAATTACTGCAGGCCGCGAGAACGCGACACCCGCACGTCTCGATAACGCAAGCCGACGTTCTGGGAGACGACCGACTCCTCATCGACGCAGTCCGCGACCGCATCACCGACACCCGTGTCGCAGTAACCGATTCGACGGTCGGAATCGCTCTTGCCGCGGTCGGCTCCTCGGTGGCACCGGCGAATCAGCGCACCCGAGTGATCGCGCAGAAACTGCTCGCCGGAACAAACTGGGCCGGAGCTGTGACCTGCTTTGCGACCTCGGTCTCCCCGTCCCCCACCGATGCGATCGCACAGCTGCGCGCACTGGGAGCCGACCGCATCGTCGTGGCACCCTGGTTCCTGGCCCCCGGACTGCTCACCGACAGGATCGAAGCCTCGGTCGCAGGCCTACCGAACGTGGTGCACGCCGAGGTCATCGGAGCACATCCAGCGCTGGCAGATCTGGTGTCGCGGCGCTACGACTCCGCAGTCTCGATGGGTCGTTCCGCAGGCTCCACTCCTGCGGCACGAGCTGGTGCAGCACCGGAGCCGAACGCTCTACCGCACCGGTTCAACGAACCCGTGCACCAGCAATCGCGTCGGCATCGCTAGCGTCTGCGATTTTCGGCACCCGAGTCGCTCGCACGTACACCGTCTCGCCCTCGCGCAGACCGAGAGCCTCACTGTCGCCGCGGGTGATCTGCGCCGCGAACAGTTCACCGGTGGCCGCGTTCTTCAATTCGACCTTCACCTCGAAGCCGAGGTGCACCACCCGCTCGACGACGGCACGCGTGACACCGGCCGATTCGGCCGTCCCGCTGGCCTGGGCCTGCGCCAACGACGGGTCGCGTCCGACGCGAATGTCGTGCGGTCGCACGAGCAGTCCGTTCAGCTTGGCGACCTGACCGAGGAACGACATCACGAAGTTGTTGGCCGGGCGATCGTAGAGATCTTCCGGGCTGCCCACCTGCTCGATGCGACCCTTGTTGAGCACCGCGATCCGATCGGCGACGTCGAGCGCCTCCTCCTGATCGTGGGTCACCAGCACGGTGGTGACGTGCACCTCGTCGTGCAGTCGACGCAGCCACGTACGGAGATCGGCGCGCACCTTGGCGTCGAGCGCGCCGAAGGGCTCGTCGAGCAGCAGCACCTGCGGGTCGACGGCGAGAGCGCGAGCCAACGCCATGCGCTGGCGCTGTCCACCGGACAGCTGCGCCGGGTAGCGGCTCTGGAAACCGGCCAGCCCGACGATCTCGAGCAACTCGTCGACCTTCTTGGCGATCTCGGCCTTGGGCCGCTTGCGAATCTGCAGGCCGAACGCGACGTTGTCTCGCACCGTGAGGTGTTTGAACGCCGCGTAGTGCTGGAAGACGAATCCGATCTCGCGGCGCTGCGGGCTCACCCACGTCACATCCTGGCCTGCGAGCACCACCCGACCGGAGTCGAGTTGTTCGAGCCCGGCGATGGAGCGCAGCAGCGTCGACTTGCCCGAGCCACTGGGGCCGAGCAGTGCCGTCAGCGACCCCTTGGGAATGTCGATGCTGACATTGTCGAGCGCGGCGAAGTCGCCGTAGTGCTTGTTGGCACCGACGACGGAGATCTCGATCTCGGGGGATGTCTCGGTCATTACTTCGTCCTCTTCTTGTCGAGGGCCGTCATCAACAGCAGCACGACGACGGCTATCGCCATGAGCAGTGTGGACGCGGCGTATGCGCCCTGTTGATTGAAGTCCTCGTACCGTGAATTGACCAGCAGCGTGAGTGTCTGGGAAATGCCGGGCAAATTGGTCGAGACCATGATCACCGCACCGAACTCGCCGAGCGACCGTGCGACGGTGAGTACGACGCCGTACGTCAACCCCCACCGGATCGCCGGAAGAGTGATGCGCCAGAACGTCTGCCACGACGACGCACCGAGCGTCGAGGCGGCCTCCTCTTGCTCCTCACCGATCTCGTACAGCACCGGTTCGACCTCGCGCACCACGAACGGCAGGGTGACGAAGATCGTGGCGATGACCATGCCGGGGAGAGCGAAAATGACCGTGAAGCCCAGGCTTTCGACTCCGCCGAACCATCCGTTGGCTCCCCACAGCAGAATCAACGCAACGCCGGTGATGATCGGTGACACCGCGAACGGTAGATCGACAACGGCTTCGAGTACGCCCTTCCCGCGGAACCGTCCCCGCACCAGCGCCAGTGCAGTGATGACGCCGAACACCACATTGATCGGCACCACGATCGCGACGATCAGCAGAGACAACTGCAAGGCCGATTGGGCTGCAGGAGTGGTGATCTGCTCGAAGAACGTGGTCACACCATCCTCGAAGGTGCGGTACAGAATCGCCCCGAGCGGGAACAGCACCAGAACGGCGAGATACATGAGCGCAACGGTGCGCAGCGTCAGCTTGATCGGCAGACCGATTTTCACGAGATCTGCTCCTCACGTCGGGCCAAGCGATTGCCGACCACGCGCAGTACGAACAGCACCGCGAACGCGATCGCCAGCAGCACTACCGAGATCGCCGCCGCGTCGGTGGGACGGTCGTACTCGATGAGCTCACGAATGTATTGGGACGCCACCTGTGTGTCGTTGGGGATGTTGCCGCCGATGAGCACCACCGACCCGAATTCACCGATGGCGCGCGCGAAGGCGAGCCCCCCACCGCTGAGGATCGCCGGCAGCAGGACCGGCAGGACGATGCGACGGAAGATGGTCCAGTTGTTCGCGCCGAGCGAGGCCGCGGCCTCCTCGACGTCCTTGTCGAGCTCGATCAGCACCGGCTGAACCGCTCGCACCACGAACGGCAACGTGACGAACAGCAGCGCGACGATCACCGCGGGCTTGGTTGCGTTGAACACCAACCCGACCGGACTCGCCGGACCGTACAGCGACAGCAGAACCAGGCTCGCCACGATGGTCGGCAGTGCGAACGGCAGATCGATCAGGGCGTTGACGAAACGCTTGCCCGGGAACTCGTCACGAACCAGGACCCACGCGATCAGCGTGCCGAGAAACAGGTTGACCACGGCCGCGGCCACCGACACCTGCAACGTCACCTTGAACGTGGCCAGCGCGCGTTGCTCGGTGACTGCGTTCCAGAAGCCGGTGAGACCGTCGTCGAACGACTGAACCGTCAACGCCGCCAACGGAAGCAGCACGATGACGCTGAGCCACAACACCGCGACGCCGAGGCCGAGCGGACCGACCGATCCCGGGCCACGGAACTTTCGGCCTTCCCGCCCGGCACGAAACCGTGGTGTCGCGCTGGGCGGGACGGTCGAATCCGACGGCGCGGGTTCGCTGCTCGATAGGGACATGATCGCTACCTGGTGCTGTCTTGGTAGATCGTGGCGATGGCACCGTTGTCTCCGAACAGGTCCGCGTCGACCTGCGTCCAGCCACCGAGATCGTCGATGGTGTAGAGCTTTTCGGGGGTGAAGAACTTGTCGGAGTACTCCGACGCGATGTCCGGGTTCGTCGGGCGAAAGCCGGCCTCTGCCCAGATCTTCTGCCCCTCGTCGGTGTAGACGAAATCGTTCAGCGCATTGGCGCGATCGAGATTGGCGCTGTCGTTGATCACTGCCACGGGATTGTCTATGCGGAACGTGACGGGAACGTCGACGTGCTCCACGCTCTGCCCCTGTTCCTCGATCAGGAGTGCTTCGTTCTCGTAGCTGAGCAACGCATCACCCTGGCCCTGCAGAAAGGCTTCGGTTGCGGCGCGGCCGGATTCGGGCTGAACCGGGAAGTGATCGGCAACGAGGGTGCGAACGAAGTCGAGACCGGCCTGCTTGTCCTGTCCGCCGTTGCTCTTCGCCGCGTAGGGGGCGAGCAGGTTCCACTTGGCCGAACCCGAACTGAGCGGGCTGGGGCTGATGACCTGAACGTCGGGCTTGACCAAATCGTCCCAGGTACGGATGTTCTTGGGGTTGCCTTCGCGCACGACGATCGTCACCACGGAGCCGAACGGCACTCCGGCATAGGCATTCTGGTTCCAGTCCTCGTCGACCTTGCCAGCCTGCACCAGACGGGTGATGTCGGGCTCGACCGAGAAGTTGACGATATCGGCGGGTGCGCCGTCGGCCACCTTGCGTGACTGGTTGCCCGATGCGCCGTAGTCCGCGTTGATCGCCGTTCCGTCACCGTCCTCGGTTGCAGCGAAGGCGGGACCGATTGCGTCCCAACCATTCTTGGGGACGGCGTAACCCACGAGGGTCAGTGCGGGGCCGCTCGCGGTGTCCGGCTCACCGCCGACGACGTCACTGGATCCGCCGTTGCATGCGGTGAGCAGAAGGGTTCCCACAGCCGCGAACGTGGTCAGCAGGTAGCGAGAGCTGTGCCTCATCGAGAAAAGGCCTTTCGTGACAGTGTGCAATGAGTACGAACTGGGCATGGTCGACATTCCCGAAGTCGAACCGGTGCACCACCGTGGCCGCGAGTCATCGCGAGATCACCGAGGGCGGCAGAAAGTACGTCGTGAACCGCCCGGCCCCGAGAAGTAGGCGCGTGGGCAACGGATCGACGGAACCGATTCGACGAAGGAAGGAATCAACAACAGTCGATATCGGCGACTGCCAGCATGCCGACAGCGATCAACGCCAACTGATGGCGGACGCGATACTCGGCGGCAGAAGACACGGTCAGAAATCTAGCAGAGGTTCCGGACCGACTCTAATCGGCTATCTAGTGAGCAACCAGGCGATGACAACCAGCACCAGCAGCGCGATGAGCGCCAACGTGACCCGAGACCGTGGCATTACTGTCCATCCTTCGTCGTAGTGGTGGCCGCACCCGTCGGCTCCGCATCGCGAGCCGCCCGTGCATCACGCCCGAGCACGTGCAGAACCACCGCGAGCACACGATCGAACACTCGTGCCAGCAGGAACGCGGTAGGCACGATGACCAGCAGCACGACAACCGACTGCGGCACGAACGGCAAACCCGTCACCCACAGTTCGACGCCGTCCCACCAGCGTGCGATCGATTCCACCCTCGCAGCTTAAACCAGCTCGTTCCGCTCTCACGCCACGCCGATCGACGACCAGCAGTGGACGCATGCCATCGATCGGTCGATGATTACGCCATGACGGCATACGAAGATCTTTCGCCAGTGCCCCCGGTGGCCGACGAGCCCGCCATGGGGTCGGGGCATCCAGGTTTGGGCGGGGTCGAGGTCCAGGGAGCGTTGGGCAGCACCGACGCACCGGTGTCCACCCTGACGTCCTACCGGAGCGCCTTTCCGCCGATCGACGACTATGCGTTCCTCTCGGACTGCGAGACGACCTGCTTGATCGCTCGAAACGGATCGGTCGAGTGGATGTGCGTGCCTCGGCCGGACTCCCCCAGCATCTTCGGCGCGGTTCTCGATCGCAGCGCAGGCCATTTCCGTGTCGGGCCGTACGGTCAATCGGTCCCCGCGGCACGGCGGTATCTGCCCGGTGGCCTGATCGTCGAGACGACGTGGCAGACCGAGACCGGTTGGCTCATCGTCCGCGACGCACTCGTCATGGGACCGTGGCACAACACCGATCAACGCTCTCGCACTCACAAGCGCGCACCGAGCGACTGGGACGCCGAACACATCCTGCTGCGCACCATCAAGTGCGTCAGCGGCACAGTCGAACTCGAGATGAGCTGCGAGCCCGCCTTCGACTACCACCGCGCGCCGGCGAAGTGGGAGTACACCGGCAAGGTGTACGAGGAGACCACCGCCACCTGCGAAGCCAGTGCGGGCGGCGATCAGCCGACGTTGAAGCTGACCACCAATCTCCGCATCGGCATCGAAGGACGTGAAGCCCGCGCCCGCACTCGAATGACGGAGGGCGACAACGTGTTCGTCGCTCTGTCGTGGTCGGATCTGCCTGCGCCGCAGACGTTCGAGGAGGCCGCGGACAAGATGTGGCGCACGTCCGAATGCTGGCGGCAGTGGATCACGATCGGCCGATTCCCCGATCACCCCTGGCGGGGCTACCTGCAGCGCAGTGCCCTGACGCTCAAGGGACTGACCTACGCCCCCACCGGCGCGCTGCTGGCGGCGTCGACCACCTCGCTTCCGGAAACGCCGGGTGGAGAACGGAATTGGGACTACCGCTACACGTGGGTACGCGACTCGACGTTCGCACTGTGGGGCCTCTACACACTCGGACTCGACCGTGAGGCCAACGACTTCTTCGCGTTCATGTCCGATGTGGCGACAACGGCGAACGGCGAGGTCAATCCGCTCCAGGTCATGTACGGCATCGGCGGCGAGAAGACACTCGACGAGAGCGAGCTGCCGCACCTGTCCGGATACGACGGCGCACGTCCGGTCCGTATCGGCAACGGAGCCTACGATCAAGAGCAGCACGACATCTGGGGCACGATGCTCGACTCGGTGTATCTGCACGTCAAGTCGCGCGAGCACGTCCCCGAATTCCTGTGGCCCCTGCTCAAACGACAGGTGGAGGAGGCGATCACCAACTGGCGCAAGCCCGATCGCGGCATCTGGGAGGTGCGCGGTGAACCGCAGCACTTCACCTCCTCGAAGCTCATGTGTTGGGTCGCACTCGACCGCGGGGCCAAGCTCGCCGACATCCACGGCGAGAAGGAGTATTCGGCCAAGTGGAACGAGATCGCCGACGAGATCAAGGCGGACATTCTCGAGAACGGCACCGATTCTCGGGGTGTCCTCACTCAGCGCTACGGTGACCCGTCGCTGGATGCGTCACTGCTGCTCGCACCGCTGCTTCGATTCCTGCCTGCCGAGGACGAACGCATCCGCGCGACAGTGCTCGCCATTGCCGACGAGCTGACCGAGGACGGCCTGGTCCTGCGCTACCGAACCGACACCACCGACGACGGTCTGGCGGGTGAGGAAGGTACGTTCACGATCTGCTCCTTCTGGCTCGTGTCGGCGCTGGTCGAGATCGGTGAGCTCCCTCGCGCCAAGCACCTCTGCGAGCGTCTGTTGGGGTACGCGAGCCCACTCAAGCTCTACGCCGAGGAGATCGACCACCGCACCGGCCGTCACCTCGGTAACTTCCCGCAGGCATTCACCCACCTCGCACTCATCAACGCGGTGGTGCACGTCATCCGCGCCGAGGAAGCTCAGGTGGCAGGGCACTTCCAGCCCGCCCACTCCAACCCCTGAGAGGGAGGGCTCAGCGGCCGAGTTGCCTCGCCCATTCGGCGATCAGCTCGGCCGCGGGCTTCGCCTGTGCCCGGCGATGACCGGTGCCTGCCCACATCGACAGTCCCGACGGGTCTCCCGCCGCTGCGGCCTTCGCGCGCATCGGCGCCGTCAAGTAGTGCAGATCGGGGTACGCCAGCGGTGCGACATCGGAATTCTCGCGCATGAACTCGTTCACCAGACCCCGCGCAGGGCGGCCGGAGAATGCCCTGGTCACCGCAGTGTCGGGAGCAAGCGTCAGTTGCTCACGGTGTACGGGTTTGGTGCCGGCCTCGGGTGTGTTCAGCAACGCCGTACCGAGCTGAGCCGCGTGCGCAAGACCCGAATCGAGCAGTGGCGCAATGTCGTTGCCGTCCATCAATCCACCTGCAGCGATTCGCGGTAGGTCGGATGTCTCGCGCACTGCGATCAGCAGTTCGGTCAGTGGTTCGTCCGGGGCCGACCCGTCGAACGTGCCTCGGTGCCCGCCCGCTTCGGGTCCCTGCACCACGAGCGCATCCACCCCGTTCGCGGTGGCCACCGATGCGTCCGACGCGGTGGCGACGGTGGCCCACACCTCGGTTCCCACGGCGTGCAACTGGGCGACCTCGTCCGCGTCGAACGTCGCGAACGTACTCGATACCAGCGGTACCGGGTGTGCCAGCAGCCAGGCGAACTTCTCGGCGTAGAAGTCGTCCCGGCGCACCAACTCTCCCGGCTCCGCATCGAAACGCTCGAACCAGGACGTCAGGTGCTCGGCATAGGACGCCACATCCGCACCCGATGGCTCCTCCGGCAGAAAGAGATTGACACCGAACAGCAGATCGCGCACCGAATCGATCTGCGCCGCAAAGGCTTCGGGTGTCAACAGCGCACCGGCGATCATGCCCAGCCCACCTGCCTCCGACACCGCACGGGCGAGTTCGGGAGTACTCGGGCCGCCCGCCATCGGCGCACCGACAACGGGAACACGCAGCTGCTTCAGAATCGGCGTCGTCACAGGTTCGAAATGTACTCGCCCGCCATGCGCGGCTGGATGTGGTGGGGACCGCGCGCCCTCACTGACAACTGCGCGCCCCGGCTCCGATGTGAGCAGGGGCGTGCAGTCGACAGAAAGGGTGTGAGGTTACTTCTTGGGCTTGTCCGACGAGGATTCCGAGGACAGTGCGGCGACAAAGGCTTCCTGCGGCACCTCGACGCGGCCGATCGTCTTCATCCGCTTCTTGCCCTCTTTCTGCTTCTCGAGCAGCTTGCGCTTACGGCTGATGTCGCCGCCGTAGCACTTGGCCAGCACGTCCTTGCGGATCGCGCGGATGTTCTCGCGGGCGATGATGCGAGATCCGATGGCGGCCTGGATCGGCACCTCGAACTGCTGGCGCGGGATCAGTTCCTTGAGCTTGGTCGTCATCTTGTTGCCGTAGGCCGCAGCAGCGTCCTTGTGCACGATCGCCGAGAACGCATCGACGGCCTCACCCTGCAGCAGGATGTCGACCTTGACCAGCGCACCGCTCTGCTCGCCGATCTCCTCGTAGTCGAGGCTGGCGTATCCGCGTGTTCGGGACTTCAGGATGTCGAAGAAGTCGAAGATGATCTCGGCCATGGGAATGGTGTACCGCAGCTCGACGCGGGTCTCGGACAGATAGTCCATGCCCCCGAGTTCGCCACGTCGTCCCTGGCACAGTTCCATGATGGAACCGATGAACTCGCTGGGCGAGATGATGGTGCACTTGACCATCGGCTCGAACACTTCCCGCGCTTTGCCCTCGGGCCAGTACGACGGGTTGGTCACGATGTGCTCGGCACCGTCTTCCATCTCGACGCGATAGACCACGTTGGGCGAGGTCGAGATCAGGTCCAGGTTGAACTCTCGCTCGAGCCGCTCGCGGGTGATCTCCATGTGCAGCAGCCCGAGGAAGCCGCAGCGGAAGCCGAATCCGAGCGCCACCGAAGTCTCGGGCTCGTACGTCAGTGCAGCATCGTTGAGCTGCAGCTTCTCCAGAGCGTCGCGCAGGTCGGGGTAATCCGAACCGTCGAGCGGGTAGAGGCCCGAGTACACCATGGGACGGGGTTCGCGGTAGCCGGTCAGCGGCTCCGTCGCGCCCTTGCGGAAGGTGGTGACGGTATCGCCGACCTTGGACTGACGGACGTCCTTCACTCCGGTGATCAGGTATCCCACTTCGCCGACGCCCAGGCCCTTGGTGGCTTTCGGGTCGGGTGAGACGATGCCGACCTCGAGCAGCTCGTGGGTCGAGCCGGTCGACATCATCGTGACCTTCTCGCGCGGGTTGAGCGCGCCGTCGACGACGCGGACGTAGGTGACGACGCCGCGGTAGGTGTCGTAGACCGAGTCGAAGATCATCGCGCGGGCGGGCCCGTCCGGATTGCCGACCGGGGCCGGAACCAGCTTGACGACCTCGTTGAGCAATTCCTCGACGCCTACACCGGTCTTGCCGGACACGCGCAGAACGTCGTCGGCCTCGCACCCGATGATGTGGGCGATCTCGGCGGCGTAGCGGTCCGGGTCGGCGGCGGGGAGATCGATCTTGTTGAGCACCGGGATGATGGTGAGCTCTTTGTCGAGAGCCAGGTACAGGTTGGCCAGCGTCTGCGCCTCGATGCCCTGCGCGGCGTCGACGAGCAGCACTGCACCTTCGCAGGCCTCGAGGGCGCGCGATACCTCGTAGGTGAAGTCGACGTGGCCGGGCGTGTCGATGAGGTGCAGCACGAATTCCTCGCCGTCGACGACCCACGGGAGCCGGACGTTCTGCGCCTTGATGGTGATGCCGCGCTCGCGCTCGATATCCATCCGGTCCAGGTACTGAGCGCGCATCGACCGGTCGTCGACGACGCCCGTGAGCTGCAACATCCGGTCGGCCAGCGTCGACTTGCCGTGGTCGATGTGGGCGATGATGCAGAAGTTCCTGATCCTGGACGGATCGGTGAACGTCGTGTCGGCGAAGCTGGGCACTCGTATCCTTCGGCTGGCGTGTTCGAAATGAGCGAACGGGTTTCCCTATCGTCCCACGCCGAGAACGGTGCGCCGTCCCCGGCTGTCCGACTCGGGTGTTCTCGTCGCCGCGGTTCGGGCGATGAGCAGCAGAGTCTGCATCGCTACACTCGCCGCATGGCTGGCAACTGGAGCAGATTCGGCAAGGAACTGAGCAAGATCGCGATGCGCGAGGGTCCCCGACTGCTGCGTCAATTACAGAAGTCCGGAGCCCTGCAGAAGGGCAAGGACGCGATCAGCGGGACGGCCACACGCACGTCTGCTCCGACTCCTCGTCCGGGGCGACCGGTGGCGTCGCAGACCAGGCCCACGGCGCAACGCGCCCGCACCATCGAGTACTCCCCCGACCTGGACGGCAAGGCCGACCCCGGCGAAATCGTCTGGACCTGGGTCACCTACGAGGAGGACGCCAGCCAGGGCAAGGACCGCCCGGTGTTGGTCATCGGCCGCGAGGGCAACGATCTGCTCGGCCTGATGTTGTCGAGTCAGAGCAGCCGCGACGGAGACCGTGACTGGCAGTCGATCGGGTCCGGTCCGTGGGACGCCGAAGGCCGACCGAGCTGGATTCGTCTGGATCGAGTGCTCGACGTGCCCGAGGACGGCATCCGACGCGAGGGTGCGATTCTGAGCAAGCCCCAATTCGATTCCGTGGCAAACAGATTGCGCCGCGACTTCGGCTGGAACTGATGGGTGCGCGTTGTGCGCCCATGAAAGGGCGCACAACGCGCATCTGGCTCACGCCAACCGGGTGATCTCCACGACCACGTCGAGGGCCGTCGAACCGCCGCCGGAGAAGATGCCCTTGAGCGGCGGCACGTCGGCGTAGTCGCGGCCGAGTCCGACCGACACGTGCTGCTCGTTGACGGCGATGGCGTTGGTCGGGTCGTAGCCCCACCACGCACCGGTCCAGGCCTCGATCCACGCGTGGCTCTGGCCCTCCACCGTCGCACCGATCGCGGCCTGCTTCTTGGGATGCAGGTAACCCGAGACGTACCGGCTGGGGATGCCGATGCTGCGCAGCATCAGCAGCGTCAGGTGGGCGTAGTCCTGGCAGACGCCCTTCTTCTCCGACCACGCTTCCACGGCCGAGGTGTGCACGCCGGTGGTTCCCGGCACATAGGACATCTCCTGGTTGACCCAGTTGGAGATCTCCACCACCGATTCCTGCGGCGGTAGGCCCTTCGACAGCTTCTTCGCCACCGATGCGAGTTGCCTGTTCTTCGGCACGTATTCGGTGTTGTCGAGGACCTCGTTGAAGCGGTCGATGACCGGCTCGCTCGCGAGTTCCTCCCAGGAAGCGTTCTCGTCCGGGTAGACGAAGGGATCGGTCTCGACCACCGACGATCCGGTGACCTCCAGCTCGGTGTGCGGAGCGTGCAGATCGAACGCCGTCACCGCTGTGCCCCAGTAGTCGGTGTAGCGGTAGGAACGCGTCACCGGGTTGGTCTCGACTCGGTTCAGAATCACGTTCTGCCGATTGTCACTTCGCGGCGTCAACCGAGCCTCGTTGTACGACGACGTCACCGGTGCGTCGTACTGATAGCCCGTGGTGTGCACGACACGCATACGCCAGCTCACAGTTCACCTTCCAATTGATCTTCGAATGTTCCGGAGCCGGCATCGGTCCACGCGACCCACGGAGCGGCGTGGAAATACTGCTTGGAGATCGCGTCACCGAGTTCACGGCAGGTTTCCTGCAGCGAGAGCAAGCGCTCCTGCAGATCGTCGAGAATTTCACCGGGACGGAGGAATTCGAGTTCGCTACGAGCACGGCCGAGTAGGCGCTGAGCCTCGGCGCGCGCACCGACTCGACTGTTGGGCTGATGGTCGAGCTGATCGAGCGAACGTTCCGCCTCGTTGAGTGCGTAGAACACCGATCGCGGAAAGAGTCTGTCCAACAACATGAATTCGAGAACTCGCTGCGCGTCGAGTGCGCCGCGGTAGGTGCGCAGGTAGGTGTCGTGTGCACCGGCGGAGCGAAGCACGGTGACCCACGCCGGCGACGACGGCCGGTCACCGGCTCGCGAGAGCAACAACCGAACGATCATGTCGATGCGCTCGACCGAGCGACCGAGCAGGAGGAAGCGATAGCCGTCGTCGTGACTGAGGGTGGAGTCCGCGAGACCGGCGAACATCGCGGCACGCTCCTCGATGTAGCTGAAGAACTCGGCCGGGCCGGTACGCTTGGACGCCCTGATGCGCTCGTTCAGCCCGTTGTACGTGGTGTTCAAGCATTCCCACATCTCACTGGACGTCACTTCACGAGCACCACGGGCGTTCTCACGGGCACTCGACAGCGAGTCCACGATCGAACCCAATCCATCTCGGCTGAAGGCGACGACCTCGGTCAGAGACCACACGTCGAGCGAGACATCGGGCTCGTGCTTGAACCCGAGTACTCGCAACAACACTCTCGAAGTGTGGTCGGGATCGACCGTGGCGTCTTCGAGTAGCTGGTGGACGGTGACATCGAGAATGCGGGCAGTGTCGTCCGCTCTCTCCACGTACCGTCCGATCCAGTAGAGCGACTCTGCGTTGCGCGCGAGCATTTACTGTCCACCGCCGTTCGAGTCCGAGTTCGTTGCCTGCTGTTGTTGCTGCTGTTGCTGTTGCTGCTGATTCATCTGCTGGTCCATCGTCAGCTCCGGACCCTGTTCGGCCATCGGTGACTCCGGCGGAACGCTGACGATCTCCTCGCCGGCAAGTTCCTGCTCCTCCTGAGAGGTTCGGGTGGCGAGCACCCAGGTGTCCTTGCTGCCACCGCCCTGGCTGGAGTTGACCACCAGGGATCCCTCCGGCAGCGCGACCCGGGTCAGGCCGCCCGGCAACACCCAGACGTCGTCGCCGTCGTTGACGGCGAACGGCCGCAGGTCGACGTGGCGGGGTACCAATCGATCACCGATCTTGGTCGGCACCGTCGAGAGCTGCACGACGGGTTGGGCGATCCAACCACGCGGATCTGCGCGAACCTTCTTGCTGATGGTGGCGAGTTCCTTCGGCGAGGCGTCGGGTCCGAAGACGATGCCGTAGCCGCCCGAACCTTCCACCGGCTTGATGACCAGTTCGTCGATGCGGTCGAGGACTTCCTCGCACTCGTCGTCGAGCCAGCACCGGAACGTGTCGACGTTGGCCAGCAACGGCTTCTCGCCCATGTAGTAGTCGATGATCGTCGGAACATAGGTGTAGACGAGCTTGTCGTCGCCGACGCCGTTTCCGACGGCACTCGAGATGACGACGTTGCCTGCGCGGGCGGCGTTGACCAGACCTGCCACTCCGAGCACCGAGTCGGGCCGGAACTGCATGGGGTCGAGGTAGTCGTCGTCGATACGCCGGTAGATGACGTCGACCTGACGCTCGCCCTCGGTGGTGCGCATGTAGACGATGTTGTCTCGGCAGAACAGGTCCCGTCCTTCGACTAGCTCGACGCCCATCAGTCGCGCGAGCAGCGAGTGCTCGAAGTACGCCGAGTTGGCCACGCCGGGAGTGAGAACCACCACGGTCGGATCGGCCTCGTTGAGGGCGGCCGATGCGCGCAGTGCTCGGAGCAGGTGCGAGGCGTAATCGCCGACGGCGCGGACGCGGTGGCTGGCGAACAGGTCGGGGAACACCCGGGCCATCGTGCGCCGGTTCTCCATGACGTAGGACACGCCCGACGGCGACCGCAGGTTGTCCTCGAGCACTCGGAAGGTGCCCTGGGCGTCACGAACCAGGTCGATGCCGGCGACGTGGATGCGCACACCGTTGGGCGGTGTGATGCCGACCGCTTCGCGGTGGAAGTGCTCGCAGGAGGTCACCAGCCGCTTCGGTACCACGCCGTCGCGCAGGATTTCCTGGTCGCCGTAGATGTCGGCCAGGAACATCTCGAGGGCTTTGACGCGCTGCTTGATGCCGCGCTCGAGTCGTGACCATTCACCTGCGGCGATGACGCGGGGAACCTGGTCGAGCGGGAACGGGCGTTCCTGGCCCGACAGGGAGAACGTGATGCCCTGGTCGATGAAGGCGCGTCCCAGCGCGTCGGATCTCGCGTCCAGGTCCACTGCGTTCGCCGGGGCGAGTGCAGTATGGATGCCCTTGTACGGAGTTCGGGTGCGCCCGTCCGCGTCGAACATCTCGTCGAAGGCGAGACTGTACTTACCGACGTCGGAGTATCCCCCGAACACCCCGTCGAGCTCGGGTTCGACGCGATCCGCTGTCTTGGTTCTGGTCGCTTTGGCCTTGGTGGCGGCATGCGTTGCCGATCGCGGACTCATTCTGGCCATGTTGCTACAGAGACAGGAGTTAGGCGCGGTAGAAGCGTTAATTTCTTGAAACGCATCGTCACCCCACTCCGGATTGGGTTCTGGCCGACCGTACTGGTATTCTCGATCTTCGGCGCAGGGCTCCAAAGCTCAGCAGCAGACTTCGGGCATTCCATCATGGATCGCCCTGACCGGAATACCGACGAAGACGACAAGGATTTTACGCGTGGCCAATATCAAGTCCCAGAAGAAGCGGATTCTCACCAACGAGCGTGCACGCCTGCGCAACCAGTCGGTGAAGTCCTCGCTTCGTACCGTCATCCGCTCGTTCCGCGAGGCACAGGCTGCGGGCGACAAGGACAAGGCTTCCGAGATTCTTCTCGATGCAGGCCGCAAGCTCGACAAGGCCGCCAGCAAGGGCGTCATCCACAAGAACCAGGCCGCCAACAAGAAGTCGGCACTGGCTCTCGCAGTCAACAAGCTCTGATCCATCACTGAGCTCGATCGAGCCCGCCGCATCCGACCAGGATGCAGCGGGCTTTTTCGTGCTCTCTGCCGACGCTACCCACCCAGTGATGCGACCTCGGCGACCGCTTTCTCCACCGCGTAGTCCGCGTCCGCTGCTTGACCTTTGACGTCTGCATTGAGCTGCGCCACCACGCGCAGCGCCTGGGCGATGGATCGACCGTTCCAGCCGCGCGCCTGACCCTGCGCCTTCTTGATCTTCCACGGCGGCATCCCCAGCTCCCCTGCCATTCGGAACGGGTCGCCGCGACCCGCCGAACCCACCAGCGCAATGGTGCGGACGGCATCGGCCAACGCGTCGGCGAGCAGCACGTGCGCCACGCCCCGGTGCATCGCCCAGCGCAGAGCCTCCAGAGCGCCGGCTCGGTCACCGATCACCGCTTTGTCCGCGACGTCGAATCCGGAGACCTCGGCCTTGCCGGAGTAGTACCGACGCACCGCGGCGAGGTCGACCTTGCCCCCGGTATCGGAGACCAACTGCGAACAGGCCGAAGCCAATTCGCGAAGTTCGTTGCCGACGGACTCGACCACCGCCTCGATCACGTCGCCGCTCACCCGGACATCGGCGGTACGGAACTCTCCGCGCACGAAGTCGATGCGTTCGGCGGGCTTGGTGAGCTTGGCGCACTCGTGCACCTGTGCGCCGCATTTCTGCAGCGCTCCGACCATCGCCTTGGCCCGGCCGCCGCCGGAGTGCATGACCACCACCACAGCACCCTCGGGCGGATCGGTAGCCGCGTCGAGCACCAGCGCGGCGGCGTCCTTGCCTGCCTCGGCGGCGGCCTCGAGCACGAGAACACGGTCCTCGGCGAACAGCGAGGGACTGAGCAGTTCGGCGAGCTCCGGAGCGCTGGCATCGCCGGTGCGCAACCGCGTGACCGGCAGGTCCTCCCCCGGTATCGCAGCACTCGCACGCACCTGAGCCACGATCGCGGCTACCGCGCGATCCATCAGAAGTTCCTCGTCGCCGAGAACCAGATGCAGAGGAGCCACACTCGAAGTCACGACCATGATCGTGCCATGCGCGGCCGACACACTCGGCATCCGCTTCGTCCGAGCGATCACCACAGAACGTGTGCCGTCCACATCGCCAAGGCCGTTATCGCCACCGCCGCGGCCAGCCAACGAAACACGGTCAAACGCAACGCCGTCAGCACCGCGACCGTCGAGAACGCCGCCAGTGCTGCACCCTCGACGCCGTCGGGGACGACGATGCCCGCGCCCGGCACCGACGCGGCCCGCTCCGCCACCGTGATCAACCACCACAGCGGAGCGGACGCCAGCTGCGCGACCAGTTCCGCCAGCGAGCCGCTGACGGCAGCGATCACCGCTGTGACGATCCCCACCACCGTGATCGGAGCGACGACAGGTGCCACCAACACATTCGCCGCCACTCCCACCACGCTGAACGTTCCGGCCATGGCCGCGACCACCGGTGCCGTCACCGCGTGCGCCGCCGCGGCTACGGCCACCACCTCCGCTGCCGCTCTGGGCCAGCCGCGCGCTCTAAGCCAGTCGACCCAGATCGGCGCGACGAGCACGAGCCCTGCGGTGGCGAACACCGACAGCACGAATCCGACGTCCACCGCCAACCTCGGCCACCACGCGAGCAAACCCAACACCGCTCCGCACAGCGCCGGTACCGCCTGCCGTCGTCTGCCGGTGACGAGGGCGAGCAGGCCGATCGACCCCATGATTGCGGCACGCAACACACTCGGCGACGGCCTGGCCACGATCACGAACGCAACGAGCACGACGAACGCCACCGCGACCGTCGCACGGGGCCCGATTCCGATACCCCGCAACACCAACAGAACCGCGCCGATCACGATGGAAAAATTTGCGCCGGACACAGCCGTCAAATGCGTCAGGCCTGCCGCCCGGAAGTTCTCGGCCACCGTCTCGTCCAGCCGCGAGACGTCTCCGACCACGAGCCCGGGTAACAGACCTGCACGATCCGGTGGCATCGAATTCTGCGCTACCGCTGCCAGATTCGACCGGAACGTGCCCGCGGTAGCGGAGATCGCCCCGGGCTCGGTCACTGTGACGGGCGCACCCGACGTGCGGATGACGGCCACACTCATGTCCGGTCTGATCGGCACGCCGAGCCGGCCCCGCACGGTGACCTCCTGGCCCGGCAGCAGTGCCGACCAACTCGACTCCGGGGCGATGATCGACACCCGCCCACCGACGTACAGAGCCTCACCGCCGACGTCCACGCGAGTCATCTCGGCGTTCACCATCACCATCGAGGGCCCCGCCGACAACAGCCGGCGTGGGTCCTCCTCCAACCGCACCGACGCGGTGACCCACGCTCGGTTCTCCGCCGCCGCAGCGACAGGATGTTCGGCCAACGAACTCATCTGAAGCCAGATCGCTCCCCCGAAGCACAGCGCCAGCCCGATCACCGCGGCCGCACCGAACCGACTCGAACCAGGCAAGGCGCGCCGAATCGACAACCGGTGCAGGGATACTGCGACGAGCAGCACCACCGCAACCGCCGACGCGGTAGCAGCGAGAGCAGCACCCGGGCCTTCGAGAATTCCGATCGCGGTGATCGACCAGCACACCGCAGCGGCCGGGACCAGTCGCACATCGAATGGCTGACGATCCTCGGTCTGCTCCGCACCGGTCGACGCGGTATCGGTGTTCATCCGACGTGCACCAGGTCTCGGATCTTCGCCAGTCGGCCGGGCCCGATCCCGTCCACCTCGGACAGCTGATCCACGGTTGCGAAGCGGCCGTTGGTCTCTCGCCAACCGACGATCGAAGTCGCGGTGACCGGCCCGACCCCGGGCAACGCGTCCAGCTCTGCGACGGTCGCGGCGTTGAGGTCCACCGTCCCGCCGGGCGTGGAACCTCCGCCACCGACCGGTGCGCCGCTACTACCGTCTGCCGGTGTGCCGATCCCGGAAGTCGTACTGCTGACCGGTGGAGGGGCATCCGGCGGCACTGCTCCGACGACGATCTGATCACCGTCGGCGACTCGCGCGGCCATGTTCAGCGCCAGCAGGTCGGCACCCTCCACTGAGCCGCCTGCCGCAGCCAGCGCGTCGGCGACTCGCGAACCCGGTTGCAGCCGAACCAATCCGGGGCTCGTCACGAGCCCGACGACGCTCACCACGAGTTCGGCGTCGGCGCTCGGCACTGGATCGACCACGTCGTCGGCATCCACCGTGCCGTCGGCATCAGCCGTGCCGGTCGCGACCACGGCGAGCGGCGGCGCAGGTGCCGGAGTCGGCGTGTCTCGAAGCACCGCGAATCCCGCCACCAGCACGACGAAGACTCCGGCCGCCGCCATCGCCACCGCCCCCGGTTTCCCGGGGTCGACGCGGGCGGATCGCCATCGCGACGGCAGCAAGGCCGACCACGGGGTGCCTGATCGTTCCGCTTGCGGCAGCAGCCAATCCGGGTCGGTGGATCCGGCGTCAGCTCGCGGCTCCTCGGGCGCGACGCGATCGCGGTCGGAATCGTGTTGTCTGCGCACGGAGTTCAATCGCGCCACCGTGTGTGCCCGATCGTCGTTGCCGCCCATGCTCGAGGACGCTAGTGCCCGCGATCGGTTCACTCCCCGGTGATTACAGGTCGCCGATTGCCCTGTGTACAACCCGGAGGCTGTGGATGAACCGAGGGCCGGGCCCGGTTATCGGCGTCCCGGAGCCACGACGACACCGACCGCGCCGGGGCCGACGTGAGCACCGAGAACGGCACCGAAGGGGTAGACGTCGATGCTGGTCGAGTGCGGAATTCGGGAGGCCAGCATCGCGGCTACGTCCTCGGCTCGCTCCGGGCACTGCATGTGGTGCACCGCGAGCGCAACCCCCGATTCGTCACCGACCTCGGTCGCGGCAGCGACGGCGGCGTCGACCAGCTTGTTCAAAGCCTTGGACGAGGTGCGCGCCTTCTCCTTCAACACGAGTTTGCCGTCGCTGATGTGCAGTACCGGCTTCATGGCCAGCGCAGTGCCGAGCAACGCCGCGGCGGCACCGATTCTGCCTCCACGTCGCAGGTGGTCCAGTCGATCGACGACGATGAAGCATCGCGAGGTCGTCGACGCGGCGACGGCGTCGCGGTACACCTCGTCCAGTTCTGCTCCCCCGGCGGCAGTGGCTGCCGCAGCAAGCACCGCGAAGCCCAGTCCCATGCCCGCCGAGGCGGAATCGACGACTCGGACGGCCGAGCCCACGTGATCTGCGGCCTGGCGTGCTGCCTCCCACGTGCTCGACAGTCCCCGGGAGATGTGCAGGGCCACCACACCGGCACCTCGACTGCGTTCGAGAGCCGCGGCATAGATCTCGGTCAGCTCGCCCGGGGAAGCCCCCGCTGTAGTCACGGGCTTGCCCGAGGTGGACTGCTCGGGAATGTCGTCGACGCCTTCGCGATGGTCGATTCCGTCGACCAGCACGTGCAGTGGCACCAACGCGATGCCGCGTTCGGCGGCGAGTGTGGCCGGCAGACAGGACGAGGAGTCGGTGACGACGGCGACGGTCATGGCGATCCGGTCACCGATCCGGCGGCGACGGGTCGCAGCACCTCCAGCATCGCCTCGGCGACCGCGACATGAGCGTCCCACCCCCAGTGGATGCCGTCGGGGTTCGCGTTCTCGGACTCGATGTTCGGTCGGACGGCGTCGGCGAGGTCGACCATGGGGACGTTGTTGTCCACGCTCCATGCGCGCAGTGCGCGTACGGCGGGTTCGCGACCCGAGTGCACCTTGCCGTAAGCATCGCAGCGGTGCACCGACGGATAGGTACCGATGACCGGAAGTTCGGGGCGCACGTACGCCAGTGCCGCGCGGGTCTGTTCCAGATACTCGACGCTGAGCCGCGGCGGCAGCGCCACGGGCCAACCGAGATGCGACAGAACAGGTTGCACCGCTTGGTATCCCGCGCGAACCACGCGCCGAAGGGCAGGCGGTCGGACGTATCTGATCTGTTCCCGGAGCGCAGTCGGCAACGGCGACGGGAGTGAATCCATGCCGCCGATTCCGAGTACGACGGCACCGGCACGGGGAATGGCTGCCCACACCCGCGGATCCTGGGTCAGAGCCCACCACGCGTCCCGACTCGTCCAGCCGATGCGCGCAACCAACTCGACCGTCCAACCGAGTTCCGCTGCAACGAGATTGGGCCAGAGCCGCGGATCGTCGACGGGCAGTCCGCCCTCGGGTCCGTAGTAGCTCAGCGAGTCCGCGAGCACGAGCAGCGCGGGCTGCGCCGCCGTGTCAGAGGACGTCACTGGCCACTCGCGCCGAGGCGTTCCACACGTCCAGTCGCCAGGACGGATTCTCCCCGGGCCCGTGCGCACCGAGTTGCACCCAGCTGGTGTTCGCGAGGCCACCGAGCACCGGCCAGCGATCGGTCGGCAGATCGAGCAACGCGGCGGTCAGTGCCGCGATCAGACCTCCGTGCGCGACGAGGACGAGCGGTCGCTCGCTGCCGTCGGCACCCCACTCGGGCACGCCTGCTGTGAGTTCACGAACCAGCGGCACGCTGCGTCGCGCGACGTCGATGCGGCTCTCCCCACCGGGCGGGGCGATGGTGGCGTCGGCGCGCCAGGCCGGTCGTGCACCGGGGGCGATGTCGTCGACCTCGGTGTGGGTGAGTCCCTGCCACTGACCGAGGTGGGTTTCGCGCAGACGCTCGTCCACCGAGACCGCCACCCCGGCTGCATCTCCGAGCGCGTTCGCGGTGTCGAGAGCTCGCCGCAGATCCGAGGAGACGATCTTGATCGGCTCACGCGTCGCGAGCTCGGCGGCGGCCGTCTTCGCCTGGCTGCGGCCGAGTTCGGACAGATCGGTGTCGAGCTGACCCTGCATGCGGTCGGTGGCGTTGTATTCCGTCTGACCGTGCCGAAGCAGGATGAGCCGTCTGATCATTGCTCCGATTCCGGAGCCGGATGCTGTCCGAGACCGGGAACCTCGATGGTCGGGCAGTCCTTCCACAACCGCTCGAGCGCGTAGAAGTTGCGCTCTTCGTTGTGCTGGACGTGCACGACGATGTCGGAGTAGTCCAGCAGTGCCCAACGGCCTTCCCTGGTGCCCTCGCGACGAACCGGCTTGTGTCCGGCCTCACGCAGCTGATCCTCGATGTTCTCCACGATCGCGTTGACCTGACGCTCGTTCGGTGCCGAGGCGATGACGAAGCAATCGGTGATGTAGAGCTGATCGGAGACGTCGAGAATCACCACGTCGCCGGCCAGTTTGTCGTCGGCTGCGAGCGCGGCGATACGCGCCATCTCGGCGGCTTCGGCTGTTGCAGTCACTTCGGTGTACTCCCACTCGTATGGCTCGGGTTCGCGGTCATTGCGCTGGTGACCGACCCTGCCGGTTGCTTCTTCTGGGGCGCTGGTTCCGACATGGTGACGGATCCGTCGAGACGCTGAGCGCCTCGTGGTCTGTAGAGATTCCTCTTCGAGATGTATTGCACGACGCCGTCCGGTACCAGGTACCAGACCGGCCGATTCTCACCGGCTCGGAGTCGACAGTCCGTCGACGATATCGCGAGTGCGGGGATTTCCATCAATGTGAGAGTGTCCGCGGGCAACGACCGAAGGTGGTTGGCGAGATGTTCGACGCCGAGCTCGAACCCGGGACGCGAGACACCGACGAACTTGGCGAGCTCGAACAACTCCTCCCAGTTCTGCCACGTGAGGATCGACTCGAGCGCATCCGCCCCGGTGATGAAGTACAGCTCGGCGTTGGGATGCTGGGTCCGCAGATCGCGCAGGGTGTCGACGGTGTAGGTCGACTTCTCCCGGTCGACGTCCACCCGACTGACCGAGAAACGCGGATTGGACGCGGTCGCGATGACCGTCATCAGGTAGCGATCCTCTGCCGGGCTGACCGTCTTGCCTTCCTTCTGCCACGGGTTTCCGGTGGGGACGAAGATGACCTCGTCCAGGCGGAACTTGTTCGCCACTTCGCTGGCCGCGACGAGGTGCCCGTGGTGAATCGGGTCGAAGGTGCCGCCCATCACGCCCAAACGGCGGACGGACTGCCTACCGGTGTCGTCGCCGGGGTCGGATTCGCGCTGCACAACCGCCGATTCTACGGCCGGCGTGCCGCCGGCCGTCACACGCCTCACACCGGCAGCAAACGCGAGACCACGGTGGCGAGCTGCTGAGCCGATCGGCACTCGTGCATCGCGATCACGTCGGAGTACACCTTGGCAGCCGAATCGCCGGAACCCCACTGCGATTTCGCTTCGGGATTGAGCCAGTACGCATGTTTGGCCACCGACACGATGTGCGCCAACGCCGGCAGCTTCGGCTCGCGGTAGTTGGTGCGGGCGTCCCCGAGAATCAGCACCGAGCTGCGACTGGTGACCGCGTGCGCGTACTTCTCGTCGAACGTCGTCAGTGCATGGCCGTAGTCCGAGTGGCCGTCGTACGTCACCAGATCGGACTCGCGAACGATGCGACTCATCGCCGCTCCGAGGTCGGAACCGGAATCGAAGAATCGCGTCACCTCGTCGGTGGAGTCGATGAACGCGAAGATGCGCACGCGCGAGAACTGCTCTCGCAGCGCATGCACCAACAGCAGCGTGAAATTACTGAATCCTGCCACCGAGCCCGAGACATCGCACAGCACAACCAGTTCGGGGCGCGCTCGCCGCGGCTTGCGCTCGACCAGGTCGATCGGAATACCGCCGGTGGACATCGACTTGCGCAGCGTCCGCCGCAGATCGATCGAGCCGTGCCTGCTTCGGCTGCGCCGCACCGCAAGTCGCGATGCCAACAACCGGGCGAGAGGGGTGACGTTGCGTCGCAGCGCCGCCATCTCCGTGTCCGAGGCCCGCAGGAAATCGACTTCCTCCGCGAGCTTGGGCACCCCGTAGCTCGCCACTCGCTCACGGCCCAGCTTTTCTGCCGACCGACGCCTCGTCTCGCTCTCGATCATCTTGCGGAGGTCTGCGATGCGTTGCGCTGCAGTGCGTTTGGCAACCTCGGACTCGTAGTCGTCGGTGGGGCGATCAGGTGCGTCGTCGCTGCGCCCGAGCAATCCGTCGAGAATCTTGCGCAGCAACGTTTCGGGCGCTACGTCGCGCAGCGCCTGATATGCCGAGAACGACGGCCCGTTCGAGGACTTGTACTGTCCGAGTTCCTCGACCATCTGCGCCGCCAGCATCTGGGTCAACTCGGCGGCCTCGGCCGAATCGTCCGAGAGCAGATCGACCAACAGCTCGCGCAGAGCATCGATGTCGACGTCGCCGGCATCGGTGCGGGGCAGGGCGGTATCGATCTGCCCCGAGTCCCTGGTACCCGATGCCACCGGAAACCACAGGTCGAACAGGGCGTCGAACACTCCGCGGTGCGTCGGACGGCGCAGCAGTGCACAGGCCAGACCCTCGCGCACGGCCTCCCGATCGAGCAGATCGAGAACCGACAGGACGCGTCCGGCATCGACCGTCTCCGACGGCCCGACCGAAATTCCACGCCGACGCAGTGCGTCGACGAAACCGACGAGGTGACCGGGAATTCCGTGTGGGGCCTGCATGTCAGTTGAGCCGGAGTTCGGCTGCCGCACGAACCTGGTCCGACTGATGCTTGAGCACCACACCGAGTGTGGAGCGAACCGCTTCGTCGTCGAGGGTATCCATACCGAGCGCCAACAGAGTGCGTCCCCAGTCGATGGTCTCGGCCACCGAGGGCAACTTCTTGAGCTGCATCGCGCGCAGTACCCGCACGGTCTTGATCATCTGCTCGGCGATCGCCTCGGGTAGGTCGGGAACCCTGCTGGCCAGAATCCGACGCTCGAGGTCGGCGTCCGGAAAGTCCAGGTGCAGGAACAGGCACCGACGCTTGAGGGCCTCGGACAGTTCACGGGTGGCGTTCGAGGTGAGCACCACGAACGGCGTCCGCTCGGCCACGATCGTGCCGAGTTCGGGAATGGTGATCGCGAAGTCGCTCAGTACCTCGAGCAGCAGTCCTTCGATCTCGACGTCGGCCTTGTCGGTCTCGTCGATGAGCAGAACCGTGGGATCGGTCCGGCGAATGGCTTGCAGAAGCGGGCGCGCAAGCAGGAACTCCTCGGAGAACACGTCCAGCTTGGTCGAGTCCCAGTCGGCAGCGGTACCGGACTGGATGCGCAGAATCTGCTTGGCGTGGTTCCACTCGTACAGCGCGCGAGCCTCGTCGACACCCTCGTAGCACTGCAGCCGCACCAGTTCGGCCCCGGTCGTCTGCGCGACGGCACGGGCCAGCTCGGTCTTGCCGACTCCCGCCGGACCTTCGATCAGCAGCGGTTTGCCGAGGCGATCGGCGAGAAACACCGAGGTGGCAGTGGCCTTGTCGGCCAGATAGCCCGTCTCGGCCAGGCGCCTCTGGACGTCGTCCACGCTGGCGAACAGCGGGGGCGTCGTCGGTAGGGCACGATCCATGTCACAGCTCCTGATGATCGGGTCTGGCCGGTACTTCGAGGATTGTCAGTCTCGGACGTGTCCGTCACCCCACACGGTCCACTTGGTCGAGGTCAATTCGGGCAATCCCATGGGTCCACGCGCGTGTAGCTTCTGCGTCGAGATGCCGATCTCGGCCCCGAAGCCGAACTGCTCACCGTCGGTGAACGCCGTGGAGGCGTTGACCATCACTGCCGCCGCGTCGACCCGCTGGGTGAACTCGCGCGCGGCACCGATGTCGGCAGCGACGATCGCCTCGGTGTGGCCGGTGCCGTATCGGTCGATGTGGTCGATCGCCTCGTCGATACCGCCCACCACCTTCAGCGCGATGTCGAGTGAGAGGTACTCCTGCGACCAGTCCTCGTCGTGCGCAGGCACGAGCCCGGGCAGATCCCCGTGCACCGTGACGCTGTGCATCTGGAAGGCCTGGAGCAAGCGCGGAACCATGGTCTCGGCGATCGCGGCATCGACCAACACGGTCTCGGCGGCGTTGCAGACACTGACTCTGCGGGTCTTGGCGTTGAGCACGATCTTCTCGGCGGTCTCCGGATCGGCAGAGGCATGGATGTACACGTGGCAGTTTCCGACGCCGGTCTCGATGGTCGGAACCGTCGCATCGCGCACGACCGCAGCGATCAGACCGGCTCCACCACGCGGAATCACCACGTCGACCAAACCGCGAGCCTGAATGAGGTGCGTGACCGTGGCACGATCGGCACTTCCCAGAAGTTGCACCGCGGCCTCGGGCAGACCGTGACCGCGCAACGCTCCCTGCAGTGCCTCGACCAACGCCGCATTGGACTGCGCCGCCGACGACGAACCGCGGAGCAGCACAGCGTTGCCGGATTTGAACGCGAGGCCGAACGCGTCGACGGTGACGTTGGGCCGGGCCTCGTAGACCATCCCCACCACACCGAGCGGAACTCTCAGCTGACGAATCTCCAGCCCGTTGGGCAGCGTCGAACCGCGGATGACCTCGCCGATCGGATCGGGCAACCCGGCCACCTGACGCAGTCCCGCCGCGATGCCGTCGATGCGCGACGCGGTCAGCCGCAGCCGGTCGAGCAGACCCTCGTCGGTACCGGCCGCTCGCGCGTTCTCGATGTCGACTGCGTTCGCGGCGAGTACCGACTCCGAGGCAGCGACGACGGCATCTGCCGCAGCGTGCAGCACCGCGTCCTTCTCTGCGGTCGTCAGCAGCGCGAGCGCCCGCGATGCGGAGCGCGCTCGGCGTGCTGAGGCGTGCACGTTCTCTCGCTCGTCGGCAGTGCTGGTCACCGGTTCGGCCGAGACGGAAGCTGTCATGAACTACACACTAATAGGGGCCGGGAATGAAGCTGCATCGCCGCGTCGTTGCAGCACAGCGTGAAGATCGTCGACCGAACGTCGGCGCTGCCCGAAGACCGGAGGAACCCCTCGTGAGTGTGCTGTTCGAGCCCCTGACCCTGCGCAACGTCACCTTCCCGAACCGGGTGTGGATGGCACCGATGTGCCAGTACTCGGCCGACGAGGCGGGTGACAACGTCGGCGTCGCGGGCGACTGGCACCGCACCCACCTGGTGAGCCGGGCGATCGGCGGTGCCGGTCTGATCATCACCGAAGCCGCCGCCGTGAGCCCCGAGGGGCGCATCAGCCCGTCGGACCTGGGCATCTGGAACGACACCCAGGCCGATGCATTGGCAAAAATCGTCACCGAGATCTCGTCCTTCGGAACCGTCCCGGGCATTCAGCTGGCACACGCGGGGCGCAAGGCGTCGACCGCTGCTCCCTGGGTGGGTGGCAAGTCCTTGCCGGCCGAGGACCCCCGAAGTTGGGAGACCGTCGGCCCCAGCCAGGTTGCGTTCGGTGACTACGCGAGCCCGCGGGAGGCGACGACCGAGGACATCGCGAAGATCGTCGACGACTTTCGGACCGCCGCCCAGCGTGCGCTGAGAGCAGGATTCCAGGTGGCCGAAGTGCACGGCGCGCACGGATACCTGCTGCACCAGTTCCTCTCTCCTGCCAGCAACACCCGTACCGACTCGTACGGCGGAGATTTCGCGGGCCGCACGCGTCTGCTGATCGAGGTCGTCGACGCCGTGCGTGAGGTGTGGCCGGAAGAGCTGCCGCTGTTCGTCCGGCTGTCGGCGACGGACTGGCTCGACGAGCCCGAGAACAGTGAGCATTCAGCCGAATTGGAGGCCGCGAGCTGGACGTCGGATCAGACTGTCGCGTTGTCGCAGATACTCACCGAGCACGGGGTGGATCTGGTCGACACCTCCACTGGAGGCAACGTGCACGCCAAGATCCCGGTCGGTCCCGGTTACCAGGTTCCGTTCGCCCGGCGAATCCAGAACGAGACCACGATGCCGGCCGCTGCGGTCGGCATGATCACCGAACCCAAGCAGGCCGAGGACATCGTCTCGCTGGGCGAGGCAACGGCTGTACTGCTGGCACGCGAACTGCTGCGTGATCCGTACTGGCCGCGGCGCGCAGCTCGCGAACTCGGCGTCGAGATGCTCCCGGCCGTGGCACCGCAGTACGAGCGGGCCTACTGAGGGCTCACACCACGAACCCGAGCTTCTTGTCCACCACGTTGCGCAGCGGTTCGCCTCGAAAATGCCGAAGTGCGTTGTCCACGAACAACTCTGCGAGCCGCTGCTTCCACCCCGAGGCATCACCGCTCATGTGCGGGGTGACGATGACGTTCTCGGCCGTCCACAACGGGTGGTCGGCCGAGAGCGGCTCGGTGACGAACACATCGAGTGCGGCCCCAGCGATATGCCCGGTGGCAAGGTGTGCCAGCAGTGCATCGGTATCGAGCAACTCTCCGCGGCCTACGTTGATCACCCGGGATCCGGGCGTCATCGCGGCCAACACCGCGTCGTCGACAAGTCCCCTCGTCTGTTCGGTGAGTGGCGCGACGAGCACCAGATAGTCGGCTCGTGCTGCCACGGCACCCAAGTCGTCGCTGGCGTACACGGTTCCGAAGTCGCGATCACCCTCTCTCGCTGTTCGCCCCACGCCCGAGACCGACATCCCCACTGCAGTGAGCAGGGTGGCGATGGCCCGACCGATCGCTCCTGTTCCCACGATCATCGCGTGGGCACCGTCGATTCGTTCGGTCTCGCGGTGCTGCCAGACCTTCGATTGCTGTAGTGCGCGCGAGCGTTCGGAGTCCTTGGCGAACGCGAGGATCTGGGCCAGCACGAACTCCGCGATCGGTCGATCGAACACGCCCCGCGAATTGGTCACGGTCACATTGGAATCGACCAACTCGTCGAACATCAACGAGTCGACGCCTGCCGCGGCGATGTGTATCCATGTCAGCGAGCCGCAGCGGGGCCACGCGGATCGGACTGCGGGCGAGAAGAAGTCCCACAGCAGCAGCGTGTCGGCCCCGTCGACCGCATCACCGAGGGTGTCGGCGGTGGCGTACCGGACGTCGGCGACCTCCTCGACGGAGTCGAGACCGTCGGGAAGGTCGCCGGCGTGCAGAACGACGAGAACAGGTGCCACTACTTCTTCTTGTATCCGACGAGTTCGACGCCGGACGCGGCCACCTCGTCGTCGTTGTCACCGGGGCACTGGGTTCCGCGCAACGAGCGGCCGGCGGTTTCCGGCATCAGCAGAATCGGCACGAAGGCGATGGCAGCCGCGATCATCATGTACCAACCCGGGACCAGGTTCGATCCGGTTCGGTCGATCAGGAACGTCAGGATCAGCGGAGCCGTACCGCCGAAGAGCGCCGTCGAGACGTTGTACCCGATGGCGAACGCCCCGTAACGCACCTGAGTCGGGAACAGTGCTGGCAGGGTCGACGACACACAGGAGCACATGATCACCAGCAACACTCCGAGACCGAGCAGGCCGACGCTCTGGCCGATCAGTCCGGTGTTGATGATCAGCAGGAACAGCGGAACGCTGAACACGAAGTACCCGATGCAGGCCGCCAGCAGCAACGGCTTTCGGCCCACTCGGTCGGACAGCGCACCGATGGGGTTGATGATCGCCATCATGATGATCATGATCGCCACGAGGGTGAAGTTGGACTGAGTCGTGCTGTGCCCCAACGTGTCACTGAGATACGAGGGCAAGAACGTCAGCACCGTGTAGTAGGCGATGTTGAGCAGCAGCACGAATCCCATCAGGATCAGGATCCGCTGCCAGTACGTCATCGTGGTCTTGAGCGAGGCCATGGCCCCACCTGCGCCTTCCTCGACCGTACCGCCGTCTTCCTTGGCCTCGGCGAACACGGGAGAATCCTCGAGCCGGGTACGCAACCACAGTGCGACGATGCCGAGCGGCAGAGTCACCAGGAACGGGATTCGCCAGCCCCACGCCTCCATCGTCTCGTCGCCGAGCGCGACGTTGAGCAGGGTGCACAGGGTGGCACCGCCCACGGTTCCTGCGAGGGTGCCGAATTCGAGGAACGATCCGAAGAATCCGCGGCGCTTGTCCGGCGCGTATTCGGCCATGAACACAGCTGCGCCGCCGTATTCACCACCGGTGGAGAAGCCCTGCACCAATCGGCAGACGAGCAGCAGCAGAGGTGCGGCGATGCCGATGGTGTCGAACGTCGGCAGCACGCCGATGGTCGCCGTGGCCAACGTCATCATCGAGACGGTCAGAACCAAGACCTTCTGGCGTCCGATGCGGTCTCCGAGTGGGCCGAGCACGATGCCGCCGATGGGGCGGATGATGAACGACGCGGCCAGCACGGCGAACGTGGAGAGCAGACTCGCTCCCCCGTCCTCGGACGGGAAGAAGTTGGCGGCGATGTACACGGCCAGATAGCCGTACACCGCGTAGTCGAACCACTCGACGGCGTTACCGAGCGCGGATCCGCCGATGGCGCGATGCAGAACCTTGGTCTCGTCCGGGCTCAGAGTGTCGGTGCTCGGGGGATATCCGGTCGGCGATGCTGCCGACCCTGATTTTTCGGTCACGGTCGAAATACCTCTCGCTTTTGTGGTCAAAGTGGAGCGTCGGTGTGGTACTTCGCAGCGTTCGACATTACGACGATGCGGAACATACGGTTCGGCCCACCCCCTCGTGCAACGCTAAAGCGCTGGTAGCGCAGCAATTCTGGTGGCGATCAACGCGTACGCCCTTGCGCTGTCGGTCAATTGCTGCACGGCGACGGACTCGTCCGGCCGATGTGCTTGGCTTTCGATCTCCCCCGGACCGAGCACGACGGTCTTGATACCCATCTGTTGTGCCACGAAACCACCATCGCACGATGCGGTCCAGATGCCAGTCGAACGTCCAGATCCGGTGTCGAGGACCGATTGCACTGCGGTGGTGACCAATCCGTCGCTCACGCTGGTCAGAAAACCCGGCATCTCCATCGCGATTCCGATGCGAACGTCGATGTCGCGGCCGGTCACCCCGGCCGATTCGATGCGCGATCGCAGGTCGCCGACGACACCGGCAGCGCTCTCTCCCGGTACCAGACGGCGGTCGACGGTGAGCACGCAGCGATCGGCGACCATCGAGGTGCCGGTGCCTCCGGTTATCGTCCCCACATTCCACGTGGCCGGACCCAGATCGCGGTCGGGATTGGCATCCAGCTCGGCCTGGGAGCCCTCGATGATCCCGATGATGCGCGCTGCCGCGGAAATCGCGTTGGCCCCGTTACGTGGCTGCCCAGCATGCGCGGAACGGCCACGCACCTCGATCTCCAGATTTGCCGCCCCTCGGCATCCGACGATGGTGACCAGGTCCGTCGGCTCTGCCACCACGCAGCAGCTGTACTTCCGGTGCGGAAGCGCGGCGACGAATGCTCGGATACCGAGACCGGTGTCCTCCTCGTCGACCAGACACGCCAAGGTCATCGGATACTCGTCCGCGAGACCGGCACGGTGCACTGCCGTCATCGCCGCGACCACTGCGGCCAGGCCGCCTTTCATGTCGCAGGCCCCGCGGCCGAAGATTCGGCCGTCTCGAACGACTGCGGAGAACGGATCGGTGGTCCAGCCCGTACCCGCGGGAACCACGTCCGAGTGGCCGACGAACAGGACTCCCGGCCGCTCGTCGGATCCGATGGACACGATGACGTTGGGTCGCCCCGGAGCCACCTCGACGGTCCGAACGTCGAATCCCAGTGCGCGACAGTGCTCGGCGAGCACCTTCGCAGTCTTCTCCTCGGTGTCGCCGGGGTTCTCGCCGCCGGCGTCGATCAATGCCGTAGTCAGAGAGACGATCTCGTGCTCGTCGATCGAACGGAGAAGAGCGCCCTCGGAAGTCGAAACGGTCATCGGGTGGGATCGGAGGCGAGCAGGTGCTTCGACTTGTCCACCGCTGCCGCCAGCCGTCTGATTCCCTCGTCGATGCGTTCGGGCGTGGACGAGGCGAAGCACAGCCGCAGCGAATCGTGGAATTTCCCACCCACCGACAACGCCGGCCCGGGTATGTAGGCCACACCCTCTGCCAGTGCCGTCTCGAACAGGTCCTGCGTCGAGAAGTCGACATCGTTGCCGCGCAACGTCGCCCAGAGAAAGAACCCTCCCTCGGGGTCCGTCGTGGACATCGACTCGCCGAAGTACTTGTCGATGCTGTTCTGCATCGCGACCTTGCGGGGCAGGTACACCGAGGCCAACGATCGAAGATGCTCGTCGAGCAGGCCGCGCCGGATGTACTCGGCCACCATCCGCTGACCGGGCAGGTTGGTGCACGTGTCCATGGCCTGCTTGGCGTTGACGATCAACTGCCGTGCCTCCGGGGCGGCGTCCACCCACCCCACGCGCAGGCCTGGGGCGATCATCTTGGAGAAGGTCCGCACAGAGAAGATCAACGGGTCGTTGGGACTGAGCGTGCCGAAACTGGGAATCGGATCACCCGAGAAGCGGAGCAGGCCGTACGGATCGTCGTCGAGAATCACCGATCCCCACCGGTGCGCCAGCTCGATCAGCAGCTGTCGGCGCTCGAGCGACAGGGTGACCCCGGACGGGTTCTGGAAGTTGGGGATCACGTAGATCATCTTCGGCACTCGACCAGCACGCTCGACGAGCTCCGGCAATGCCTCGACGATGAGGCCGTCACTGTCCATCGGGGCCTCGAGGATGTCGCCTCCGTAGCTGAGCACGGTGGCGGTTCCGTTGGTGTACGTGGGACTTTCGACGATCACCAGGTCGCCCGGATCGACGAACAGCTTGCACGCGATGTCGAGCCCCTGCATTCCGCCGGAAGTGATCACCACTCGCTCCTCGGACGTGGGCTCGCCGACCGAATCGAGGTACGAGAGCAACGCGTCGAGCAAGCCGGGATCGCCCTCGGTGGCACCGTAGTCGAACGCGTCGGCAGTCAGTACGCTGCCGGCGATCTCGGTGAACGCAGCGGCCGGAACGGTCTCGGCTGCAGGAGATCCCATGGCGAATCTGACGATGTCGTGCTTCTGTGCAGCGAGGAGCGATGTCGAGGAATCGATCACCGATCCCACCAGTTTGTCGGTCCGCAGGGCCCAGGGAATGGCAGGAGTGGAGCCTGCGGAACGACTTTGGGTGGCAGGAGTGGAGCCTGCGGAACGACTTTGGGTGGCAGGAGTGGAGCCTGCGGAACGACCCTTCGTGGCAGGAGAGGAGCCTGCGGAACGACCCTTCGTTGATGCGGTCATGCTCACTCCTTCGTCAGTAGTTCTCGGGGGTACGCGGTGAAGGTTTCGAGGCCGGTTTCGGTGACGCGAACGGCCTCGGATACCTCGTATCCGTAGTCGTCCATCCACATTCCGCCGATGATGTGGAAGGTCATGTTCTCGGCGAGCACCGTGTCGTCGTCGGTGCGTAGGCTCACGGTGCGCTCACCCCAGTCGGGTGCGTAGGCGATGCCGATCGAGTAGCCGATGCGCGACGGTTTGTGCAGTCCGTGCTTGGCCAGGCTCGTGTTCCATACCTGGGCCAGTTCGGTCGCGGTGACGCCTGCCTGCACGGTCGCGAGCACGTCGTTCAGTGCTTCTCCGGTGGACTTGGCGAGGTAATCCATACGCGGACTCGGCTTTCCGAGCACGATCGTGCGGGCCATCGGGATGTGGTAGCGCCGAAACACTCCGGCCAGTTCGACGACGGTGGTCTCGCCGCGCAGGAAGGGTTGATGCGACCAGGTCAGATGTGGGGTGTCGGCTCCGGCACCGGTGGGCAGCATCGGGACGATGGCCGGATGGTCGCCGCCGAACTCCTCGGTGCCGCGTACCTGTGCGTTCATGATGGCCGCGGCCGCGTCGCACTGCCGTTCACCGACCGAGATCGATTGGTATGCAGCCGACATCGCCGATTCGCAGACTTTCGCGGCGCCGCGCATCAGGGCGATCTCCGCGGGCGATTTGACCACGCGCACCCAGTTGATGAGCTCGTAGGAGTCGGTGAAGCGATATTCGGGCAGCGACTTCACCAGTGCCTCGAAAGCCTTGGGACTGAAGTAGTACGAGTCCATCTCCAGCCCCACCTGGCCGTGCTCGAAGTTGTTCACCAACCCCAGTTCGCGCAGTTTCGCGGCGACCCAGACGAACGGGTGCGTGTCCTTGCGCTGCACGAACGTTTCGGGATAGCCGAACGTCCGATCCTGCGGCAGCCACGACGTGCGGAACGCGCCGTTGGCGTCCATCTCGCGGGCGAAGAAGTACATCTCTCCCTCGAGGGGCACGTACAGCATCTGCGGGGTGTAGAACGAGAGCGCGTTGTATCCGAGCAGGTAGTAGAGGTTCGCGGGATCGGTGACGATGAGCGCGGTGAGGTTCTGCGCTGCCATCCGCTCGCGGACGGCAGCGAGCCGGAAGGCGTACTCCTCGTCGGTGAACGTGATCGGCGTGCTGTTCGGAACATCGGGGTACCGAGCGAGGCCGGGAGCGGCCCGTCCTGTGGTCTCGTCGGGTCCGAGTGCGGTGACGTAGGCGGCGTCGGGTGAGTCGTTCACGGGCACCCCCTTCAATGAGATCGGTTTAGTAGATTGTTGACAATCAGGCTAGGCGCTGGCGTGAGAGGTTCGCAAGACTTCGGATGTAAATGCTGTGTTGCCGGACCGGCGACTATCCAGGAGTGGCCAGTGCCGAGTGTTCGGCCTGCTCTTCGACCATGGCACGGGTCAGGTCGTGGATGGCGGTGTCCATGTGCTCGTGCACGCCCTTTTCCAGTGCGTCCCAATCCGATCCGAGCAACAGGTCGACGATCAGCTGGTGTTCCTCCACCAACGCCTCGGGCCGGTAGTACGCAGTTTCCAGGTTGGCCATGCAGATACGTGCCTCAGCAGCGAGCGTGGCGTACATGCGCGACATTCGGCTGTTGCGCGTCGCCGCGACCAGTGCGGTGTGAAACGCCAGATCACGTTCGGCAAGACCTCGCCAATCCGCCCGATCGATGAACGGCTGCATCTGCATCACGATGGCCGAGAGCTCGTCGGCAGCCGACACCAGGCGCGCACGATCCCCGTGCACCAGAGTCCACGCGGCACCGACCTCGATGGCCGCCCGGGATTCGTAGATCTCGGTGACATCCTCACTGCTCAGCTCGACGACGAACACGCCGCGATTTCGGTAGCTGACGAGCAGCCCCTCCTGATTGAGGCGCTGCAGCGCCTCCCGCACCGGTCCCCGCGAGATCTCGAGTTCCGCGGCGACGTTGGCCTCGTTGATCTGCTCCCCGGGGGCGTAGGACCCGTCGATGATGCGGTCGCGAATCTGGTCGGCAATGACCATCGACGTGTTGCGTGCGTCGATGGGCGTCAATCGTCTCGAACTGGGCATGATCGAAAGCCTCTCTCAGCCTCGGGGAATGGCGAAGTATTTGTACTCCAGAAACTCGTCTATTCCGACTTTTCCGCCCTCGCGGCCGAGTCCGGACTGTTTGACGCCACCGAACGGCGCAGCCGGATTGGACACCAGACCCGTGTTGAGGCCGACCATTCCCACCTCGAGGCGCTCCCCCATTCGCAGAGCCCGGTCGATGTCCTGGGTGAAGACGTACCCGACGAGTCCCCATTCGGTGTCGTTCGCGAGGGCGATCACTTCGTCCTCGGTGTCGAACGGGACGATTGCAGCCACCGGTCCGAAGATTTCCTGGGACATCAGATCCGACGCCGCATCGACGTCGGTGAGGACCGTCGGCGGGTAGAAGTAGCCGGGTCCGTCCGGGGCCACTCCCCCGACGATCGCACGGGCGCCACGCCGAAGTGCGTCGTCGACGAGTGTCTGTACCTTGGCGCGGCCCGCCTCGTCGATCAGCGGGCCCACCTCGGTTCCGTGCGCACTACCGGCCCCCACCGACAGCGCACCCATGCGCTCGGCGAGCTTGTCCGCGAACTGCGCTGTGACACTGCGATGTACGAAGAACCGGTTGGCGGCGGTGCACGCCTCACCCATGTTGCGCATCTTGGCGACCATGGCACCGTCCACGGCGCGTGCGAGGTCAGCGTCGTCCATGACGATGAAGGGTGCGTTGCCGCCGAGCTCCATCGAGGTGCGCATCACCGTCGACGCAGCTTGCTCGAGCAGAATCTTGCCCACCGCAGTCGATCCGGTGAAGCTGATCTTGCGGGCCGCACCGCTGCTCATCCACGAGCCCACCACGCCCGACGCGTCGGTGGTGGTCACGACGTTGACCACTCCCGCCGGAACACCCGCGTCGTGCAGAATTTCCGCCAGAGCCAATGCGGTCAGCGGCGTCTGCTCGGCCGGCTTGAACACCACGGTGCATCCCGCAGCCAACGCCGGTCCGATCTTGCGAGTTCCCATTGCCAACGGGAAGTTCCACGGAGTGACGAGAATGCACGGACCCACCGGTGCCCGGGTGACCACGATGCGGTTCTTGCCGTCTCCGGTGAGGGTGTGATCGCCCGAGATGCGCACCGCTTCCTCGGAGAACCAGCGGAAGAACTCGGCACCGTACGCCACCTCACCGCGAGCGTCGGCCAGTGGCTTTCCCATTTCCGCGGTGATGATCTCAGCGAGCTCCTCCTGCCGCGCCATGATCAATTCGTATGCTGTGCGCAGGATTTCGCTGCGTGCCCGCGGCGCAGTCGCGGCCCAGTCGGCGGCGGCATCGACCGCTGCGGCCATGGCGTTCTCGGCATCGACTATGCCGCCGTCGGCGACCCTGGCGATGACCTCGCCGCTGGCGGGATCGACGACATCGAATCGGACATCGGATGCTGCGGCAGTCCACGCGCCCCCGACGAACAGTTCGGTCGGAGCAGTGATCGTGGGACGCGTGAGGCTGGTCGAACTGGCGGTCATGGCCGCGGTCCTTTCGTCGAACGTGGATCGAGTACTTGCGCCAGGTGTACGGACGCATCGCTGGTCAGGTCACCGGTGAGTTGTCGCACCTGCATGTGGCAGGAGAATCCGTCGGTCAGAATCGGGGTGTCGGGCTCGGCGGCGCGAACCGCCGGGGCGAGGGCCTGCTCGGCCACGGCCATGCTGAGCTCGTAGTGGCGAGACTCGAAGCCGAAGTTTCCTGCGACCCCGCAGCATCCGGTGGCCTCGCGCACCGCCTCGATACCGACGGCAGCCAACGCCGTGCGCTGGGTGGCGTTTCCGAACACCGCGTATTCGTGGCAATGGGTCTGCACCGTCACCGATTCGGGAACCTCGGCCGAGGGCACCCACCCGGCGGCGGCCTGGTCGATCACCGCGCCGGCGAAACTCTGCACCCGCGCCGCGACCCGTCTCGCGGCCGCGGTGGGAACCAGCTCCGGCATGTCCTTGCGGAACGCCGCAGCGCAGCTCGGTTCGGTGACGACGATGGGTCGGTCGGTGCCGTCGTCCAGTACAGCAACGGCTTTCGTGAGGTGCTTGCGGGCGGCCTTCAGCTGGCCCGTCGAAATCCAGGTCAGGCCACAGCACACGTCGGTCCGGCATTCGGTGCTGCGGCCGGAATCCTCGAGCACGCGCTGCGCCGCGCCCGCGACCTCGGGCCGAAAACCCTGGGTGAACGTGTCGACGACCAACACCACGTCGGCGGCGCGGCCTCCGCCGATCCGTATCTCGTCAGCAAGTTCCTTCGCCGACGCGAAGCGCGGCAACGGCCGCTCGGTGGTCAGCCCACCGAGTCGAGCCGCCAGCGCGGCGATGCGCGGAGTGAGCAGACGGTTGAGCAGCGGTGCCGTTCGCTGTGTCACCTTCAGCCAGCGAGGCAACCAGCCCAGCGAATAGTGCGAGAGCGGCCGCAGTCGTCCCGCATAGTGATGATCGAGGAACTCGGACTTGTACGTCGCCATGTCCACGCCGACCGGACAATCCGACGAACAGGCCTTGCAGGACAGGCACAGGTCGAGCGATTCGGCTACGTCCTTCGATGCCCATCCGTCGGCAACGGTCGGCGAACTGCGCACCATCTCCTGCAGCACTCGGGCCCGGCCGCGCGTCGAGTCCTTTTCGTCGCCGGTCGCCCGGAAACTGGGGCACATGACGCCTCCCGACGTCGTACGACACTTGCCGACGCCGACACACGACTGAGTGGCGTGCACGAACGGATCCAGATCTGCCCGCGTTCCGATCTGGTGCAGATCGAAGGTCGTCTTCCATTCCCGCTGCGGGATGCCCTGCAGCATGAGGTTGTCCATCATCGGTTCCGGATCGGTGATCGAACCCGGGTTCAGAATCCCGCGGGGATCCCAGATGCGCTTGAACCGCGCGAAGGCGTCGAGCATGCGCGGTGAGTACATCACCGGGAGCAGTTCCGACCGGGCCCTGCCGTCACCGTGCTCGCCCGAGAGGCTGCCCCCGTGCTTGACCACCACCCGCGCGGCGGCGCGCAGGAAGTCGTACATCACCCGTCGCCCGGCGTCGGTGCGCTGATCGAACGTGATGCGTACGTGCATGCAGCCGGCACCGAAGTGTCCGTACATCACGCCGGTCAGATCGTGTTCGGCCAGAAGCGAGTTCAGGTCGGCGAGGTAGGCGGACAGGTTCTCGGGTGCGACGGCGGCGTCCTCCCAGCCACCCCAGGACTCGACTCCGCTGGCGAGTCGAGTCGCCAGACCTGCGCCGTCCTCACGTACTCGCCACAGCGCTGTTCGATCGGCCGGGTCGGTGACGATGCGACCTTCCTTGACGCGGCCGAGACGACCGAGCGCCTCGAGCAGACGGGCCGCTTTGTCCTCGACCTCGGCCGCATCGGCCCCGTCGAGATCGACGTAGAGCCACGCGTTTCCCGCAGGCAGACCGCGGATGGAATCCGGTCCGCGCCGGTACTCCATCGTCTGGGCGATGTTGTCGTCGATACCCTCCACAGCGGCAGGCGAGAACTCGAGAATGGCCGTCACGTCGGCGGCAGCAGCCACCACGTTCTCGTATCCGAGGCAGAGCAACAACGCCGCCGGAGGCACGGGAACGACGGCGACGGTGACCGAAACGATCACCGCGCACGTGCCCTCGCTCCCGACGAGTGCACGAGCAACGTCGAATCCGTTCTCGGGCAGTAGATGCGAGAGGTGAAATCCGGACACCTGTCGCGGTATGCGGCCCAACTCGACTCTGAAGAGCGCGAGGTTGTCGGCCGCGAGCGACTGCAACTCGCGCGAGATACGTTCGGCTGCATCGGTCGCCGCCGCATCCTCCGAATGCACTGCCTCCACACCACTACGGGTCACCCGGAGTAGGTGCCCGTCGGCGGTGACCACATCCATGGCCACCGTGTGGTCGGCTGTTCGTCCGTAGCGCACCGAGTGATTGCCGCACGCGTCGTTGCCGACTGCCCCGCCCACCGTCGCGCGTGTCTTGCTGGACGGGTCGGGTGCGAAGGTGAACGTCCCCGAGGTGCGCGCCACCAGTTCACGCTGCAACTCCGAGATCACGATTCCCGGCTCCACCACCGCGGTCCGCGCGTCGGTGTCGACGGAGATCACGCGGTTCATGTGGCGGGAGAAGTCGATCACGATTCCGCGGCCGATCGCGTTGCCAGCCATGGACGTTCCGCCGCCGCGGCCGATCACTGCGACTCCCGCGGCCCCGCACAGCACCATCACGGAGGCAACCTCCTCGGCGCTCCGGGGGAAGACCACAGCCGCAGGCGGAATTCGGTAGTTCGAGGCGTCGTAGGAGTACTCGGCGAGCCGTCGAGACGAATCGTCGATCTCGATACCCATCTCCAGCACTCGCTGCACGAGTGCCGGCACCGGGGACCGCACCGGAGCAGACGTCACAGCACGTTCTTCAGCGTGCGCGACAACGCGTCCAGGCCCTGCCGCATCTCGTCGTCGCTCACGATCAGCGCCGGGATGATCCGGACCACGTTGCCGAGCGCGCCGCAGGTCAGCAGCAACAACCCCTCGTCGATCGCACCCTGTTGCACGCGCAGGGCGGCCGCAGCATCGGGATTGCCTGCGCTGTCGACGAATTCGAGTGCCTGCATCAGGCCGAGTCCACGTGCATCACCGATGGCGGAGTGCTCGGACTTCAGTGCCAGCAGGCCGTCGAGCAGAACTCGGCCCTGCGCGGCAGCGTTGTCGACCAGACCTTCCTCACACACGACGTCGAGCGTGGCGACACCCGCGGCAGCGGCGACGGCATTGCCGCCGTACGTGCCGCCCTGCGATCCGGGCCACGCCTTGCCCATCAACTCCGTCGATGCCGCGATGGCCGAGATCGGGAATCCGCTGGCCAGACCTTTCGCGGTGATGACGATGTCGGGTGTGATGGTCGAATGCTGGTGGCCCCAGAACTTTCCGGTGCGCCCGACTCCTGCTTGGACCTCGTCGACGATGAGGACGATCCCGTGGGTGTCCGCCCGTTCGCGAAGTCCCTCGAGAAACTCGGGAGGCGTGGGCAGGTAACCGCCGTCACCGAGTACCGGTTCGATGATGAACGCAGCGGTGTCCGCGGGGCTGGACATCGTCATCAGCAGGTAGTCGAGTTCCTTGAGCGCGAAGGCGACCGCGGTGTCCATGTCCCAGCCGTACCGGAAGGCGTAGGGGAACGGTGCGATGTGCACTCCGCCCATGATCGGCGAGAATCCGGAACGGAACTTGGTGCCCGCGGTGGTCAACGACGCGGCCGCCACCGTGCGTCCGTGGAACCCCCCGTGAAAGGCGATGATGTTGGGCCGTCCGGTTGCCATGCGCGCCAACCGAATCGATGCCTCGACGGCCTCGGACCCGGAGTTCGCGTAGAACACGCTGTCCAGCCCCGCGGGCAACACCTCGCCGAGCTTGTCGGTCAGCGCCAGAAGCGGCTGATGCATGACGGTCGTGTACTGCGCGTGGATTATCTTGCCCACCTGCTCGCGCGCGGCCTCGACCACGCGGGGATGGCAGTGCCCGGTACTGGTGACGCCGATACCGGTGGTGAAGTCGAGGTACTTGCGCCCGTCCGTGCCGATGATCCAGCTGCCCTTTCCGTGATCGACGACGATCGGGGTCGCCTGCTTGAGTGCCGGGCTGAGGTGGGTGCGAGTCGACGCTGTCATGCGTGCCATCGTCACTCACCGAATTCAGATTGTCAACAATCTGCAATTGGCAGTTCGGAGTCAGGGCCGGCTGCCGGAGCGATACAGTTCGTCGGTGTCCGCTTCGAACCCCCGCATCGTCGTTCTCGGCAGCATCAACATGGATCTGATCACCCGGACCCCCTCCCTGCCCGACCCCGGCGAAACAGTGCTGGGCACATCGTTCACCACCTCACCGGGCGGCAAAGGCTCGAACCAGGCCATCGCCGCCGCCAAGGCCGGCGTTCCGGTGTCGTTCATCGGAGCGGTCGGAGACGACGAATTCGGTGAGACACTGCGCCGAACACTGTCCAGCGCGGGCGTGGACGACCGAGCGCTGCGTACGGCACCGGGTTCGAGCGGAATTGCCGCCATTTCCGTCGATGATCACGCCGAGAACAGCATCGTCGTCGTCCCCGGGGCGAACGAACACGTTCGGGGCCTCACCGACGACGACCTCGCCGTCATCTCCGACGCCGCTATCCTGTTGTGTCAGTTGGAAATTCCGCTCGATACCGTGGTGACCGCATTCGAGTACGCCCGATCTCGCGGCGTGGTGACGATGCTGAACCCGTCACCGGTTCAGGATTTGCCCGACGCACTGGTGGCGGCCACCGACGTGCTCGTGGTAAACGAAGCCGAGGAAGCCCGTCTCGGAAACCGAGTGAGCGAAGTGGCGCACGTGATCACCACCCTCGGTGCCAGAGGCGCTCGATACCGCGGCTCGGAATCGTTCGAGGTCGCCGCTCCGCGCGTCGACGCCGTCGACACCACCGGTGCCGGCGATGCATTTGCCGGAGCATTGGCCGCGTCCTGGTTCGACGGACCGCGCACAGCAGTCGAATGGGCCTGCGCTGCCGGGTCTTTCGCCGCGACGAGGCCTGGTGCGAGTACGTCCTCGGGTACTCGCGCAGACATCGACGCACTGCGAGATGCGGCCGCAGGATGAATGGCCCCGACCTCGACGAGCTTCGACTTCTACGTCGCGCGCGAGACCGGATGGATCGCGAATTCGCCGAGCCACTCGACGTCCCCATGCTGGCCCGCACGGCACTGATGTCCACCGCGCACTTCGGTCGCCGCTTCCGCGAGGCCTACGGCGAGACGCCCTACGCGCATCTGATGACTCGACGGATCGAACGCGCCAAGGCCTTGCTGCGCCGCGGCGATGTGACCGTCACCGAGGCGTGCTTCGCGGTGGGCTGTACCAGTCTCGGATCGTTCAGTTCGCGGTTCACCGAGATCGTCGGCGAGACGCCGAGCGCATACCGCGCCCGCGACCATCGTGACAGCCGGGCGGTGCCGACGTGCACGGCCATGATTCTGGGTCGGCCGATGCGCCGCACTGTGGCTGCCACCGAACCGAGCAGAATCGAAGAAGCATCGACGGCCGGAGCGTCCTAGCCTTTCCCCATGTCACTTTCGCTGAGCCACGTACACGTCTACACCGACGACCCCGATGCCTCGTTGGCGTTCTATCGCGACGCTCTGGGACTCGAGGTCAAGAGCGAGGTTGCCAACGACGGCTACCGCTGGATCACTCTGTCCACCGACGACCAACCCGAGATCGAGATCGTCCTGTCGCAGCCCCACGCGGGCCGGTCGCAGGAACTCGGCGATCAGATCGCGGCCCTGCTCGCCAAGGGCGAGCTTCCGGGCCTGCTGTTTCGTGCCGACGACCTCGACGCGGCCTTCGAGCGAATTCGCGCGGCGGGCACCGCGGAGATTCTGCAGGAGCCGACGAGTCAGCCGTGGGGTGCGCGCGACGCGGCATTCCGTGACCCCGCCGGCAACATGGTGCGCGTCAGCCAGGCGTGAATTCGTCCTCGCGTCGACCGTCCTACATCGACGACGCGAGCGCCAGGCCGCCTGCGCACGCGACTACGGACGCGAGCACGGTGACTGTCACGTTGACGGCGGCATCGCGTCGACGCCCCTGCTGGAGCAACCGCACGGTCTCGACACTCGCCGTGCTGAACGTGGTGTACCCGCCGCAGAACCCGGTACCGATGACGGCTTGAACGTCGGTGGAGCCGGCTCGGAACATCACCCATCCGGCCAGCACACCCAGCAGAAACGATCCGGACACGTTGATGCCGACCGTCGCCCAGGGAAATCTCGTCCGCGCCGCGAGACGTGATTTCACTTCAGCGTCGACGACGAAGCGAAAGACTGCCCCCAAACCGCCGGCCGCCGCGATCCACAGCGCGATCATCGAACCACCCTGCCTGCCAACGCGATTCCAGCCCAGGCCGCAAGTATTCCGAGAATCACGCTGACCACTGCATATGCCATTGCCAGACCGGTGAACCCGCCCCGAATACCTTCGACCGTCTCGAGGGCGAAGGTGCTGTACGTGGTGAACGCGCCGCAGAAACCGGTACCGAGCAGCAGCCGTAACCTGCGCCGAACTCCTGCATCGGGCCCGCCGCGAACCAGCGACTCGAGCAGAAGCCCGAGCACGAACGCACCGGCGATGTTGATCCCGAAGGTGGCCGTCGGCCATTGCGACGCCGAGTGCGGAAGCTGCTCCTCGATTGCATAGCGGACTGCCGTACCGGCCGCTCCGCCGACGAACACCACGGCCAGTGCCCAGAGGTGACGGTGCACGGGACCCTGGTCGGCCGGCATCGAATCGGAATCGGGATCGAACACCGCTGGTCCTCTCGGGCTGCACGGTCCGACCGTTTCCGACCGGCCCGCGTTGGATGTCGGATGCTTGCTGCACGATGGAGCCTATGACAACGACCACGGAGCCCACGACCGGGAACTTGCGCGCGAGCGCCGAAGAGTTGTTGCGCGAACTCGCCGGCCCGGCTGCGGTGCTGCGGGAAGACCAGTGGACGGCCATCGAGGCCCTCGTCGTGCACCGGCGGCGGGCGTTGGTGGTGCAGCGGACCGGTTGGGGCAAGTCGGCGGTCTACTTCATCGCGGCGAAACTGCTTCGCGCACAGGGCCTCGGTCCGACGGTGATCGTCTCTCCACTGTTGGCGTTGATGCGCAACCAGGTTGCCTCCGCCGAGCGGGCGGGCGTCCGTGCTGCCACCATCAACTCGGGCAACATGACCGAGTGGGACGACATCCATCAGCAGGTCGCCTCGGGCGAGCTCGACGTGCTGCTGGTCAGTCCGGAGCGATTGAACAATCCGGATTTCCGCGATCAGGTGCTGCCGTCCCTGGCAGGCGATGCGGGCCTGGTCGTGGTCGACGAAGCACATTGCGTCTCCGACTGGGGCCACGATTTCCGGCCCGACTATCGACGTATCAGAACCCTGATCGCCGAGTTGCGCGACGGTATCCCCGTGCTCGCGACCACAGCGACGGCGAATGACCGCGTGGTGGACGACGTCGCCGCACAGCTGGGTGTCGGCGGCGGCGACACGCTCGTACTGCGCGGCGGGCTCGCACGCGACTCTCTGCGCATGGCGGTGGTGAAGATCGACAACGCCACCGAAAGGGCGGCGTGGCTCGCCGATCACCTGAAGACGCTGCCGGGTTCGGGAATCATCTACACGCTGACGGTCTCGGCCGCGAAGGACCTCGCAGCGCTGCTCACCGATCAGGGCCACGTGGTGGCGTCGTACACCGGTCAGACGGATCCGACCGAGCGCGAATCGCTCGAAGGTGACCTGCTGGCCAACCGAGTCAAGGCCCTCGTCGCCACGTCCGCACTGGGCATGGGCTTCGACAAGCCCGATCTCGGCTTCGTCGTGCACATGGGGGCACCGTCGTCCCCGATCTCGTACTACCAGCAGGTCGGCCGAGCCGGTCGCGCCACCGAGCGCGCCGATGTGGTGCTGCTACCCGGTCACGAGGATCGCCAGATCTGGAGCTACTTCGCCTCCGTCGCGTTCCCCCGCGAGCATCTGGTGCGGCAGGTCATCGATGCCTTGAACACCGACAAGGCCCAGTCGACGCAGGCGCTGGAGCCTCTGGTGGAACTCAATCGCAGCAGGCTGGAGATGGTGCTGAAGGTCCTCGACGTCGACGGCGCGGTCAGACGCGTTCGTGGCGGCTGGATGGCCACCGGGGAGCAGTGGACGTACGACGCGGGACGTTACGAGCGTCTCGAACAGGCCAGGGACCGCGAACAGCAGGCCATGATCGACTACCAGGGCACCGACGGCTGCCGGATGGAGTTCCTGCGGAGGCAGCTCGACGACCCGGATCTGGGCGCACCCGGTAGCGAGTCCGACAGGTGCGGACGGTGCGACAACTGCACCGGTGAGCACCTGTCGGCATCGGTGGATGCGGCCGCAGTCGACTCGGCACGGGCACGATTGGACCGACCGGGCATCGACCTGCAGCCGAGAAAGCAGTGGCCCAGCGGCATGAAGAAGCTGGGGGTGTCGCTCTCGGGCAAGATCGCCGACCCACACGAACCCGGGCGCGTGCTGGGTCGACTCACCGACCTCGGCTGGGGCAGCCGGCTGCGTGCCCTGCTCGATGCACCCGATGCTCCGGCCACCGACGCATTGGAGAAGGCGTGCATCACCGTGCTCGCCAACTGGGACTGGAAGCAGCGACCGACTGCCGTTCTGGCTCTCGACTCCCCCACCCACCCGGTGTTGGTGCGATCGATCGCCGAGCGGTTGGCCGCCGTCGGAAAATTGGACGATCTCGGTGTCATGCAGGTCAGGGCCGGTCATCCGCCGGTCTCGGCGGCCAATTCGGCGTTCAGGGTCGCCGGGCTGGTGGACTCTTGGGACGTTCCGGACGTATCGTCCGTGACAGGGCCGATTCTGTTGATCGATCTGCTGACCGACACTGGGTGGACGTTCACCTGCGCCACGTCGGCTCTGCGATCTGCGGGTGCCGAAGCGGTACTTCCGTTCGCTCTGGCGACACCGAAGTAGCGGTCCGTCGGAAGCGGGTGGTTTGAATTCCGTCGTCACGGGTACAGCCAGCCGGGCGCCGATGAAGTGACCAGCATCACATTGACGGGTTAACCTGGGAAAGCATGTCCGATTCCGGGGTCGATTTCCCGGCGCACTCGATATGCCTCGGCGACCTTGTTACGTTTGTATTTCCTATGAAGCCCGCATTGCTGAGAGGTACCCCGCTCACTGCGCCGGACGCAGTGAAGTTTCGTAAGCCACAGATCTCCGACGGAGTCCGGCTCTGGGAGATCGCAAGAGATTCGCGAGTTCTGGATCTCAATTCCAGCTACTCGTACGTGTTGTGGTGTCGTGATTTCGCGGCCACCACCGTCGTATCCGACATCGACGGCCGCGCAGTCGGTTTCGTCACCGGATACATCCGCCAGGACGCCCCGCGCACACTGTTCGTGTGGCAGGTCGCCGTGGATGCGGACCAGCGTGGCAAGGGACTTGCCGGTCGCATGCTGATGGAGCTGCTCGACCGCCTCGAGCCACAGGGCATCACGCATCTGGAAACGACGATCAGCCCGGACAACGAAGCGTCGATCGCAACCTTCACGAGCCTCGCACGCAAGCGAGGCACCGATATCGTCAGGTCGGATTTGTTCGCGCCCAACGATTTCCCTGATAGCCACGAAGCCGAGGAGCTCTACACAGTAGGCCCCGACGCGTCGCGGAATTACGAAAGGAACAAGCAGAACATGACCGAAAAGAACACCGTGACAACAGAGAAGCCCGATGTATTCGAGACCGTCGAGTCCGGCGTGCGCAGCTACAGCCGCCAGTGGCCCGCCGTGTTCACCACCGCGAAGAACTCGGTCATCACCGACGAGAACGGCAACGACTACCTCGACTTCTTCGGTGGCGCAGGCGCTCTCAACTACGGCCACAACAACGACATGATCAAGAGCGCGTTGGTCGACTACATCACCAGCGATGGCATCACCCACGGACTCGACATGTCCACCGTCGCCAAGCGCGAGTTCCTCGAGTCGTTCAAGAAGAACATCCTCGATCCCCGCGGCCTGGACTACAAGGTTCAGTTCCCCGGGCCGACGGGCACCAACACCGTCGAGGCCGCACTCAAGCTTGCTCGCAAGGTCACCGGCCGCGAGGCGATCATCAACTTCACCAACGCATTCCACGGCATGACCCTCGGCGCGCTGTCGGTCACCGGCAACTCGATGAAGCGAGCGGGAGCCGGAATTCCGTTGGTGCACACCACTCCGATGCCGTACGACAACTACTTCGGCGGCGTCACCGAGGACTTCCAGTGGTTCGAGCGCGTGCTCGACGACTCCGGCAGCGGTTTCAACCGCCCGGCCGCAGTGATCGTGGAGACCATCCAGGGTGAGGGCGGCATCAACGTCGCGCGCCCCGAGTGGCTGCGCGCCCTGGCCGAGCTGTGCTCGCGCCGTGAGATCCTGCTGATCGTCGACGACGTGCAGATGGGCTGCGGACGCACCGGCCAGTTCTTCTCGTTCGAGGAAGCCGGCATCACCCCGGACATCGTCACGCTGTCCAAGTCCATCGGCGGCTACGGCATGCCGCTGGCACTGACTCTGTTCAAGCCCGAGCTGGACGTCTGGGCACCGGGCGAGCACAACGGCACCTTCCGCGGGTTCAACCCGTCGTTCGTCACGGCGAAGGCCGCCATCGATCACTACTGGTCCGACGACAAGTTCGAGAAGGAAACCCTCGTCAAGGGCGAGCACATCCAGGACCGGTTCATGAAGCTGTGCGCCAAGTTCGACGGCATCTCCACCCGCGGCCGTGGCATGGTTCAGGCCCTGGTGTTCGACGACGCAGAACTCGCCGGCAAGGTGTCTCAGCTGTGCTACGACGAGCGTCTGCTCGTCGAGACCGCCGGCCCCAAGGACGAGGTCGTCAAGCTGCTTCCCCCGCTGACCACGACGATCGACGAGCTCGATCGCGGCCTGGACATCATCGAAAGTGCCGTCGCGAAGGTCCTCTCCTAGAACCCGTTCGCACTCACCGATATCGAAGGAGGACATCGAAATGATCGTTCGCACCACGCAGGAGATCACCGGTACCGACCGCGACATCTCGAGCGAAGACGGCAACTGGCGCAGCAAGAGAATCATTCTCGGCGGCGACAAGGTCGGATTCTCGTTCCACGAGACGACGATCCAGGCCGGCACGGTGAACAACTTCCACTACGCCAATCACGTCGAGGCCGTCTGGCTCATCGAGGGCGAGGGAACGCTCACGAACCGCGAGACCGGCGAGACCTACGAGCTCGGTGCGGGATCGATGTACCTGCTCAACGGACACGAGCGCCATACTGTCGAGCCGCGCACCCAGATGCGCATGCTCTGCGTGTTCAACCCTCCCGTCGTCGGCAACGAGACGCACGACGAGAACGGTGTGTACCCCCTCGTCGAGGTACCCGCGTAACACTGGCACATCCTCACGGCCCGCACCGACGCTATCCAGGTCGGTGCGGGCCATTGGCGTATCTACGGTGCCCATCCGGCGAGGGATCGCTATCCTGGACGAAGTGAATGCAACCCCTGTGTCCGCGGCACCGTACGAGCAGCTGACTTCCCTGCTCGATGGGAAGACCGTCACCGTCGTCAGCGGTGCGGGCATGTCCACCGACTCCGGGATTCCCGATTACCGCGGTCCGCAGTCACCGCCTCGAAACCCGATGACGTTCCAGCAGTTCATCGGTGACGCCGAATTCCGTCGGCACTACTGGGCCCGCAACCATGTCGGGTGGCGACACATGGACGCCGCCGTGCCCAACGACGGCCACCGAGCTCTCGCCCGACTCGAACGGGCAGGCGTCGTCACCGGGATCATCACCCAGAACGTCGACATGTTGCACACCAAGGCGGGCAGCCGACGCGTCATCGACCTGCACGGCGTCTACGCCCGAGTTCGCTGCCTGAACTGCGAGCGGTTGATCTCGCGTTTCGAGTTGGCCCGCCGACTCGATCGCGCCAATCCCGGTTTTCTCGAGTCCGTTGCGCCCGCGGATGGCGTCGAGATCGCCCCCGATGCCGACGCCATCATTTCCTCGACCGCGCACTTCCGCATGGTCGACTGCGAATCATGTTCGGGCATACTCAAACCCGACATCGTCTACTTCGGTGAGAGCGTGCCCAAGCCGCGCGTGGCCGAGGCATACGATCTCGTCGACCGAAGCGACGCGCTGCTGGTGCTCGGATCCTCACTGACCGTGATGTCGGGCCTGCGGTTCGTCAGACACGCGTCCAAGACGTCGAAGCCCATCGTCATCGTCAACCGCGGCACCACTCGGGGCGACGAATTCGCTTCTCTCACACTGCACGCCGGGTGTTCCGAGGTAGCGACCGCGTTGGCCGACGACGTCGATCAGGCAGGAACCAGATCGTCGGCATGAACCACCGGGCGCTGTAGCTCTGCGGCCAACTCCCCTGTCGACCGCCCGAGCATCCCGGCGAGTTCCCCCGAGTCGTACGCGACGACCCCGCGAGCCACCAGTACGCCAGCGTGATCGACCAACGACACCACGTCTCCGCCGTGGAAAGAACCCGTCACCGACGTGATACCAGCGGACAACAACGATCGTCGCCGCTCCACCACGGCACGCACGGCCCCGGCGTCGAGGTGCAGTTCTCCCGCAGCATCGGCAGCATGACGGACCCAGAACTTGCGCGCCGACAACCGCGTCGGCCGGGCAGCGAAAGCGGTACCCACCGCGGACGTCGTCAGCGCATGAGCAGCATCGGATGCCGCGGCCAGCAACACCGGAACGCCGGCGTCGGCCGCGAGACGCGCAGCGGACAGCTTGGAGGCCATTCCGCCGGTGCCGAGCGCTCCCCCCGAACCGGCGACGACACCGTCGAGATCCTCGGGGCTGGTCACTTCCGGGATCAGTGTCGCTTTGCCTTTGCGGGGATCACCGTCGTACAACCCGTCCACGTCCGAGAGCAGGAACAGTGCGTCCGCACCGACGAGGTGGGCGACCAGAGCAGCCAGGCGATCGTTGTCGCCGAACCGGATCTCTGCGGTGGCGACCGTGTCGTTCTCGTTGACGATGGCCACGGCACCGAGTGAGCGCAACCGATCCAGGGTGCGCTGAGCGTTGCGGTGGTTGGTTCGCCGCGCGATGTCCTCGGCGGTCAGCAGAACCTGTCCGACCGTGCGCCCGTACCGGTGGAACGACGAGCTCCACGCATGAACCAGAGCGAGTTGACCGACGCTCGCAGCAGCCTGCTTGGTGGCCAGGTCCCGTGGTCGCTTGGTCAGGCCCAACGGTGCCATCCCTGCGCCGATCGCACCGGAGGACACGACCACCACATCGGTGCCGCTGCGCATCCGAGACTCGATGGCGTCGGCGAGCAGATCGAGTCGAGTCAGATCCAGACCGGTGTCGAGGCTGGTGAGCGCCGAGGAACCGATCTTGACCACGATGCGCTTGGCATCGGCGATCGTGCGACGGGTATCGGTGAGAGCCTCTGCGAGCGAATCGGATTCACGCACCGCCGCCACGTCTACTCCTGTTCGGTATCGAGCCCGCGACGTACCTGGCGGGCATGCTTGCGTTCGGATGCGCCGATGCGCTCGACCTGATCGAGACGGGCATCGGTGCCTCGGCCTGTCATCGTGATCTCGACACCGGCCGGAGTCTGCGGCTCCCAGTCGAACGACACGTCGCCGATGGTGACCGAAGCACCGGGCTGAGCGCCGGCCTTGATGAGTGCGTCCTCGACTCCGAGCCGCGCGAGGCGGTCGGCGAGGTAGCCGACGGCCTCGTCGTTTGTGAACTGCGTCTGACGCACCCAACGCTCGGGTCGGGTACCGCGAACGATGAAGCCGTCCGGGATGTCCGGATCCTTGACGACCTTGAAGCTGTCGTCGTTCCGAGCGACCGGGCGTAGCACCTGACGCCGCGGCTCGGGAGCCGGATGCGCGGTGCGGTACTCCTCGACGAGCTTGGCCAATGCGAACGTCAGCGGCTTGAGACCGGCACGCGTCACCGCGGAGATGGTGTACACGGGCCAGTCACGGGACTCGAACTCGGCGGTGACCATCTCGGCCAGCTCGGCACCCTCGGGAATGTCGGCCTTGTTCAACACCACGATGCGGGGCCGATCGGCCAGATCGCCGAGGCTGGCGTCTCCGGACAGCGCCGGCTTGTACGCGGCCAACTCGGCTTCGAGGGCATCGACGTCGGAGATCGGATCGCGGCCGGGATCCAGTGTGGCGCAGTCGACGACGTGCGCGAGAACGGCACACCGTTCGAGGTGACGCAGGAAGTCGAGACCGAGACCTCGGCCCTGACTCGCGCCGGGGATCAGCCCGGGAACGTCTGCGACGGTGAAGGTGGTGTCTCCGCTGGAGACCACGCCGAGGTTGGGCACCAGTGTGGTGAAGGGGTAATCGGCGATCTTCGGCTTCGCTGCGGACAGCACCGAGACCAGCGACGACTTACCGGCCGACGGAAAACCGACGAGGCCCACGTCTGCGACGGACTTGAGTTCGAGGACGAGCTCGCGTTCGATGCCCTCTTCGCCGAGGAGCGCGAATCCGGGTGCCCGCCGAGCCTTCGAAGCCAGAGCTGCATTGCCGAGGCCGCCGCGGCCGCCGGGAGCGGCGTCGAAACGTGTTCCCTCCCCGATCATGTCGGCGAGCACGTTTCCCTTCTTGTCGAGCACGACGGTGCCGTCGGGAACCTTGAGAATCAGGTCCTCGCCGTTGGCACCCTCACGGTTGCCACCCATGCCCTGAGTTCCGTTGCCTGCCTTGGCATGGCTGGAGAAGTGGAAGTCGAGCAGAGTATGGACGTTGCTGTCGACGACGAACACGACTCCGCCGCCCTGCCCTCCGTTACCGCCGTCCGGGCCGCCGAGAGGCTTGAACTTCTCGCGGTGAACCGAAGAGCAGCCGTTGCCACCTTTGCCGGCGCTGACGTGCAGCACCACGCGGTCGATGAATCGTGACATAGCTGTCTTCGATCCTTTCGTAAAAGAGAAAGCGGGAGAAAAAAGCGATAGGGGCGGACCGGTCTCATGACCCTGGTCCGCCCCTATCGGGAGCTGTGAACGTACGCCGTGGATGGTCGACACGAGCAGTTGCCCGGTCGCGTCGGCCATCGTGAGCGCCAGCGCTGCAGAAGGACTAGGCCCCTACAGCAACCGGAACGATGTTCACGGTCTTGCGACCGCGCTTGGCACCGAACTCGACTGCGCCGGGGGCGAGTGCGAACAGGGTGTCGTCGCCGCCACGGCCGACGTTGACGCCGGGGTGGAAGTGCGTGCCGCGCTGACGAACCAGGATCTCGCCTGCGCCTACGGTCTGGCCGCCGAAACGCTTGACGCCGAGGCGCTGAGCATTCGAGTCGCGACCGTTACGGGAGCTTGATGCGCCCTTCTTATGTGCCATGTTGCATACCCTCCTCGGGGTGAATCAGCTTGGAAGAACTCAAGTCCTGCGGGGACCTGGTTACTTGATGCCGGTGACCTTGAGGACAGTGAGCTTCTGCCTGTGTCCCTGACGCTTGTGGTATCCGGTCTTGTTCTTGAACTTGTGGATGCGGATCTTCGGGCCCTTGGTGTGCTCGACGATCTCACCGGCGACCGAGATCTTCGCCAGCTTGTCTGCATCTGTGGTCAGGTCGGATCCGTCTACGACGAGGACCGGAGCAAGCGAGACAGCAGTGCCGGGCGCTCCCTCGATCTTCTCGACCTTGACGAGGTCACCAACAGCGACCTTGTACTGCTTTCCGCCGGTCTTGACGATCGCGTACGTTGCCATCGGAGGGCTACCCCTTGCTTCTTCGAACTTGCTCGCGTTGCGCATGGCAACACGACTGGTCTGGTAAAACGTGTTTGCTTGCTCCCTATCGGCCGGCCACGGCGATGTTCACCTAGGCCCGCTCGAGAACCGTTGTTTCCTGCAAGGCCACTACGGCACAGCAGAACGGTGTCACCGGGAGCGACTTATCAAGGTTACGGCAGAGAGACGGCCAGGGTCAAACTGCCCCGCGCTGCTAGGCATCGATGTCCACCGGAGGCCCTGCAGGCCGCGCTGCTGCACGCCGTCTGCGAGGACGTGCCGCCGGCACCTCCACCGGCTCCACGGACTGCTCGGCCGCCGCCGTGAGCGGAGCCGCCACCTCGTCGGGTGCCGTCCCCGCCTGGTCGGAGGTCGTGGCGTCCGCGGAGTCGTCCGCGGCAGGAACGACGATCACCATGCCCGCGTCTGGCGCTGTGCCGGTCGGCGCGGCTGCCTTGCGCGCCACCCGCCGTCCGCGTCGAGCCTTCGGTGCCACCGGCTCGACGGAAGGCTGTTCGGCCTCGGTCTCGGTGGCCGAATCGACTGCCGTGACGTTCGTCTCCGCGTCGGCGACCGCAGCGGCCGCAACCTCCACATCGTCGGCGGAGACCACGGTCACCTCGGCGTCGCCGCCGGGAGCTTCGGGGGCCGGTGTCTCGACATCGGCGGGGCTGACGTCGGCCACCACGTCGTCGTGGTGCGCCGCCATGGCCAGTGCCACCGGATGCGCCCGCTTGATCGACGGATCGACCACGGGGTGTTCCTGACCGTCTGCCGCACCGGCACGATCGTTCGAGGAGGCCCGCTCGTTGCCGTCGGACCGATCGTTGCCCTCGGCCTTGTTGTCCTTGCCACGACGACGCCTGCCGCTGGTTCCCGAGTTGCCCGATTCCGAACGCGACGAGTTCGACCGACCGCCGTCGTTGTCCGGCTTGGCGTCGATGGGGAACGGGTGCACGACGATGCCACGACCCTGGCAGTGCTCACACGTGGTGGAGAACGCCTCGACGAGCCCCGTGCCGAGCTTCTTGCGAGTCATCTGCACCAGACCGAGCGAGGTCACCTCGGAGACCTGGTGGCGAGTCCGGTCGCGTCCGAGGGACTCGGTGAGTCGTCGGAGTACGAGATCGCGGTTGGACTCGAGCACCATGTCGATGAAGTCGACGACGATCATGCCGCCGATGTCTCGCAGCCGCATCTGGCGCACGACTTCCTCGGCGGCCTCGATGTTGTTGCGAGTGACCGTTTCTTCGAGATTGCCGCCCGACCCGGTGAACTTGCCGGTGTTGACGTCGACGACGGTCATCGCCTCAGTGCGATCGATCACCAGGGTGCCGCCGGACGGCAGCCAGACCTTGCGATCGAGGGCCTTGGCCAGCTGCTCGTCGATGCGGTGCGCGGCGAAGACGTCGACGGAACTGCCGTCGGCCTCGTATCGGTGCAACCGCTCCATCATGTCCGGGGCCACGGTCTCGACGTAGTTCGACGTCGTCGTCCACGCCTTGTCGCCCTCGATGACGAGCTTGGAGAAGTCCTCGTTGAACAGGTCACGAATAACCTTGACGAGCATGTCGGGCTCTTCGTACAGCGTCTGTGGTTGCACGCCCTTGCCGGTTTCGGCGTTGGCCGAGCGTTCTTCGATGCTGGCCCACTGCGCCTGCAGGCGAGTCACGTCCCGTGCGAGCTCTTCTTCGCTGACGCCCTCCGCTGCGGTGCGGATGATGACGCCGGCCTCGGGAGGCACGATGTCGCGGAGGATTTCCTTGAGCCGCTTGCGCTCGGTGTCGGGCAGCTTGCGGCTGATGCCGGTGGAACTTCCACCGGGCACGTAGACGAGGAATCGACCCGCGAGCGACAGCTGCGTGGTCAGGCGAGCACCCTTGTGCCCCACCGGGTCCTTGCTGACCTGGACGAGAACCTGATCGCCGGGCTTGAGAGCCTGCTCGATCTTCCGTGAGTTTCCGCCCAACCCCGCAGCGTCCCAGTTGACCTCGCCCGCGTACAGCACGCCGTTGCGGCCACGCCCGATGTCGATGAAGGCTGCTTCCATGCTGGGCAGCACGTTCTGAACGCGGCCCAGGTAGACGTTGCCGACCATCGACGCAGTGGCACTGCTGGTGACGAAGTGCTCGACGAGCACACCGTCTTCGAGCACGGCAACCTGAGTGGTCAGCGGGTGATCCGGAGTTGCCTTCTCACGCACGACCATGACGCGGTCGACGGATTCGCGGCGAGCCAGGAACTCGGACTCGGTGAGGATCGGCGGCCGACGACGACCGGCATCGCGCCCGTCGCGGCGGCGCTGGCGCTTGGCCTCGAGACGCGTCGAGCCCGTGATTCCCTGGACCTCGTCCCGGGGTGCCCGGCTCTTGTTGCGCGGCTCGCGCTCGTGCACGACGGTGTTGGGCGGATCGTCCTCGGACGAGGCACCCTCGGCAGCGGCCTCTGCTCCGGTCTTGCGCCGGCGACGGCGTCGACGACGACGGCTGGAGCCGTCTCCGTCCGAACCGCCGTTGTCGGAGTCGTCGTAATTGTCCTGGGCACCCGAATCAGACTCGTCGTCGCCGTCCTCGGCCGAGGAGTCCGCGGTGCGAGTCTCGTCGGAGGAATCGGTCGAATCGGAGTTCTGCCGGTCCGAGGTACGGCTGCGAGTGCGCGATCGACGCGAGCGTCGTCCCGAGTTCGACTGCTGCTCGTCACTCGACAAGGACTCGTCCGAGTCGGAATCGGTCGATTCTGTGTCGGCCGAATCGGTGGTCTCCGAGTCGCCGTCGGAATCGTCTTCGGAATTGTCGTCGTTCGACTCGTCCGAGGACTGCTCGCCGCGACCACGGCCGCGACCACGGCGTCCACGGCGGCGGCGTCGAGGCTGAGATTGATCGTCGTCCCCGTCACCGTCGGTCGATACCTCGGCGGCGCTCGACTCGTCGGCCTCGGAAGAGGACCGGTCGGTCGAGACTGCAGAGGTCTCCGGTACAGAGGTCTCGGGTGCAGCGGTCTCCGGCGTCACCGTGGACTCACTGCCGTCGGTGTCCGCGCTGGTGTCGGTGCCGGCGACCTCGTCCTTGGGCGCTGCCTTGCGGCTGCGGCGACGGCGCGCCGGGGGCTCCGCCGATTCCGTCGCTGGGGCGTCCACGGCTGCGGGCTGCAGAAACAGCGGGGTGGCGAACGTCGTCGCGGTGGGCTGGTCGGTCGTTGCCGCGGAACGATCGGTCTCCGGCTCCGGAGCGGGCGCGCTGGTGAACAGCTGCGGCTCGGACCATGAGGCCTCGACGGCGGGTGCCTCGGCAGGTTCCTCCGCAACCGGCTCCGGCTGCGCGGCAGTCGACGACTCGACTGTCTGCCCGGTGGGCGCTGTGGGCGCGTTGACCGAGTCACGAACGGACTCCGCGACGTCACGGCTCAGGCTCGACTGTGCACTGCGCGCTTCGATGCCGAGCTCACCGAGGGTGACGAGCAACTGCTTGCTGGTGACGCCCAGAATCTTTGCCAGAGCGTGCACGCGCAGCCTGGTCGGCAGCTCGATCGTGTCGGGTTGCGCCGACGACGCCGCGTCGGTTTCCACAGACGACACCGCGCCGGGAGGCTCCATACGACCTGCGTTTGCGTTCTGTACATCTTCGGGCGGGCTTTGATCGGCCACGTAGTCTCCTCGGGCCCCCGGGCGCGTCCATCCGACTTCGGGTGTGACGCGGCCACGCGAGGGCAATCCTTGTGTACTCACGTCGGGTTGGACGTCAGCTGTTCGGTCTCGCTCCGCACCCGAGCCGATGACCACTTCGTAGTTCTCGGTGGTCGACGACAGCGTGTGCGGTGCCTGGCTGGATGGTGGTGTACCGGCGATCCGAGCGCCTGATCATCAAGCAAGAACGCGAACGAGCCTGTCTCTCGTTCGAGCATCTGCGATGACGGGCAGCGGATAGACGACAGTCATCCGATCGAATACACCACACCGGACTAGCGAACTTCGGTGAAGCCTGGGCTTCGGGTGGAGCGTGAAACCTGTACGTACTGGTGCAGTGAAGTCGATCTGTCGTCGAGTATCCCACACGCTGTGATGCGTACTCGCCACGCCGCACCGTTCGGGTTCCGAGCGGATGCGGCGTGGCCGGAAGTAAGTGCTGCTTTTCGTGTCGAAGGCGGAACGGTCAGGCGAGGCCGGGGAACCAGAGTGCGATCTCGCGCTCGGCCGATTCCACGGAATCCGATCCGTGCACCAGATTCTGCTGACCGTCGAGGGCGAGGTCACCACGGATGGTGCCGGGAACCGCCTTGGCCACGGGGTCGGTGCCGCCTGCGATCTGGCGGAACGCAGCGATGGCGCGGGGGCCTTCGAGAACTGCGGCCACCACCGGTCCGGACGTGATGAACTCGAGCAGCTCGGGGAAGAACGGCTTGCTCTCGTGCTCCGCATAGTGAGCCGAGGCCAGTTCGCGGGAGACGGTCTTGAGCTCGAGTGCGACGATGCTCAGACCCTTCTTCTCCACGCGGCCGAGGATCTCTCCTACGTAACGCCGGGCAACTCCGTCGGGCTTGATCAGTACAAGGGTGCGGTCGGTCACGTCGAGAACAGTAATGGAACACAGCGATGCGGCGCGCGCCGCATCGCCGAAACCGACAGGTTTCCCCTGTCAGTCGCGCTGCCCCGGCAGCATCCCACGTCGGATTCGCTCGGTGATGTCACGGCGCAGGTACAGCAGATACAGCCACACGGCGATGAAGATCAGGCCGACGATGCCGATGGACAGATGGAACACCGTTCCGAACAGAACGAACACCTGCAGAATCAGATTGAACTTCATCGCCCAGGGCTCACCCTGCTTGCCGGCGCCTGCGATCATCGCGACCGCGAGGAGAACGATGTACGTGGTCGAAAACCACGTTGCACCGCCGCCCACGACGGCCACCACAGGCAGCGAGAGCAGAACGACGATGGCTTCGAGTACCAACGTTCCTGCACAGACACCGCGGAACCCCTTCCACGGATCGTTCGTGGGTGGTCTGAACTCTGTCTCGCTCACGCGGGGTCCTTTCCGAACAGAGTGCGGGCTGCACCGACGGTCACCACGGATCCGGTCACCACGACTCCGGCACCGGACACGGCCTCACCCGGCTCGGCAACTTCCTCGGCCAACCCGATCGCCGTTTCCAGCGCATCGGGCAGGGTCGACGCCACCACGACGCGTTCGTCGCCGAATTTGGCCACCGCGATGTCGGCCAACGCGTCCACGTCCATCGCCCGCGCTGACCCGTTGTGGGTGACGACGATGTCGTCGAACACCGGCTCCAGCGCGTCGAGGATTGCACCGACATCCTTGTCCGCCATGACACTGACGACGCCGACGAGTTTGCGGAAATCGAATTCGTCGGTGAGGGCAGCGGCGAGCGCTGCTGCCCCGTGCGGGTTGTGCGCGGCATCGAGAAACACCGTCGGGGCGTTGCGCACCCGCTCGAGTCGACCCGGATTGACCATCGTTGCGAACGCGCCGCGCACGGTGTCCTGATCGAGTTGACGATCCGGACCCGCACCGAAGAAGGCCTCCACCGCCGCGAGTGCGAGTGAGGCATTGTGCGCCTGATGCTCGCCGTGCAGGGGAAGGAAGACGTCGGTGTACACCCCGCCGAGCCCCTGCAGTTCCAGTTGCTGGCCTCCCACGGCGATCTGCCTGCCGAGGACGGTGAATTCCGATCCGGCTCGGGCCACCGCAGCGTCCGCCTGTACCGCCGCCCTCAGCAGGACCTCGGACACCTCGGGCTGCTGCTTCGCCAGAATCGCGACGGTATCGCGCGGCACCAGCGATTCCGGTGCCTTCTTGATGATCCCCGCCTTCTCTCCCGCGATCGTCGCGAGATCGTCGCCGAGGAACTCGACGTGATCGAGGCCGATCGGGGTGATGACGGCAACCTCGCCGTCGACGACGTTGGTGGCGTCCCAACGCCCGCCGAGTCCGACCTCGATGACGGCAACCTCGACCGGGGCCTCGGCGAACGCCGCGAACGCCATGGCCGTGACCACCTCGAACTTGCTCATGCGGGGTCCGCCCGCAGCCTCGGACTGCGCGTCGATCATGTCCACGAACGGAGCGATCTCGTTGTAGGTGTCGACGTAGAGCCGCGGCGAGATGGGCCGGCCGTCGATGCTGATCCGCTCGGTCGCCATCTGCAGGTGCGGACTTGTGGTGCGGCCTGTGCGCCGATGGAACGCGGTGAGGAGCGCATCGATCATGCGGGTCACCGAGGTCTTGCCGTTCGTGCCCGCGACGTGAATCGACGGGTACGCCCTCTGCGGCGAGCCGAGCAGGTCCATCAGCGCCGAGATCCGAGCCGTCGACGGCTCGATCTTCGTTTCGGGCCAACGCTTGTCGAGCTCGGCCTCCACGAGTGCGAGCTCGGCCAGATCGACCGGGCTCGGCGGAGGCAGGGGCAGGGCCTCGTCGGATTCGGTCACTTAGGTTCCCATCGATTCGAGCCGCGCCGTGATGCGGGCGATCTCTTCGCCTGCGATCGTCTGGCGTGTTCTGATCTTGTCCACCACCGCATCCGGTGCCTTCGCGAGAAACGCTTCGTTGCCGAGCTTGCCGGTGGTCTGCGCAAGTTCCTTCTCCGCAGCCGCGAGATCCTTCACCAGTCGGGCCCGCTCGGCGACCAGGTCGACGGTGCCCGAGGTGTCGAGTTCGACGACCACGGTGGCCTTGCTCAGACGCACCTCGACCGACGCCGTCGCCGCGAAGTCCTCGGCCGGCTCGGTCAGTCGAGCCAGTGCGGTGACCGCCGAAATCTGCCCGTCCAGATCCGATTCGGAGACTCCGACGATGCGGGCTGCCACCTTCTGGGACGGCTTGAGTCCCTGATCACTGCGGAACCGGCGAATTTCGGTGATGAGTCGTTGCATGTCTTCGATGCGCTGTGCGGCAACAGAATCCAGCGAATCGGTGGAGGCAGTGGGCCACGCGGCGATCACCAGCGACTCGCCGCCGGTGAGCACCTTCCACAGCGTTTCGGTGACGAACGGAATCACCGGATGCAGCAATCGCAACAAGGCGTCGAGAACGTTGCCGAGTACCCCGCGCGTGGTGACGGCGATGGCGTCGTCGGCGAACTGCACCTTGGCGATCTCGAGGTACCAGTCGCAGACCTCGTCCCAGGCGAAGTGATAGAGCGCCTCGCAGGCCTTGCTGAACTCGTAACGGTCGAACGCCGAATCCACCTCTGCCCGAACCTGTTCGAGTCGGTCGAGGATCCAACGGTCGGCGTCGGTCAGCTCGGACCGCGACGGGAGATCTGCCGGTGCCGCGCCGTTCATCAACGCGAACTTCGTTGCGTTGAACAGCTTGTTGGCGAAGTTGCGCGAGGACTGCGCGTGATCCTCGCCGACCGACATGTCGGCACCGGGGTTCGCGCCGCGAGCGAGCGTGAAGCGCAGCGCGTCGGCACCGAAACGATCGACCCAGTCGAGAGGATCGATGCCGTTACCTCGCGACTTCGACATCTTCTTGCCGAACTGGTCCCGAATCAGGCCGTGCAGAAACACATCTCGGAACGGAACCTGCGGCCCCTGCTTGCCTGCGGTGATCGCGTCGTCCGCTCCGACGTAGGTGCCGAACATCATCATGCGGGCGACCCAGAAGAACAGGATGTCGTATCCGGTCACGAGAACACCGGTGGGATAGAACTTCTCGAGATCGGCCGTGGCGTCGGGCCACCCCATCGTCGAGAAGGGCCACAGCCCGGACGAGAACCAGGTGTCGAGGACGTCGGGATCCTGCTCCCAGCCCTCGGGTGGCGTCTCCCCCGGTCCGAGGCAGACGGTCTCGCCGTCGGGTCCGTACCAGATCGGAATCCGATGACCCCACCACAGCTGACGCGAGATGCACCAGTCGTGCATGTTGTCGACCCAGGCGAACCAGCGCGGTTCCTGACTCTTGGGATGAATGACGGTGTCGCCGTTACGCACTGCGTCACCGGCCGCCTTCGCCAGGGTGTCGACCTTGACCCACCACTGCAGCGACAGACGTGGCTCGATCGGCTCGCCGCTGCGCTCGGAGTGGCCGACGCTGTGCAGGTAGGGGCGCTTCTCGGCGACGACGCGGCCCTGCTCGGCGAGTGCTTCACGCACCTTCACCCGCGCCTCGAAGCGATCCATACCGTCGAATTGCGTTCCGGTATCGGTGATCCGGCCTGCCTTGTCCATGATCGAGGGCATCGGCAACGAGTGCCGCACGCCCATCTCGAAGTCGTTGGGATCGTGTGCCGGGGTGATCTTCACTGCGCCGGTGCCGAACTCGGGGTCCACGTAGTCGTCGGCGATGATCGGGATCTGCCGTCCGGTGAACGGGTGCTCGAGGGTGGTGCCGACGAGAGCCTTGTACCGTTCGTCGTCGGGGTGGACCGCGACTGCGGTGTCGCCGAGCATCGTTTCGACTCGGGTGGTCGCGACGATGACGTGTGGCTCGGCATCGTCGAGCGAGCCGTATCGCAGCGACACCAGTTCGCCGTCGACGTCCTCGAACTTGACCTCGATGTCGGAGATGGCGGTCTGCAGCACCGGCGACCAGTTGACCAGTCGCTCGGCGCGGTAGATCAAACCGTCGTCGAACATCCGCTTGAACATGGTCTGGACGGCCTCGGACAGGCCGTCGTCCATGGTGAAACGCTCTCGACTCCAGTCGACACCGTCGCCGATGCGTCGCATCTGCCCACCGATGGTTCCGCCGGATTCACGCTTCCAGTCCCAGACCTTGTCGATGAACGCCTCGCGTCCGAACTCTTCCTTGGTCTTTCCGTCGGCGGCGAGTTGTTTCTCCACGACGGTCTGCGTGGCGATACCCGCGTGGTCCATGCCCGGCAACCACAGCACCTCGTACCCGAGCATCCGCTTGCGACGACTGAGCGCGTCCATCAGCGTGTGGTCGAGAGCGTGGCCCATGTGCAGGCTGCCGGTGACGTTGGGCGGGGGCAGCACTATGGAATAGGGCGGCTTGCCGCTGGTCGCGTCGGCTTCGAAGTACCCGGCGTCGACCCAGGACCGGTACAGCTCCGCCTCGACCGCACTGGGATCCCAGCTCTTGGGCAGGTCGATCGAATCGGCGGGGTTCTCTGAGTGCTCTGGCGCTGAACTGGTCACCGGTCGATTCTAGTGGCCGAGGATTCGGGGCATCGACACCCTCTCGCCCAGCACGTGCTGGGCCAGGAATGCCAGCACCACCTCGTACCAGACCTTGGCGTGCTGAGGACTCAGAATCCAATGGTTTTCGGCCGGGAAGTAGAGAAAACGATGCTCGGTGTTGCCCTCGTCGTCGGCGGGCAGGCCGGATTCGCTGAGCAGTTCGTACCACAGCCGTAGGCCCTCGCCGATGGGCACGCGATAGTCCTTGTCGCCGTGGATCACCAGCATCGGCGTCGCGATGTCCGCGACGAACAGGTGTGGGGAGTTCTCGACCGCCATCTCCGGAGACATTTCCCGCGCCCAGTACCACGGCGCATCGGTCGTCGGGCCGAATTGATCGAGCGCCCAGAGGCTCGCATGGGTGACGATGGCGTCGAACCGATCGGTGTGTCCGGCGATCCAGTTGGCCATGTAGCCGCCGAAAGATCCGCCCATCGCCGCGGTGCGGGTCTCGTCGATCTCGGGTAGCGCGACCGCGACGTCGGTCAACGCCATCAGATCGGTGAACGGAGCTTTGCCCCACGCTCCCCAGCCGCGCTGTACGAACTCTTGGCCGTACCCGGTGGACAGCGCCGGGTCCGGCAGCAGCACGGCGTACCCGCGCGCGACCATCAGCCACGGATTCCACCGCCACGACCAGGTGTTCCACGAGCCGAGCGGGCCACCGTGCACCCACAGCAGCAGAGGTGCGGGTGCCGCGTCCGAGGCACCCTCGGGCAGTGCAAGCCAGCCGCGCACCCGAGCACCGTCGTCGACGACGGTGTCGATCTCGGTGAGAGTTCCGGGCACCGGACAGCGGTCGACGGAGGTGTCGAGGTCGTCGACGGTGCCGTCGGACAGGTCGATCGAGACCGGATGCGGGGCGGCCAGATACGACGCGGCGAGGGCCAGCACCCTGGTTCCGTCCGAGGACACGTGGACGTGGGTGTACGCGTCGTTCGTGTTCGTCAGCCGACGCGGCTCCGCGCCCTCACGCACGACGAAGATCGGGGACCGGCCGTCGTCGTCCGCGGTGACCAGTACCCCCGACCCGTCCGGCAGCCACACCGGGTCGATCGGCCACCGATCCCAGCCGGGAGCGAGATCGACGACCGAAGCAGACTCGAAATCGTAGCGCTGCAGCGTCATTCGAGGCGCGTCCTCGGGAGTGGAGAGCGATTCACGCACGAACACCACGGACGCTCCGTCCGGCGAGATCGCAGGTGCGCCCAGGTCGGCATCGACGTCGTCGACGATCGTCGTACGCTCCCCCGTCGCGGTGTCGATACGCACCAGCACCGTCCGCACGGTCGCCAGAGCGCCGGGGACGGACCAGGTGGACACGACGAACGAACCGTCGGCACCGACATCGAAGGCCGCTTCGTGCAACGCTCCGGCCGCATCCGACGTCAGATCGCGCAGTCCGGTCGAACCGTCCGACGATCCCGCGAACAGGTGCGGCGTCGCAGGCCCCAGATCGTGATCCCAGAAACGCACCGGAACTCCGGTGTGCAGAATTGCATCCACCTTGTTCGCCTTGCGCTCGGTGCGCAGGGCGTCGTCGTCCTCATCGGTGCTCGACGATCCGAACACCGGCGAGAGCCCGACGAGCCCGAATCCGGAACGGGCGGTCACGACCTCGCTCAGACCGGCGGACCTGGTCTCGAGAACGCGCGCCTCACCGCCCGAGGCAGGCAGAATCCACAGCCGAGCCGGATCGTCCTTGCTCGATGTGCGAGAGAACAACAGATCGCCCGCTGAGGTGAACACCGGAGCACTTTCACCCCACTCGCCGTGGGTGATCCGCCGGGCGGGCGAACCGCCGTCGACATCGATCTCCCACAACGACGTTCGGTACTCGGTCCGCGAATCGTCCAGTGCGGCAACCACGACCACCGCCCGCGAGAAATCGTGCGATGCCGCCAGGCCCGTGACCCTACGGGCTCCGATGTACTCGTCGACGTCGTCGTACACACTCATCCATCGAGCCTAGCTTTACTGGTCGCCCTCAGTCCTCGCCGAGGTCCTCACGCAGCTGAGCGAGCGTGCGAGCCAGGATTCGCGAGACGTGCATCTGCGAAATCCCCACCTTCTCCGCGATCTGAGTCTGGGTCATCGACCCGAAGAATCGGAGCACGACGATTCGACGCTCACGCTCGGGCAACTTCTCGAGTGCAGGCCGCACCGCGAGGTAGCTCTCCATCTTCTCGAGTTCGGGATCATCGGCACCGAGGGTGTCCATCAGCGGCAACCGATCCTCGCTGACCACCGAGTCGACCGAAACGGTCTGATACGCGCTGCGCGCAAGCAAAGCCTGCGAGGCTTCCTTGACGTCGATCCCCAGCTCGGCCGCGATCTCGCTGGCGGTCGGAGCTCGGCCGAGCTTCTGCGACAGCGATCCCACAGCCTGGGAGATCATCGAGTTCAGTTCCTTCATGCGCCGCGGCACTCGAACCGACCATCCGGCGTCGCGGAAGTAGCGGCGAGCTTCGCCCATGATCGTGGGCACCGCGAACGACACGAAATCCGAACCGCGTTCTATGTCGAATCGGTCGACCGCGTTCACCAGACCGAGACGTGAGACCTGCAGCAGGTCCTCGTGTGCTTCGCCGCGGCCGCCGAAGCGGCGTGCGATGTGTTCTGCGAGAGGCAGGCAGCGGGTGATGATGCGATCGCGCAGCACTCGGCGCTGCGGTGAATTCTCGTCGAGCGCCTGCATCTGCTGGATCAGTGCGACAACGTCGCTGTAATCGTCGGACTCTCGCCGTGTGCTTCGTTCGTGCGGCACAGGCACTAGACCTTGCTCCTCCGCTTGACCACGTCGATCGCGACCGTGTGACCGGCCTCGCCCTCGACGGCGTCGTCGGCGCGCAACTCGATGGCGTCGGTCAGCGTCTGCAACACGTGCCAGCCGAAACTGTCCTTCTTCGGCACGGATGTGGAGGTCAACGTGGAGGTGACGACGATCCGGATTCCGGAGTCGCTCACCGCGAAGGTGCACGAGAGCTCTGCATCGGTGACCGAGCCCTTGATCAACTGCGAACACACCTCGTCCACGACCAACTTGACGTCGGCGATGTCGTCGAGCGTGAAGTCGCTGAGCACTGCGAGTGTTTCGGCGACTGCACGGACCACCGGAAGCTGGTCGGCCTCGGCGCGCACCCTCAGCTCGACCGGTGCACCGGAACCTCGCTCCAGTTCTTCGATCTTGCTGACCCCAGCCATCCGCACTTCCTATCGTCGCCGAGCAGTCGTTTTACCGTTCGCCGACCCAGACTACCCAGCGCGGCGTGTTTCAATCCTGGCAGTCGAGCAACCGGACCCGCCCGTCGTTCGGATCGGAGCGGTGGCCGGTGAACGAAGGCCCGGCCGGCATGACGCGGGCGCGGCGAACTGGCACGATCATCGGTGTGGACTACTCGCAGGCACTTCGCTCTCTCGCCCGACGTCTCGGCACATCGACCTCGTACCGAGGCTGGGACGACACCGAACACGAAGTGAGCGACGACACCCTGCGTCAGGTGCTCGCCGCGCGCGGCTACGCGACCGAATCGACCGAGGACGTCGACCGAGCTCTGGCCGACATCGAGAACGCGCCGTGGCGGCGCCTGCTTCCGCCGGTGGTGGTGGCCACACAGGGCACCGACGCCGTGGTGTGGGTCCATGTGCCACACGGCAATCCGGTCGAGGTCTCGATGGTCTCCGAGGACGGCGAGACCATCGAGGTGACCCAGGCCGACATCTGGGTCGATCCCCGTGAGGTCGACGGCCGCCTCATCGGTCGTGCCACGTTCGTCGTTCCGAGCAGTGCACCGCTCGGTTGGCACAGCCTGACCGCGACGACGATCAGCGAGGACAACACGGTCCGGACGTCGGACACGGTCGTGGTCGTCACTCCGAAGTCGTTGTCACCCAACGCAGAACTGGCAGATCGGCAGCGGACGGGCTTGCTCACCCAGCTGTATTCGGTGCGATCGAGACTATCATGGGGAATCGGTGATCTCGGTGATCTCGAGGACATGGCCGACATCGTCGGCCGCGAGCACGGCTTCGACTATCTCCTCGTCAATCCGCTGCACGCCGACCGACCCACCACACCGGTCGAGGCGTCGCCCTATCTGCCGACCACCCGCCGGTTCTTCAACTCGCTCTACATCCGAGTGGAGAACATTCGTGAAACCGCGCTGCTGTCACCGGAACAGTTCGGCAAGGTCCGGAAAGCGGCGAAGCGGTTCGACAAGGCCAACAAGCGAACCGGAAAGCTGAACAGAGACTCGACCTTCACGGCGAAACTGCGTGCCCTGGAACGTGTTCACAAGGTGGAACGGAGCCCGGCGCGCGAATCCGCATTCCGCGCGTTCGTCGAACGCGAGGGTTCCGGACTGCGCGATTTCGCGGTGTGGAGCGCCCTGGCGGAGAAGTTCGGACCCGAGAATTCGGCCTGGACCGACAAGGCAGCACACCCGCGGACCGACTTCGTGCTCGAACAGCGCACCAAGCTCGCCGAGCGCATCGACTTCCACATGTGGCTGCAGTGGATCTGCGACGAGCAGTTGGCCGCCGCGCAACGCTCGGCACTCGATGCTGGGATGGACATCGGGATCATGCACGACCTCGCCGTGGGCGTGGCGCGCGGCGGAGCCGACGCCTGGGCGCTCGGTGACGTATTGGCGTCGGGAGTCACGGTGGGCGCGCCGCCGGACAACTTCAACCAGCAGGGCCAGAACTGGAACCAACCCCCGTGGGATCCGGACCGACTACGCGAACTGGCGTACGTCCCCTATCGAGACATGCTGCGCACGATCCTTCGTCATGCCGGCGGTATCCGCGTCGACCACATCCTGGGTCTGTTCCGCCTGTGGTGGATTCCGCAGGAGGCCGAGAATGCCGGCGGCGGAACGTATGTCGAGTACGACCACGAGGCGCTGATCGGTATCCTGGCCCTCGAGGCCGAGCGGGCAGGCGCGGTGGTGGTCGGCGAGGATCTGGGTGTCTTCGAGCCGATGGTGCAGGAGTACCTCACCGAGCGCGGCATCTTCGGCACCTCGATCCTGTGGTTCGAAGCGGACGAATCCGGGCCCATTGCACCCGAGGACTACCGCACCCTGTGCCTGACGTCGGTGACCACACACGATCTGCCCCCGACGGCCGGATACCTCGAGGGTGAACACATAGACCTGCGGTCCCGTCTCGGCCTGCTCGAACGAGACATCGAGGCCGAGAAGGACATCGACGCAGCCAAGCGCGAGGCAGTTCTCGACCTGGCGCGCGAGCGCGGATTGCTCGGTGCCGACGCCGACAACCACGAGACGGTGGAAGCTCTGCATCGCCTCGTCCAGCGCAGCCCGTCCCTGCTGATCGGTGTCGCTCTCGTCGACGCCGTCGGCGAACACCGAATTCAGAACCAGCCCGGTACCGACGAAACCCAGTACGAGAACTGGAAGATCCCGTTGGCCGACGCGAAAGGCAAGCGTGTGCTCGTCGACGACCTCGTCGATCACCCGCGCCTGGTCTCGTTGGTGAGCGCAATGGCCGACCGAGTCGACGGCCGAACAACACCGGGGTCCACAATCGAAGAATGAGTCACCCACGTCACCGCGAATCCGGCCGATACTGATGGGCCGCATCACCACCCGCAGGCCCGTTGTCCGACTCCGAGGTGAGCACCGCGTCGAACGTCCGGACACTCTCGTGGTGGAGGAGCCGCTCGAGTTGCGGGTGAACGGCGCAGCGCTGGCCGTCACCATGCGCACTCCCGGCCACGACGTCGAGCTCGTTCACGGCTTCCTGCTGACCGAGGGTGTGATCGCCTCGGGAGCCGACATCGCAGCGGCTCGCTACTGCGACGGAGTCGACGACGAGGGCGCGAACACCTACAACGTCCTCGATGTCACCCTGGCCGCGGGAGTCGCTCCGCCCGAGACCGGCGTCGAACGCAACTTCTACACGACGTCCTCGTGTGGGGTGTGCGGCAAGGGATCGTTGGACGCGATTCGCTTGCGCACCAAGCATTCCCCCGTGGCCGATTCCGTCGTCGTGACGTCGGACACGCTCACCGGGTTACCCGACACGTTGCGGGCTGCGCAGAAGGTCTTCGATGCGACCGGCGGCCTGCACGCCGCCGCCCTGTTCACTGCGGACGGCGAGATGCTCGTCCTACGTGAGGATGTCGGACGCCACAATGCCGTCGACAAGGTCGTCGGCTGGGCGGTGACCAACGATCGAATTCCCCTGCAGGGCACGGTGCTGATGGTCAGCGGCCGCGCCTCGTTCGAGTTGGCCCAGAAGGCGGTGATGTCCGGAATACCGATTCTCGCGGCGGTTTCGGCTCCGTCCTCGCTGGCGGTCGACCTCGCGACCGAATCCGGTCTGACGGTCATCGGCTTCCTCCGCGGCCGGTCGATGAACATCTACTCCCACGCCGACCGCGTTCTCGTCTCAGACGGTAGTGCCTGAGTCGTTCCGCAGGCTCCACTCCTGACCGACGTCGACCAGTAGTTCGGCCGCGGTCGCGTTTCTGACCTCGTCCACGGACACACCCGGTGCGGTCTCGACGAGACGGAGACCGTTCTCGGTGACGTCGAGAACGGCCATGTCCGAGATGATCCTGTGTACGCAGCCCTTACCGGTCAGCGGCAGGGTGCACTGCTCCAGAATCTTCGGCTCGCCCTTGCGGGAGACGTGCTCCATCATCACGATGACGCGTCGCGCTCCGTGCACCAGATCCATCGCGCCACCCATGCCCTTGACCATGTGCCCGGGAATCATCCAGTTCGCCAGATCGCCGGTGGCACTGACCTGCATCGCCCCCAGAACGGCGACGTCGACCTGGCCGCCGCGGATCATTCCGAACGACTGCGCGGAATCGAAGTAGGACGCACCGGGAAGGACCGTGATGGTCTCCTTGCCCGCGTTGATGATCTCGGCGTCGAGTTCGTCCTCGGTGGGATACGGTCCGACGCCGAGCACTCCGTTCTCCGAATGCAGGATCACCGAGACGTCGTTGGGGATGTAGTTGGGCACGAGGGTCGGCATACCGATGCCGAGATTGACGTACTGACCGTCGCCGAGTTCCTGTGCCACCCGTGCCGCCATCTGTTCGCGGGTCATCTTCTCGCTCATGCTCGTACCGTCCTCTGCTCGATGCCGACCTCGACCGGTCCGACGTGGACCACCCGCTGTACGTGAATACCCGAGGTGTGCACCTCGTCGGGTCCGATCTCACCCGGCTCGACGAGATGCTCGACCTGCGCGATGGTGATGCGCCCCGACTCCGCCGCGGGCGGATTGAAGTTTCGCGCACTGGCGTGGAACACCAGGTTCCCGTGACGGTCCCCCTTCCACGCGTGCACGAGCGCATAATCTGCGACGATCCCGCGCTCCATCACGTAGGTGACGCCGTCGAACTCGCGTGTCTCCTTCGGCGGACTTGCCAGTGCGATTCCGCCGCTACCGTCGTAGCGCAGCGGCAATCCCCCGTCGGCGACCTGGGTGCCGACGCCTGCGGGGGTGAAGAACGCGGGGATCCCGGCGCCGCCTGCGCGCAGCCGCTCGGCGAGCGTGCCCTGCGGAGTGAGCTCGACTTCGAGTTCTCCGGACAGGTACTGCCGTGCGAATTCCTTGTTCGAGCCCACGTAGGAGCTGATGGTTCTCCGAATGCGGTGCTGCAGCAACAGAACGCCGAGACCGAAGCCATCGGTTCCGCAGTTGTTGCTGATGGTCTCCAGATCTGTCGCACCCTGCGCGAGCACAGCGTCGATCAGTATTTCCGGCACTCCGACCAATCCGAATCCCCCGACGGCGATCGAGGACCCATCAGGGATGTCCGCTACGGCTTCGGTGGCGCTGGCCACGACTTTGTCCAACATGAGATGCACGCTACAGCATTCTGTGCGGAATATGAACAGTTTGCCACAATGCGAACACTTCGCTATTCTGGCTGTTGCGTAGATCACCCACGATCGTGAGGAACCGTCGATGCTTCATCTCCCGCCCGAGTACCGGGACCAATCGGGTGTCCATGCCCCACGCGACTTCCCCGAGTACCGGACCACCGCCCTTCGGCATCCGGCACAGCCATTGACCCTGCTCCCCCAGCGACTGACCGAGATCACCGGACCGGTGCTGGGCGAGGGACGAGTCACCGCCGCCGACGCAGACCTCACCCTGGCGAACGACGGTGAGGCGCAGGGGCAGCGGATCATCGTGCACGGCCGGGTGCTCGACAGCGACGGCAAGGCGATTCCGAACACCCTCGTCGAGGTGTGGCAGGCCAATGCAGGCGGTCGATACCGACACACCGGTGACCGGTGGCCCGCACCACTGGACCCGCACTTCAACGGCACCGGTCGCGTTCTCACCGATGCCCAGGGCAGGTATCGCTTCACCACGATCAAGCCGGGCGCGTATCCGTGGGGCAATCACCACAACGCATGGCGGCCCGCTCACATTCACTTCTCCCTGTTCGGTCAGGCGTTCACCCAGCGCCTCGTGACACAGATGTACTTCCCGGACGACCCCATGTTCTTCCAGGATCCGATCTTCAACGCCGCCCCCGAGGACTCGCGGGCCCGAATGATCGGCGCGTTCGATTACGAGGCGACACAGGACAACTGGGCCCTCGGATTTCGATTCGATATCGTGCTCCGCGGCCGAAACGCCACCCCCTTCGAGGAAGACGACCACGATGACTGATCCCGAGTTCGCCCCGCGCTACCCCGTGGTCGCCGGAGCCGATTTCACCACCGCCTCCTTCGGGCAGACCCCCTCGCAGACCGTGGGCCCGTACGTGCACATCGGATTGTTGTGGCCCGACGGCGAAAACGTGGTGCCGCCGGGCACCGAAGGCGAGATCACCGTGTCGTTCACACTGATCGACGGAGCCCGAAACCCCATGTCCGACGCCATGATCGAGACCTGGCAGGCCGACGGCGACGGCCGGTTCGATCACCCCGACGATCCGCGTGGCGCGGTGCCGTCTCGCATCACGGGCTTTCGTGGCTTCGGGCGAGCGTTCGCCGACGAGACCGGAACGATGACGATCACGACGATCAAGCCGGGACCGCTTCCCGCCGAGAACGGTGCTGTGGAGGCACCGCACATCGACGTCGGGATCTTCGCCCGCGGGATGCTCGAGCGGGTCGTGACGCGGGTGTACTTTCCCGACGAGGCCGAGGCCAACGAGCTCGATCCGGTGTTGTCCGCCGTGCCGGAGCACAAGCGTGCCAGACTCGTCGCAGCACCGGTGCACGGTGGGTACCACCTCGACATCGTGCTGCAGAACACCGATCCGGACGGCGACGAGACTCCGTTCTTCGCGCTGTGACACACCGATGGCGAGAGGGGACGATGGAATCCGAGCGAGGGGCACTGTTCGATCCGACGTTCGGTAGCGACGCGCTCGCACCGCTCGTGGGCGACCGGGCTTGGGTGACAGCGATGTTCGCCGTCGAGGCGGCGCTCTCGAGGGCCGCAGCAACGGTCGGTCTCGTGGAGACCGGTCACGCCGAGATCGTCACCACCACTGCGACCGAACTCGGGGCGAACCTGGACATCGCGCGGCTCGGAGCAGATGCCGCGGCCGGGGGTAATCCGGTGATCCCGCTGGTGAAGATTCTTCGGAACGAGGTGGCCGAGGCCGAGGTTCCTGCCACGGCAGTGCATCCCGGGGCCACCAGCCAGGACATCATGGACACCGCGCTGATGCTCCTCTCCCGCGACGCGCTCGGTGTGATCGAGGCCTCGCTCGACGCTGCAAGTGCGGCCGCGAGAAGTCTCGCCCTGACCCATCGCACCACCCCGATGGCGGCCCGCACTCTCGGCCAGCAGGCCTTGCCCACCACCTTCGGCCTGGTGGCTGCGAACTGGTTCTCGGGGCTGCGCCGCGCGCGGACAGGAGTCGCAGCCGTTCGACGCGCATGCACCGTCCAGTATGGCGGCGCTGCAGGCACTCTCGCCGCCGTGCATCCACATGGACCGGCCATCGCCGCCGCGCTCGCCGTCGAACTGGGGTTGGCTCGACAGACCGCGCCCTGGCACACCGACCGCACCGCCATTGCCGATATTGCGTGCTCGTTGGGTGTCGCAGCAGGAACGATCGGCAAGATCGCCGGGGACATCGTGTCGATGTCCGCCACCGAGCTGGGCGAGGTGTCGGAGGACGCGCCGGGCGGATCGTCGGCGATGCCGCACAAGCGCAATCCCGTTGCCGCCGTCACGGCTCGCGCTGCGGCCCGGCGGGTCCCGGGTGCAGTGGCCACCGTGCTCTCCAACATGGACCACGAACACCAGCGCGCCGCTGGAGCGTGGCATGCCGAGTGGGAGACGATCACCGATCTGCTCCGCCTCACCGGTGGTGCCGCCCACCGAATCACGCAGAGCCTGAGCGGGTTGCACGTTCATCCCGAGGAAATGGCCCGTAATCTCGACGCGACGGGCGGAGCGCTGCTCGCCGAACGTGTCACCGCGGCATTGGCAGCGCACACCGAGCAGGCCCGCGAAATCGTCACTGCGCGATGCGCGACGGGAGCGCCGCTGGACAGCGACCCTGCCATCACAGCATTCCTTCCACCGTCGACGGTGCGCGAACTACTCGACCCGGCCGCGTATCTCGGCCACGCACCCGAGCTAGTCGACGCGATCCTCGCCGAGCACGACCTCGACACCGAACACACCACAGATTCGAAGGATTCACGATGATTGTCGCACTTGCTCACGAACGCATCGAAGGACCGAGCGCCGACGCGGAGACCGTCGTGCTGATCGGTTCGCTCGGCTCCGACCGATCGATGTGGAACCCGCAGATCGCAGCGTTGTCCGCCGCCGTTCACGTTCTCGCCGTCGACCTTCGCGGGCACGGACGATCACCGGTGCCACCCGGTCCCTACTCGGTGGCCGAACTCGCCGAGGACGTGGTGGCGCTGCTGGATTCACTCGAGGTGAACCGTGTGCACCTCGTCGGTCTGTCCCTCGGCGGTGCGGTCTCGCAGTGGCTCGCCATCCATCGCCCGGAGCGAGTACGGACTCTGACGCTGCTGTGCACCTCGGCTAAGTTCGGTGAGCCGGCGCAGTGGCTCGACCGTGCCGCGGCGGTCCGAGCGGCGGGCACGGCGTCGCTGGCCGATGCCGTACTCGAGCGTTGGTTCACCCCCGAACTGGCCGCTCGCGACGCCGATCTCGTCGAGCGTCATCGCCGGATGATCGCCGACACGTCCGACGAGGGCTACGCAGCATGCTGTGAGGCGTTGTCCGAGTGGGATTCTCGATCGGATCTGAACCGGATCACCGCCCCGACCCTGGTGATCGCGGGCCGGCAGGATCCCTCGACCACCCCCGAGGACCTGAAGATCATCGCCGACGGCGTCACCGGATCGACGTTCCGGGTTCTCGACCCGGCCGCTCATCTGGCCAACGTGGAGCAAGCCGGTCCCGTCACCGCGGCGGTTGCCGCACACATCGGGTCGGACGCGTATACCGTCGGACGCGCAGCGGCCCACGATGCCGGTATGACGGTGCGGCGCAGCGTCCTCGGCGATGCGCATGTCGACCGCAGCATCGCCGGCCGCACCGAGTTCACCGCACCGTTCCAGGATTTCATCACCCGCACCGCATGGGGTGACATCTGGAACCGACCGGGTCTCGATCACCACACCCGCAGACTGCTGACCCTGGCGATCCTGACGGCGGTGGGCAATCAGCACGAACTCGACATGCACATTCGCGCAGCGCTGCGCGCCGGACTGGCACCGGACGAACTGGCCGAAGTCTTCTTGCACACCGCGGTGTACGCGGGAGTTCCGAACAGCAACAGCGCATTCGCTCTGGCGAACGCGGCCATCGCCGAGACCGAATCGGGTACCTCGTGAACCCCGCGGAATCACCGCCGCCGTCCTCGGACTACGTCCAGTCGCTCGGCCGGGGCCTCGCGGTGATCCGAGCCTTCGACGCCGAGCATCCACGTCGGACACTCTCCGATGTCGCCCGAGCAACCGACCTCACCCGCGCCACCGCCCGACGGTTCCTGCTCACACTCGTCGAACTCGGCTACGTCCGTACCGACGGATCCATGTTCTGGCTCACCCCGCGGGTGCTCGAACTGGGCTACAGCTACCTGTCGAGCCTGTCCCTCCCGGAAGTGTCGGGGCCGCATCTGGAAGCTCTCGCCGAACGGGTCCGAGAATCGTCCTCGGTCTCGATTCTCGACGGCGACGACGTCGTGTACGTCGCCCGAGTTCCGGTCAGCCGCATCATGACCGTCGGCATCAACATCGGCACCCGATTCCCTGCATTCGCCACATCGATGGGACGAGTGCTGCTCGCCGGCTTACCGGCCGACGAACTCGCTGCCTACCTCGATCGAGTCCGGCTGACTCCGCTCACCGGGAAGACGCTCACCACTGCCGACGCACTCGGACGCGAACTCGAACGCGTACGGACCGACGGTTTCTGTCTCGTGGATCAGGAACTCGAAGAGGGCCTGAGATCGATCGCGGCTCCCATCCACGACAGCAACGGGACGGTCGTCGCTGCGGCGAACGTCTCCACCCAGGCTGCGCGTCATACCGCCGACGCAGTCCGCACCGAACTACTCCCGGCCTTGCTCGACGCCACCCGCGCCATCGAGACCGACCTGCTCCGGGTGAGTACCGGACCCAACGACAGACGAGGAACCACCCATGCCTGACGCCGTCATCTGCGAACCCCTTCGGACCCCGGTCGGCCGCTTCGGCGGTCAGTTCCGCGATATCTCCGCCCAGGCCCTGGCCGCCACCGTCATCGCCGAACTCGTTGCCCGAACCGGCATCTCCGGTGCCGACATCGACGACGTCATCCTGGGTCAGGCATCCCCCAACGGCGACGCACCCGCGATCGGACGCATCGCCGCGCTCGATGCAGATCTGGGTATCGACGTCCCCGGAATGCAGGTCGACCGACGCTGCGGCTCCGGTCTGCAGGCAGTACTGCAGGCGTGCATGCAGGTCCAGTCCGGAGGCAACGATCTGGTTCTGGCGGGCGGCGTCGAGAGCATGAGTCAGACGGAGTTCTACGCCACCGGCATGCGCTGGGGCGTCAAGGCCGAGGCCGTGGCCCTGTCCGATCGACTCGCCCGAGCGCGAGTGACCGCGGGCGGCAAGAACTTTCCGGTTCCCGGTGGCATGATCGAAACCGCGGAGAATCTGCGCGCGGAATTCTCGATCGGCCGCGCCGATCAGGACGCACTCGCAGTGCAGTCCCACCAGCGCGCAGTCGCTGCGCAGAACAGCGGCGTGTTCGCCGAGGAGATCGTGGGAGTGTCGGTCCCCCAACGCAAATCGGATCCGGTACTCGTCACCACCGACGAGCATCCGCGTGCCGACACCACCGTCGAGTCGTTGGCGAAGTTGAAGGCGATTCGTGCGTCGATCGACCCCGAGTCGACGGTCACGGCCGGAAATGCCAGCGGACAGAACGACGGTGCCGCCATCGCGATCGTCACCACCCCGGAAAAGGCTGCAGCACTGGGTCTTCGGCCACTGGCCAGACTGGCCGGCTGGGGTGTCGCCGGCGTCGCTCCGCGCACCATGGGTATCGGACCGGTACCGGCCAGCGAGAAAGCGCTCGGACGCCTCGGATTGAGCCTGGACGACATGGGCATCATCGAACTCAACGAAGCGTTCGCCGCTCAGGCTCTCGCCGTCACTCGATCGTGGGGCATCGAGTCCGACGATCCTCGGCTGAACCCACACGGTTCCGGCATCTCGCTCGGCCATCCCGTCGGTGCCACCGGAGCCCGCATCCTGGCTACGCTGTTGCGCGAGATGGACCGACGGGAAGTCCGCTACGGACTCGAGACCATGTGCATCGGCGGCGGACAGGGACTTGCGGCGGTGTTCGAGCGAATCGGCTGATCACCGATCAGTACTGCAGTTGCGCCGCCAGTCGCACAGCCGAATTGGTCTCCCCGTAGCCCTCGTAGCCACCCACTCGCTGGACCACCTCGAAGAACAGGTCGTCACCCACGGTTTCGGTGAAGAAGTGGAAGAACTCACCGCCGGTCCCGTCCGCGTCGTACAGGATCCCGAGGCGCTGCATCGCGTCCAACGTCTCGGAGCCGAGTCCGAATCGCGCGTCGAGATCGCGATAGTAGTTGGGCGAGATCCGCAGCGGGGTGAGGCCGCGTTCGGTCATTGCACTCGCAGCGGCGTAGATGTCCTCGCACCCGAACGCCACATGTCCGACGCCTCCGCGCCGGGCCGCGGGCAGAGGGTCCGAGTCCGACGGGCGGCCGGGAACCATGTTGAGCGAGAGTCGAATCGTGCCGCTGGCCGTGGCGAGGGTGAGTGCTCGGCTACGAACCAGGCCGATCGCGTCGACGACGTCCTGGCCCTCGTGCGGCACCATGCCGAACACCGAGCGCAGCAGCAGCATCACGCCGTCCCAGCTCTCGGCAGGCACGGCGAGGGCGATGTGATCCACGTGCGAGACGCACGCCCGGTTCTCCTGCACCACCTTGGGTGCCAGGTCGAATGCCGATTGCCAGGCACCCGCGCTGTGGCGGGTACGGAGGTCCAGCGACGTCGCACCGGTCACGGCCAGACGTACCACTGCGTCGGTGGCGTCGGCCACGCCGGGCATGGAGACGGTGGACGCGGTGACTCCCAGCGCACGAGCTCGGGTCAGCCACAGATCCGGCCGCTCGCTGCGAATCCCGATCTGGGCCAGCGCCGGTAGGTGAGCCGGAACGCCGGGCGCGGTCCACAGCGTGTCCACCGTGGTGTCGACGGCGACCGCCAGCGGCCCCTGGGTGAACAGGCTGAGTCCGTGTTCGCTGTGTGCTGCGGTCAGATCGAAGCCCAGGTGTCGCAGTGTCGTACCCAGTTGCGCTGCCTTCGCAGGCCCTGCCGCAATTCGCAGGGAGACGACGTTCTCGATCGGACCGGGCGGTGGCGGCGCGAAGAGATCGTTACCGGCAGAGGGTGTTTCGACGTCGCGCACCTGCTCCTGGAGGTACAGCAGCGACCGATGCGCGTCGGATGCCGTGCGGCCGGTGTCGGAGTGACGGAAGACGTCGTTGAAAATTTCGAGCGACCACGGGCCGGAGTACCCGGAGGCAGCGACATCGGCACCGAACCGCGCCAGATCGAAGCTGCCCTGCCCGGGAAAGCACCGGTGATGCCTGCTCCACTGCAGTACGTCCATCACCAGGTGCGGCGCGTCGGCCAACTGGAGGAAGAAGATCTTCTCGCCGGGGATCTCACGGATGCCTGCGGAATCGTCTCCGCGGGACAGGATGTGGAAGCTGTCGAGGCACGTTCCCAGTGCAGGATGATCGACCTGCCGGACGATGTCCCAGGCATGGCGGTAGGTGTTCACGTGGGCACCCCACGCCAACGCCTCGTACGCCAGTCGCATTCCGCGCCGATGCGCACGCTCGGCGAGGATTGCCATCTGTTCGACCAGCAAGGCGTCGTCACGGACGGCACCGGCCAGCGGCGAGGAACAGACCAACAGCAGATCGCACCCCAACTGTTCCATGACGTCGAATTTGTGCTCGGCGCGAACGAGGTTGCGGGCGAACTGTTCCGGATCGGCCGAGTCGGCGTCGCGAAAGGGCTGATACAGATCGAGGGTCAGACCGAGGTCGGCTGCCTTCTTCGCGATGTCCGCGGGAAGATCCGGAGAGCTGATCAAGTCCGGCTCGAACACCTCGAAGCCGTCGAACCCCGCATCGGCGATGGCACGCATTTTCTCGTCCAGCGAACCACTGAGCGATACCGTTGCCACCGATGTGGCGATGTGCGTCATGCGAGAACACCTGCGGCGGCGCGATCCTCCAGCGCGATCAACGCGCTCATGTGCGCGATCATTCGATCGGCGTCGGCGATGCGTCCGGTGAATATCTCGAATGCGTCGGCGGCCTGGAACACTGCCATTCCGGTTCCGCTGAGCGTTCGGCACCCGACTCGGGATGCGGCAGCGAGCAACTCGGTCTCGGCCGGTCGATACACGACCTCGGCCACCCACATCCGCGGATGCAGGAGTGCCTCGGGCACAGCAGATCCGGGGTGTTCGACCATTCCGATCGGGGTGGCGTGCACCAGGCCGGTTGCGGTGTCGAGGACGGCGGCGAGCCGGTCGAGGCCTGCCGAGACAATGTCGACGTCCGGGAACATCACCGACAGGGAATCTCGGAGTTGTTGCGCCCGAAGCGGATCGGCATCGACGAGAGTGAGCCTGCCTGCGCCGCGTCGGGCCATCGCGTAGGCAACGGCCGCCCCTGCTCCCCCGGCACCGAGTTGCACCACCTCACCGATGTCGGCGCCGGGTAATCCGCGACCGAAGTTGCGGTCGAATCCGGACCAGTCGGTGTTGTGGCCGACGGCACGGCCGTCGGCGAACAAGACGGTATTGACGGCTCCGAGTCGGGCGGCGTCCTCGGAGAGCCCGTCGAGAGTGGAGATGACGCGCTGCTTGCACGGGTGCGTGATGTTGAGTCCTCGAAATCCGAGGTCCGCGGCGGTCGAGACGAGACGGGGCAGATCTTCGACGGTCAGTCCACGGCTGTCCAGATCGATGATCCGGTACTGGTAGGTCAGCCCGTGCTCGGCACCCTCCCGTTCGTGCATCGCGGGAGTGAGCGACTTGCCGATGCCCGTCCCGATCAGTCCGCAGAGCAGGGATTCCGGCATGTCGATCTCCTCGGGCCTAATGTACGAATTGGTGAATTAGCTCGACGGTACTACGCCTCCGCCTCGCGCCCAACCCTTTTGCCGCAATCGGTGCCGATAGAGTTGATCCATGGCTCCGCGCGCAACCGACACGTCCGACGACAGCAGTGGACCCACCGTCAAGCGTCGACGCAACAGCGACCTGACCCGGCACAACATCCTCGAGGTGGCCACCGAGGAGTTCGCGGACAAGGGCTTCGCCGGGGCGCGCATCGACGAGATCGCCGAGCGCACGCATACGACGAAGCGGATGCTGTACTACTACTTCACCGACAAGGAAGGCCTGTACAAGGCCGTGCTCGAACGGTCGTACCTGCGCATTCGCGAGCGTGAACGAGACGTCGACGTCGAGGGCCTGGGACCGGTCGAAGCCATTCGGGCCATCGCCTCCCTGACGTTCGACCATCACGAGGAGAATCCCGACTTCATCCGCCTGGTCTCCACCGAGAACATCCTCCGCGGCGAACACATCTCCAGATCCGAGGCATTGAGCAACCTCGGCAATCCCGCCGCGGAACTGCTGTCGAGCATCCTCGAGCGTGGACAGGCCGACGGGGTCTTCCGCACGGACGTCGATGCCCTCGACGTGCACATGACGATCAGCAGCTTCTGCGTGTTCCGGCTGTCGAACCGGTACACCTTCGAGGCCCTCTTCGGCCGCGACCTCACCGATCCCCGGCATCGCGAGCGCCTGCGCGCAATGCTCGGCGACATGATCATCGCGTTCCTGACCTCGCCTTCTCGCTGATTTTCGCGTTTGCGCGGTAGGTCTCGTCACTTCGGGGGTTGACACGTGGCATGGATCACGTTCAGTATTCAGGGGCACCCGGTGTTAACCATTTAGTACATTAGCGGTCCGATCGCCGAGAAAGCGTCGTCGACCAGCGCCCGAGCTCCCCCGCCTCACGAAGAGAGACACGAGAACGATGGATTCGCACACCCCTGGCTCCCACCCGACGCCGCTTCGCCCCGGGGCGAACCCGCGCAAAGCGGCGACCGCCGCATGGGTCGGCAGCGCCCTCGAGTACTACGACTTCTTCATCTACGGCACCGCAGCCGCACTCGTCTTCGGCCGCGTGTTCTTCCCGGGCTCCAACCCGGCGACCGGAACCCTGCTGGCCCTGGCCACCTTCGGCGTCGGATACCTCGCACGGCCGCTCGGCGCACTGGTCCTCGGCCACATCGGTGATCGCTACGGACGCAAGAAGGTCATGGTCGCCACCGTCCTGCTGATGGGTATCGCCACCCTCGGCGTCGGTGTCCTGCCCTCGTACGAATCCATCGGCATCGCCGCGCCCATCATCCTGGTGCTGCTTCGCCTGTGCCAGGGATTCTCGGCCGGCGGTGAGCAAGCCGGGGCCAACTCGATGACGCTCGAACACGCCCCGGACGACAGGCGCGCGTTCTTCACCAGCTTCACCCTCAGCGGCACCCAGGGCGGGCAGATTCTCGCCACCGCAGTGTTCCTGCCCGTCGCCATGCTCCCCGAGGAAGCACTGCTCAGCTGGGGTTGGCGAATCCCGTTCTTCCTCAGCGCTTTCGTCGTCGTCGCCGCCTTCGTCATCCGCCGCTCGCTCGACGAGACCCCGGTCTTCGAGGAAGAAGTGGCGTCCACCGAACCGCAGCGCCTGCCCGTGACCGAACTGCTCAGCGAGCATCGACCGGCCGTGGTTCGCGTCATGCTGGCCGCCATGATCGCCTCGGTCAGCACCATCTTCACCGTCTACGCGCTGTCCTACGCCGTCAACACCGTCGGCCTCGAGCGCACCCCGATGCTGTGGGTGGGCGTTCTCGCCAACGTCGTCGCCCTCTTCGCATTGCCCTTCTTCGGTGCCCTGTCGGATCGCATCGGCCGCAAGCCGGTGTTCTTGTTCGGCTCCATCGGCTGCGCGATCCTGATGTTCGGCTACCTGTGGTCGATCTCGAGCGGCAACTACGTCCTGATCTTCGTCTTCGGCATCGTGATGTTCGGCTTCGTGCACAGCGCCACCGGCGGCGTCTGGCCCTCGTTCTACGGTGAGATGTTCCCGGCCCGGGTTCGCCTGACCGGAACCGCACTGGGAACCCAGATCGGCTTCGCCATCGCAGGATTCGCGCCGACCATCGCAGGAGCGATCGCCGGAGCCGAGGTCGGCGCGTGGCTGCCCGTCGCGATCGTCACCGCGGTCTTCTGCACCATCAACGTCGTCATCGTCGCCACGTCGAAGGAGACCTTCCGTACCCCCACCGACGAGCTCGGTCTTCGGACTCGCACCACCGACAGCGCACGGGCCGCGTCGGTCTGACCGAGATCGTGATCGACGCACTTCGACCTGCAGCGGCGGGCACCTGGACGGTGCTCGCCCTGCAGTATGCCAGTCGAACGGCATTGCGCAGCAATCTCTTTCACCAACGCGACGAGCGCAGCACCGAAAGCCAGACGGTCGCCTACTACGTGTGGCTCGCTGTCTCGAAGACCAGCACGGTGCTGATCGACGCCGGAATGTCCCGGTCCACAGCCGAATCGATGGACGGGCTCGACTATCACGGGTCACCCATCGAACTGCTCGGCGAACTGGGACTGACACCGGATCACGTCGACACGTGCATCCTGACCCACCTGCACTACGACCACACCGGGGTCGTCGCGGATCTCCCGTCTGCGCGATACGTGGTGCAGCGCCGAGAACTCGAATACTGGACCGGGCCGTGGGCCGCCCGCATCACCCGAGAACAGTGGTTGCACTCGCAGGCCGACACCGAGCACATCCGAACCGCCGATCTCGGCACTCGGCTCGATCTCGTCGACGGCGACCTCGACCTGTTCCCAGGGCTGTCGGTCCACGCCGTCGGCGGACACACCGCAGGCATGCAGGTGGTCAGAGTGCACACCGACCGTGGCCCGGTGGTGTTGGCCTCGGACGCCAGTCATTTCTACGAGAACATCGAGGACGACAGCCCCTTCGCGATCCTGCACGCGCTGCCGGACATGTACGGAGCCTTCGATCGAATCCGTGAGCTCGCCGCCGACCCCGGCATCTTCGTACCCGGCCACGACCCGCTGGTATCGAGCCGATTTCCCGCCATGACCGACGCCCCCGGTGCGCATGCCGTGATCATCGGCTGACTACGACGAGAACGAAAAATCCCCGACCTCGCGGATGAGGTCGGGGATTCGTCGTTGTCCAGCAGGTCGATCGGCCGTATCAGGCAGACTTGTCGCGGCGCTCCGGACGCTCGGGCTTGCGCGGCACGATGGTCGGCAGCACGTTGTCGTTCACCGTCTCGGCAGTCACGACGACCTTCTCGACGTCGTCGCGGCTCGGGATGTCGTACATCACCGGCAGCAGAACTTCCTCCATGATGGCGCGCAGTCCACGGGCACCGGTTCCGCGGAGAATCGCCTGGTCGGCGATTGCTTCGAGAGCCTCGGTGGTGAACTCGAGCTCGACGCCGTCCATGTCGAACAAGCGGCGGTACTGCTTGACCAGCGCATTCTTCGGCTCCGACAGAATCGTCACGAGCGATTCCTTGTCGAGATTCGTCACCGACGCGATCATCGGCAGTCGACCGATGAACTCCGGGATCAGACCGAACTTGATCAGATCCTCGGGCATGACCTCGGCGAAGTGATCCTGGGTGTCGATCTCGGCCTTGGAACGAACTTCGGCTCCGAATCCGAGCCCGCGCTTGCCGACCCGATCGGACACGATCTTCTCCAGTCCGGCGAACGCACCGGCCACGATGAAGAGCACGTTGGTGGTGTCGATCTGGATGAACTCCTGGTGCGGATGCTTACGACCGCCCTGCGGCGGCACGCTGGCCTGCGTTCCTTCCAGGATCTTGAGCAGCGCCTGCTGCACGCCTTCGCCGGACACGTCGCGCGTGATCGACGGGTTCTCGCTCTTGCGAGCGATCTTGTCGACCTCGTCGATGTAGATGATGCCGGTCTCGGCGCGCTTGACGTCGTAGTCCGCGGCCTGGATCAGTTTGAGCAGGATGTTCTCGACATCCTCGCCCACGTATCCGGCCTCGGTGAGGGCGGTGGCGTCGGCGATGGCGAACGGCACGTTGAGCATCTTCGCCAGGGTCTGCGCGAGGTACGTCTTCCCGCACCCCGTCGGTCCGAGCATCAGGATGTTCGACTTCGCCAGTTCGACCGATTCACCGCGCACGTCGCGCGCCTTGTCACCGGCCTGGATGCGCTTGTAGTGGTTGTAGACCGCAACGGCCAACGTGCGCTTGGCAGCGTCCTGACCGATCACGTAGTTCTCGAGAAAGTCCTTGATCTCGGAGGGCTTGGGGAGGTCGTCGAGCTTGACTTCGCTCGATTCGGCCAATTCCTCTTCGATGATCTCGTTGCACAGGTCGATGCACTCGTCGCAGATGTACACCCCTGGTCCAGCAATGAGCTTCTTGACCTGCTTCTGGCTCTTGCCGCAGAAGGAGCACTTCAGCAGATCGCCACCGTCACCGATGCGTGCCATTCGGAGGTTCCTACTTCCTTGTCCGCGTACGACCCACGCCGACCGGGTGTGGCCGAAACCTTCGTGGGCTACTTCTCGGTCTGTCGTCATGCCGACTTCGGTCGACCGAGTTCTTGGATGCGACGGTACCCGTGTTCGCCGAACATGGGCGGGTTGTTTCCGGTGATTCGCCACCCGATTTCACCGATCGCGCCATTCGGGTCGCCGATCGCGACCGCCGGGTGGAGTTCTGCACTCACACCCGGCGTCGGATAGTTCTGCCGGACCTACACGGTCCGACCGGTGGTGGTCGCTCTGCTACTTCTGGGCAGAGAGCTTGCGGTACTCGAACACGGTGTCGATGATCCCGTAGTCCTTGGCCTGTTCCGCGGTGAGGATCTTGTCGCGATCGGTGTCCTTGCGGATGACGTCGGGATCCTTGCCGGTGTGGCGGCCGAGGGTGGTCTCCATGAGTCGACGCATGCGCTCGATCTCGGCGGCCTGGATCTCCAGGTCGGACACCTGGCCCTGGATTCCACCGCTCGACGGCTGATGAATCAGCACGCGTGCGTTGGGCAGTGCTGCACGCTTACCGGGAGTGCCGGCGGCGAGCAGGACGGCCGCGGCAGACGCAGCCTGGCCGAGGCAGACGGTCGCGACATCGGCACGGACGTACTGCATCGTGTCGTAGATCGCCATCAGCGAGGTGAACGATCCACCGGGCGAGTTGATGTACATCGTGATGTCTCGATCGGGATCGAGGCCCTCGAGCACCAGCAGCTGCGCCATGACGTCGTTGGCGGACGCGTCGTCGACCTGGACGCCGAGGAAGATGATGCGCTCCTCGAACAGCTTGTTGTACGGGTTCGATTCCTTCACGCCGTAGCTGGAGTGCTCGACGAAGGAGGGCAGGATGTATCGGGAGGACGGCAGCTGATTGGGGTCGAACAGGTTTGTCATCGTTTCTCCAAGATGTAAGTGATCGAGGGTCGCCGGGAGCGGCCGAATTACTCGCCGATTCCGCCGGCCTGCCGCGCACGGCTGACGACGTGATCCACGAACCCGTATTCCTTGGCGGCCTGCGCCGTGAACCAGCGGTCACGATCGGAGTCTTCGGTGATCTGCTCGACGGTCTGACCCGTGTGCAGGGCGATCAGCTCTGCCATCTCGCGCTTGGTGTGCGCGAACTGCTCGGCCATGATGGCGATGTCGGAGGCGCTGCCGCCGATACCGGCCGAGGGCTGGTGCATCATGATGCGCGCGTGCGGCAGGGCGTAACGCTTGCCCTTGGCACCGGCCGAGAGCAGGAACTGACCCATCGAGGCCGCCAGACCCATTCCGTAGGTCGCGATGTCGCACTCGGCGAATTCCATCGTGTCGAAAATGGCCATACCCGCGGTGACCGAGCCACCGGGCGAGTTGATGTACAGCGCGATGTCGCGAGTGGGGTCCTCGGCCGAAAGCAGCAGGATCTGAGCGCACAACTTGTTGGCGATGTCGTCGTCGACCTGGGTACCGAGGAAAATGATGCGGTTTTGAAGCAGACGCTCGTACACGGAGTCGCTGAGATTCAGCCCTGCTGCAGCCGAAGTCATGACGGGACTCTGCTGGTGCGAAGCCGCCGGATTCTGAACAGTCACGGTACCTGCCTTTTCCATAACAAATCGTTGGTTCCTGACACAGACACTAACGAAAGACGGCGGCTCCGGAGTCCCGGAACCGCCGTCGTTCGCTGTGAGCGTTACTTCTCTTGTTCGCCCTCGGAAGAATCTGCTGCTTCGACCTCGTCGGGAGCATCGGCGGGGCTGCCGAACAGCTCTGCGGTGTCGACGGTCGCGCCGGTGGTGTCGGTCACGTTGACGCGCTCGACGACCGAAGCCAGCGCCTTACCGCGCTTGACATCGGCGAACACGGCACCGAGCTGGTTGGCCTGCTGCACCTGCTGAATGAACTGCTCGGGCGGCATGCCGTAGCGCTGCGCCTGGAAGATGATCCGCTCGGTGAGCTCTTCCTGCCCGACCTGCGTGTTCTCGGCCTCGGCGATCGCATCGAGAAGGAGCTGGGTACGCACCGACTTCTCGGCACCTTCCTTGACGTCCTTGTCGAATTCCTCGCGGCTCGAACCCTGCGACTCGAGCAGCTCGGCCAATGCTTCCTCGTTGTGGTCGAGGCCGTGGATGGCCTCGTGCACCTGGGAATCGACCTCGGCCTTGACGACGGCCTCGGGAGCCGGAATCTCGATCGTGTCGAGCAGGGTCTCGAGCACCTTGTCGCGGATCTGACCGGCCTGCTCGACCTTCGCGACTCGCTCGACGCGCGTCTTCAGGTCGGCGAGCAGTTCGTCGAACGTGTCGAACTCGCTGGCCAGCTGGGCGAACTCGTCGTCGGCCTCGGGCAGCTCGCGCTCCTTGACGGACACGACCTTGACCGTGACGACGGCTTCCTTGCCTGCGTACTCACCGGCGACCAGGGTCGAGGTGAACTCCTTCGACTCGTCCGCCGAGACGCCGATGATCGCGTCGTCGAGTCCGTCGATGAGCTGGCCGGAGCCGACCTCGTGGGACAGTCCGCTCGCGGTTGCCTCTTCGACGTTCTCGCCGTCGACGGTGGCCGAGAGATCGATCGAGACGAAGTCGCCCGACTGGACGGGACGATCGACACCGGTCAGGGTGCCGAAACGCTGGCGCAGCGACTGCAGCTGCTCGTCGACGGCCTCGTCCTTGATCTCGAGCGGATCGACGACGACGCTGATGGTCGAGTAGTCGGGCAGATCGATCTCGGGACGAACGTCGACCTCGGCGGTGAACGTGAGCTCGGTGCCGTCCTCGATCTTGGTGATCTCGATCTCGGGCTGGCCGATGACCTTGACCTTCTCGTTGGTCACGGCCTCGGAGTAACGGGCGGGAAGAGCGTCGTTGACGACCTGCTCGAGAACTGCCCCGCGGCCGACGCGCGCTTCGAGCAACTTGGCCGGAGCCTTGCCGGGACGGAAGCCGGGGAGGCGGATCTGCTGAGCCAAAGCCTTGTACGCGCGGTCGAAATCAGGCTTGAGCTCCTCGAAGGGCACCTCAACGTTGATACGGACTCGCGTCGGGCTCAGCTGCTCGACGGTGCTCTTCACGGAACATGCTCCTTTGGGTAATTCTTGCTTGCTGGTGGTGCTTACGGTGCTGGCTTGCGGTCTTACCTCGCTCGCCGCGAACACGGCGAACCGTGCCTGCGGCCCTCATTTGTCGGGGTGACAGGAATTGAACCTGCGACCCTCCGCTCCCAAAGCGGATGCGCTACCAAGCTGCGCCACACCCCGTCGTACCCACACCATTGAACAGCAACCGATAGTAGCCCCCCATGGGCGCCCCACCGATGACGTTCGGCGGAACCGGTCGCGGCGGGCCGGTTTGGAATCCTGCGTCGGCGTTGGGTACAGTCTTGAAACGCAGGCGACGGAACTGGCGATCCCACGACTGTTGTTTGCACGCCGATGTAGCTCAATGGTAGAGCCCCTGTCTTCCAAACAGGCTACGCGAGTTCGATTCTCGTCATCGGCTCCATCGAGAAGCCCCGCACTGTCAGTGCGGGGCTTTTTCGTGTCCGCGTACTCTGGACGGTGTCCGAATTGTCCGTACAACCGGGCATGCACCGTCGGCGGAAGGCCCGCAGTGGAAATAATCCTGATCGTCATCGTCGTCGCCGCAGTGGCCCTGTTGGTCCTGCGAAGCAAGAAGAACTCGGCTGCGGCGGCCGAAACCGCGCTGGCCGACGCCAAGGCCGATGCTCGCCAGTCGATCGAACGCCTGGGCGGTCAGGTCTACCACCTGATCGGCACCGACACACCGTCCAAGCAGGCCCTGGCCGATGCGTCCGAACGCAACATCGCTGCCGGTTCGCAGATCGACCAGGCCACCACCCCCGAACAAGCCAGACTGGCCAAACAGACCGCGCTCGAGGGCCTCTATTACATCCGCGCCGCACGACTGGCCATGGGCATGGATCCCGGCCCGGAGGTGCAGGGCATCGACGGCCAGCAACAGGCCGGACGCGTCACCGAAGAACGCAAGGTCGACTTCGAGGGCCGTGAGATCGCGGCATCACCGGATCCGTCCGATCGCACCCCCAACTACTACCCGGGTGGCCGTGTCGCGGGCCGTCCGGTGCCCGCGGGCTGGTACTCCGAGCCGTGGTGGCGTCCCGCCCTCGTCGCCGGTGCATGGGGAATGGGATCGATGTTCCTGTTCTCGGCGATGTTCTCCGGCATGGCCGGCGTTCCGGCCGAGTCCGCGGCCGGCGGCGAGACGGGAGCCGACGGTTCGGACGGCGGTAGCGGCGACGACCTCGGCGGCGATACGGAATACGGTGCCATGGACGACGGGGGCGGCGGCATGTTCGACGGCGGAGGCGATTTCGGCGGGGGCGGCGACTTCGGCGGCTTCTAGGTCGCCTGACAGACCGGGCACCAGAACAGATTTCGCGCCTGCATCACCGAGTGCAGGATGTCGGCACCGCACACCCGGCAGGGATATCCCTGCCTGCGGTAGACGTACGAGCGCGGTCGCCGCGCACCGTAGGTGTCGCCGTGATCGTCCTCGGGCCGGATGGTGATGATGCGACCGCGTCGAACACCGATCTTCATCAGTTCCACGAGGTCGAGCCAGATCGCGTCCCATTCTGCTCGATCGAGGTCCTTGCCCGGTCGCATCGGGTTGATCTCGTGCCGGAACAGAATTTCGGCGCGGTAGACGTTTCCGACTCCGGCGAGCACCTTCTGATCCATCAGCAAGGTTCCGATTGCCGTGCGCGACTTGGAGATTCGCCCCCACGCTCCGTCCGGGTCCGCGTCCTTGCGCAGGGGGTCCGGTCCCAGGCGCGCCGCCAGGGCGTCGACCTGCTCCTCGGTGTAGATCTCGCAGGCCGTGGGTCCGCGCAGGTCGGTTCCGTACTTCTCCCCCACCATGCGCAACCGCACGGCACCCACCGGATCGTTCAGCGGCACAGATTGTTCGGTGAACTTCCCGTACAGGCCGAGGTGGATGTGCACGATCAGATCCGACTCGTATCGGTGCAGCAGATGCTTGCCCCAGGCCTCGGCCTTCTCCAGTACGAGACCGTCGATCAGCGCGGCACCGGAGGTGAAGCGCCCCTGCGGACTACTCGCCTCGACCGGTGCCCCGCCGAACCGACGTTGATGCAACCGAGCCAGTCGGTGCAGAGTGTGCCCCTCGGGCACCTACTCGGGCTTTCCCGGCACGACGGGTGCCTCGCCGCTGCGTTCGTACTCGGACAGAATGTCGACGCGGCGCTGGTGGCGCTCCTCGCCCGAGAACGGGGTGCCGAGGAAGGCGTCGACGATGGCGAGGGCCTCGGGGAGGGTGTGCATGCGGCCACCGATGCCGATGAGCTGAGCATCGTTGTGCTCGCGGGCCAGCTTGGCGGTCTCTACGCTCCACGCCAGCGCGCAGCGAGCGCCCGGCACCTTGTTGGCAGCGATCTGCTCGCCGTTGCCGGAACCGCCGAGCACCAGGCCACGGCTACCCGGGTCGGCGACGACGCGACGTGCTGCGTCGATGCAGAATGCCGGGTAGTCGTCGACGGGGTCGTAGTCGAAAGCACCGCAGTCGACGGGCTCGTGCCCGGTCGCCGTCAGGTGTTCGATGATCTGATTCTTGAACTCGAGGCCGGCGTGGTCGGCACCCAGGTATACGCGCATGCCTAGAGTCTGACAGGTGAACTCCGAAGCCGAGAAATTCGCCGGTGTGGACGGCGCGAAAGGCGCGTGGGTGGTCGCGGTTCTGGCCGAGACCACGTTGACGTGGACCGCGTGCGCGTCGGTGACGAAGGTGCTCGAGGTGACAGGGGACTGCGCTCGGGTGGGCGTCGACATGCCACTGTCGTTGCCCGAGCACGGCTATCGCGTCAGCGAACTGGAGGCGAAGACGTTTCTCGGTACGGCGCGCAGCTCCATCTTCCACACGCCGGTCGCAGGCGTGCTCGACGCCGAGTCGTATCCCGAAGCGTGTGCCGTTTCTCGGCAGCTCACCGGCAAAGCGATCAGCAAGCAGACGTGGCACATCCTGCCGTCGGTGAAGGCGTGGCGGGATGCGGACGTCGATCGGGACAGGTACATCGAGGTACATCCCGAATGCTCGTTCCGGGCCATGTCCCCGGCGACGGTCTTCTCTTCGAAGAAGACCGGCCGCGGTGTCGGACAACGACTGGCCTCGATGATGCGATGGAGCGAACACGTCGATCTGGCGGATCTGCCGCCCGGACCCGCCGTCGACGACTTCCTCGACGCGGCCGCAGCGGCGTGGTCGGCGCGACGCTTCCACCTCGGCGAGCATCTGACGTTCGGTACCGCGGACGGCAAGGATCGAATCGTGGTCTAGCGCCCCCGTGCGTGAAATCTCTACTCCTGCTACGAGTTTCCACGCACGAGGGGAAGCGCGATCAGTCGAACTGCGGGTCCTCGTTGCGGCTGCGCTTGAGCTCGAAGAAGTGCGGGTACGACGCGAAGATCACCGATGCGTCCCACAGTTTGCCTGCCTCTTCGCCACGTGGGATTCGGGAGAGCACAGGGCCGAAGAAGGCCACGCCGTTGACGTGGATGGTCGGGGTGCCGACATCGGGTCCGACCTTGTCCATGCCTGCGTGATGGCTGGTCCGCAGGTCCTCGTCGTGGTCGGTGCTCTCGGCTGCCTTCGCCAGGTCACCGGGCAGGTCCAGTTCCGCCAACGACTCCGCGATGACGACGTCGAAATCCTTGTTGCCCTCGTTGTGAATTCGCGTTCCCATGGCCGCGTACAGCGGGTCGAGGATCTCGTCACCCTTCAGCTTCGCTGCGGCGATCGCAACGCGGACCGGACCCCAGGCCTTCTTCATCATCGCGGCGTACTCCTCGGGCAGATCGCGGCCCTCGTTGAGTACTGCCAGGCTCATGACGTGGAAGTTCACATCGATGTCTCGCACCTGCTGCACTTCGAGAATCCACCGCGAGGTGATCCAACACCACGGGCACAGTGGGTCGAACCAAAAATCCGCAGTGTCTTTCTGTCCTGAACCGGCCACTGTCCTACTCCTTGGAAGTCGAGGTCAACGTGTCTTCATTGCGTAACAACCGCACACCGCGCAGACATTCCGCACGGCCCGTCGGCCAGCGCGGGGTACGCGTGTCGTGATGGGATGGACGGCACTATCCATAACTACACGAAGAGGTGTCGACTGAAGTGGTTGCTCCCAACCTGACGCGTGACCAAGCCTCCGAGCGTTCGGCGATCATCGGGGAAACGAAGTACGCGATCGTTCTCGATCTCACCGACGGCGAGGGCAATCCGGGCGAGAAGACTTTCCGCTCGCTCACCACCATCACGTTCGCGGCCACCGCCGGGGCGTCGACTTTCGTGGACATCATCGCGAGCACGATCCGCTCCGCGACGCTCAACGGCACCGGTCTCGATACCGCGAACTACGACGAGTCGACGGGCCTGGCGCTCGAGAATCTGGCCGAGCACAACGAGCTCGTCATCGACGCCGACTGCCTGTACTCGCACACCGGAGAAGGTCTGCACCGCTTCGTCGACCCGTCCGACGATTCGGTCTACCTGTACTCGCAGTTCGAGACCGCCGATGCCAAGCGCATGTTCGCCTGCTTCGATCAGCCCGATCTCAAGGCCACCTTCGATGTGAAGGTCACCGCGCCGGAGAGCTGGGCCGTCATCTCCAATGCTGCGCACGCCGCCGAGCCTGCAGCGGGCGAGCACGTGTTCGACACGACCCCGTCGATGAGCACCTACCTCGTCGCGCTGATCGCCGGGCCGTACGCGGAGTGGACCGACTCGTACACCGACGACCACGGCACCATTCCCCTCGGAATCTATTGCCGCGCATCGCTTGCCGAGCACATGGACGCGGAACGCCTGTTCACCGAGACCAAGCAGGGCTTCGGTTTCTACCACGAGAACTTCGGCACTCCCTATGCCTTCGGAAAGTACGACCAGCTGTTCGTGCCCGAGTTCAATGCCGGCGCGATGGAGAATGCCGGTGCCGTCACGTACCTCGAGGACTACGTCTTCCGGTCCAAGGTGACACGCGCCTCGTACGAGCGTCGCGCCGAGACCGTGCTGCACGAGATGGCACACATGTGGTTCGGCGACCTGGTGACCATGACGTGGTGGGACGACCTGTGGCTCAACGAGTCGTTCGCGACGTTCGCTTCGGTGCTGTGCCAATCCGAGGCAACCGAGTACACCAACGCGTGGACCACCTTCGCCAACGTCGAGAAGGCCTGGGCGTACCGCCAGGACCAGCTGCCGTCGACGCATCCCATCGCCGCCGATATTCCCGATCTCGCGGCCGTGGAGGTCAACTTCGACGGCATCACCTACGCCAAGGGCGCCAGTGTGCTCAAGCAGCTGGTGGCGTACGTCGGTAAGGAGGACTTCCTCGCCGGCTTGCGGGCGTACTTCGTCGATCACGCCTTCGGCAACGCCACGTTCTCGGATCTCCTTGCTGCACTGGAGAAGTCGTCGGGACGCGATCTGTCCGATTGGGGTGCCCAGTGGCTGCGCACCACCGGCCTGAACACCCTGAGTCCGGATTTCGACGTCGACGCCGACGGCAAGTTCACCCGCTTCTCGGTGCTGCAGACCGGTGCGGCCCCGGGCGCGGGCGAGCATCGCGTACACCGCATCGCGGTCGGCATCTACGACGACGTCGACGGCAAGCTGGTGCGCACCGACCGCGTCGAACTCGACCTCGATGCCGCCGAATCGACGAATGTCGACGCGCTGGTGGGTGTCTCGCGCGGCAAGCTCGTTCTGGTCAACGACGACGACCTGACGTACTGCGCGGTGCGTCTCGACCCGGATTCACTCGAGGTCCTGCTTTCCCGAATCGGCGACATCGCCGAACCACTCCCCCGCACCCTTGCGTGGTCGGCGGCCTGGGAAATGACTCGATCCGCCGAGATGAAGGCGCGAGACTTCGTTGCCCTCGTCCAGCGCGGAATCGGCGGTGAGACGGAAGTGGGTGTGGTGCAACGTCTTCTGCTTCAAGCGCAGACCGCCATCACCAGCTACGCCGATCCGGCGTGGGCAGCCGAACACGGTACCCCCGAGTTCGCCGACGCTCTGCTCGAGCTGGCCCGCGGGGCCGAGGCAGGCTCGGATCACCAGTTGGCCTTCGTCAACGCCCTCACCGGCATCGAACTCGGCGATCGCCACATCGAGGTGCTGCGCGCATTGCTCGACGGTGACGTCGACGGTCAGTCCCTGTCCGGTCTGGGAGTCGACACCGATCTGCGGTGGCGCATCGTCACGGCCCTGGCCGGTGCCGGTGCCATCGACGCGGATGGACTTCAATCGCCGGTCATCGACGCCGAGGCGGGCAAGGACAACACCGCTGCCGGGGCTCGATCGGCTGCGGCGGCACGTGCTGCACGCCCGAGCGCGGAGGTCAAGGAACAGGCGTGGACCACAGTGGTCGACGACGACGCGGTGCCGAACATCACCGCTCGCTCGATCATCGGCGGCTTCGCCGGCCCAGGTCAGGGCGAGCTGCTCGAACCGTATGTCGCTCGCTACTTCGACGCCATCGAGGGTGTGTGGTCTCGTCGATCCAGCGAGGTCGCGCAGACCGTGGTGATCGGGCTGTATCCGTCCTGGTCGATCAGTGAGCAGTCACTGGCGGCCGCGGACGGATTCCTGGACGGCGATCTGCCGCCCGCCCTTCGGCGATTGGTGATCGAGGGACGGGCCGGCGTCGTCCGCGCTCTCGCTGCGCGGGAGTTCGACGCGAGCTGATCTCGACGGCACAGACGACGAGGGCCGGTTGCCCACCGCGAGGTGGACAACCGGCCCTCGTCGTGGAAGCGCGGTAGGGAGGTGAAGAGTTACGGGCTGAGGATGGATGCGGTCATCACCCGGACGGCCGTGACCAGACCGTCGATGAGATTGCCGTCGCGGAACGGACCGAGCGCGGCGGTGACACCCAACTGTGCAACCCGGTCGGTCGCACGGTTGGACACTCGCCTGCCGGTGCGGATCTCGAGAGCATGCCGATTGGGGTCGACGGCGATCAGGACCGAACGGATGGCATCGGGTGTGCCGGGGAACACCGAATCCGCACCCGCAGCGGGATCGACGCCGAGATCACCGATGTAGACGTTGAACCGGATCTTGGTCTGTCGAATCGCCTGCGTGAGTGCATCGTCGAGTGCAACCAGGTCCTGCGTCGCGAACGGCAGGTGCTCTGGGTTGGTCGTCCCGAATTCGTGAGCAGCCGAGATGCGGCCGCTCGCGGTGAGGGCAGCACCCACGGGCAGGTCTTCTTCTCTGACGTCACTGCGGACGAGTTCACCACTTGCCACTTGCGGAACCTCCGATCGAGTCGGCTGTGTCGGCACCGTGCGAACCGTGACCTCCGAAAGGAGTCACCTCGTCCGTAGCAGTCCACAGCAATGGCTCGCGCGTCCACTCGTCCGTCAGTCGGTAGGGCGGAACGTCCATACCGGGCTGCTTGTCGGTCAAGTAGGACAACGCGCCGAGGAGTCCGATCACCGCAACCGGAATCACCCCGAATATCAGCGTGGTCTCAAAAATGCTCACAGGGTGTGACGTTAGTCGACAATTGCGCGTCGGACCACGTCGGGGCCGGTGTTGTGACCGAAAAGTGCAGGCGTGCCCGAGTCAGGCAGCGCCCTCACCGAGGTACGCGAGCCAACTGGGATCCAGCTCCTTCGTCGTCGCCAACAGTCGCCAGTGCGGACCCTTCGGCGGCACCAACTGGGCGCGCAACGTCCAGCCGATCTCGCTGAGCAGTTTGTCCGCTTTACGATGGTTGCACGAGGCGCAGCAGGCGACACAGTTCTCCCACGAGTGGCCACCTCCGCGGCTACGCGGAACCACGTGGTCGACGGTCTCGGCCTTGCTTCCGCAGTATGCGCACCGGAACCGATCGCGGTGCATCAGCGCCTGTCGTGTCATGGGTACCCGGGCTCGATACGGAACACGGACGAACGTCCGCAGTCTGATCACCGACGGCACCTGCACCGAGCGGTCGGCCGACCGGATGAACGGCCCCTCCGGATCGTCGTGCACCACATCGGCCTTCCCACAAACGAGAAGAACCACCGCCCGGCGCATCGGAAGCGCGGTCAGTGGTTCGAATGTGGCATTGAGGAGCAGCACACGGCGCTTGACCCACGCCGGTACGGCGTCGTCGCCCGTGGCACTGTGGGCCGTCGGCACCACACGCAGCGGAGAAGCCCCCGAGGCCGTCTCACGCTGGTCGTGCGTGGTGCGGCCCTCAGTGGGCGGGAGTTGTCGATGGCGGTGTTGCGAGTTCTTCATGCGTTGCTCCAGAAACAGTCGGCGCCCGCGCATGGCTTGCGTGGAACACGAGTCACAGTGGAACACGAATGCACCCTCCTCGCACAGCCTTTTTCCCGGCATTTTCTGTTGCCGATCGGTGAACATCTCGCATCCTCGCGTTCACGAACGACGAACGACGGCTTCATGCGCTGCGTGACTGGCAAGATTTCTGCGTCTCCGTAGACTTTTCGGGTGTCTGTATCAACCTTCCTGTCCGCATCGTCCCTCTCCGAACCGTCGCTGTTGCGAGATCTCGACACCCGAGCGTTCGAGCTGACGGAGACCGGACGCGACTGGTTGGTCGATCGTCCGCTGCAGGCCCTTGGCTATCTGGCCCTCGCCATCGTGCTGCGCCTCGTCCTGCACAAACTGATCGATCGATTCACCCGCAACAACGTCGGGAAGTCTCCGACGCTGCTGCGTCCGCTGCGCGAGCGTTCGTCGAGCACCGTCAAGGGCGCGATTCTCAACGAGCGACGCAAACAGCGTGCCAACACGATCGGCTCGGTGCTCAAGTCCGCCGTCTCGGTCATGATTCTCACGTGGTTCGTGCTGTCGGTGCTCGACGTCGTGGGGGTCAACGTCGCTCCGTTCATCGCCTCGGCCGGAATCGTCGGCGTCGCCCTCGGCTTCGGTGCGCAGAATCTGGTCCGAGATTTTCTGTCGGGCATCTTCATGCTCCTCGAGGACCAGTACGGGGTGGGCGACGTCGTCGACCTCGGTGAAGCGACCGGCACGGTCGAGAGCGTCGGGCTACGCGTCACGACGATCAGGGATGTCAACGGCACCGTGTGGTACTGCCGCAACGGCGAGGTGCTGCGCGTGGGCAACATGAGCCAGGGCTTCGCGGTCGCCGTGCTGGATCTGCCCGTCTCCCACACGGCCAACATCGACGAGGCCCGCGCAGTCGCCGAACGCACCACGCTGACGGTGGTGGAATCGAAGGACTTCGCCGATGACATTCTCGAACCGCCCGAGATGCTCGGTGTCAACGCGGTCAGCGCCGACACCGTCACCATCCGCATCACGATCAAGACCCGCCCCGGACGCCAGTGGGCCGTACAGCGCAGACTGCACCAGGAGATCCTCCAGGCGTTCGACGATGCCGACATCAAGGCACCGTACGCACTGGGTCGCCCGGGTGGGGTCGTGGCCGAGCGAGGCAGCTGAGGGACAATGAACGTGACCGACGCCGACCAGGAACGAACAGAGAGAGTGTGATGACCGAACAGCAGCAGACGTTCTACGACGCGGTAGGCGGTGCCGAGACGTTCCGGTCACTCACGGCGAAGTTCTACGAGGAAGTCGCCAAGGACGAGATAGTGCGGCCGTTGTACCCCGAGGAGGATCTGGCACCGGCCGAACGGCGGATGCGGATGTTTCTCGAGCAGTACTGGGGCGGTCCCCGAACCTACTCCGACGAGCGCGGCCATCCTCGACTTCGCATGCGCCACAACCCGTTTCGGATCGGACCGATGGAGCGAGACGCGTGGCTGCGCTGCATGCACATCGCGATCGCGTCGATCGCCCCCGAGGTCATGGACTCCGCGCACCGAGCCCAGTTGATCGACTACATGGAGATGGCCGCCAATTCGATGATGAACTCGGCGATCTGACGGCCCCGAAAGCGCAGCGGGCTACAGCGATCCGACGCGCTGCGGGCTCTTGCCACCGACGGCGACCTTGAGCTTGCCCACCCGCGCGCGAACGGAGCCGGCCACCTTGAGCGCGAAGCTCATGGGAGCGGGTAGGTGCTGGCGCAGGATGGCGTGCTTGCGTACGTAGTTCTCCACGTGCCACTCCGACCAGGTGCCCGCACGGAACAGTGCGGCATCGCCGGGAAGCAGGGTGCGCGGTGCGTGATCCTCACTCGACACGGTCACCGAACCGTCCATGATGTGCACGATCTCGTCGACGGCGAAGTACCACCGGAAACGTCCTGCCGTGCAGTCCCACACGTTGGTGGTGGTGGTGCCGTCGATGCTCTTCGACCACTCGGCGAGGCGAGCCTGCGGGTTTCCTTCGAGAATCCAGGTCGGCTCGATGGGGCTGTCGTTCAGCGCGATATCGCCGAGTCGTACGGCTTCGATGGTCGAAGTGATCATGGTTTCCGTCGCGTCCTCACCGTCGGGCGCGGCTTCCGCCGCTACTGGTTCCAGGAGCAGAACATACAACACTTTCCCAACGAACCGGCAGGAGTCGGTCATGTGAATGAGCACAAAGCTTTACTGTTCGTTGACCTACGAGGCTGCCTCCTGTCGTGCCCGAACGCCCCTGAATCGTTCTGCGGCCGATCGTTTGGCACTATTGCCCCTTGTGACCGATCCGATCGAAAGCTCCGAGCTGTTGTGGTGGCAGGACGCCGTCTTCTACCAGATCTATCCCCGCTCGTTCGCGGACTCCAACGGTGACGGCATCGGTGACCTCGACGGAATTCGCGACAAGCTCGGCTACCTGGAGCTGCTGGGAATCGACGCAGTCTGGATCGGACCCATCACCCGGTCGCCCATGGCCGATCACGGGTACGACGTGTCGGATCCGCGTGACATCGACCCCCTGTTCGGCAACCTGGAGATCTTCGACGCGTTGGTCGACGAAGCTCATGCGCGCGACATCAAGGTCACGATGGATCTGGTGCCCAATCACACCAGCAGCGAGCACTCGTGGTTCCGATCGGCCCTGGCGGCGGCCCGCGGTAGCGCCGAGCGAGCCCGCTACATCTTTCGAGACGGACGAGGTGACGACGGCGCGCAGCCGCCGAACAACTGGCCGAGCATCTTCGGTGGCCCGGCCTGGACCCGGATCACCGAGCCCGACGGATCCCCCGGCCAGTGGTACCTGCACATCTTCGCGCCCGAGCAACCGGATCTGAACTGGAACAACCCGGAGGTGTTCGACGACTTCGCGCGCACCCTGAGATTCTGGCTTTCCCGCGGCGTCGACGGCTTCCGGCTCGATGTGGCACACGGTATGGCCAAACCCGTCGACCTGGCCGACATGAGTCTCGAACTCAACGCGTTGATGAAGAACGACGACGACGATCCCCGGTTCAACAATCCTCGGGTCCACGACCTGCATCGACGCATCAGAGCCGTCATGGACGAATACCCCGAAGCGGTGACCGTGGGCGAGATCTGGGTGCAGGACAACGTGCGCTTCTCCGAGTACATCAGGCCCGACGAGCTGCACCTGGGTTTCAACTTCCGGCTGGCCAGTGTCGATTTCGACGCCGCAACCATCCGCGATGCCATCTCCAATTCCCTTGCCGCAGTGGAACTGGTCGACGGAACTCCGACGTGGACGCTGTCGAATCACGACGTCGAGCGTGAGGTCACCCGGTACGGCGGTGGGGACCTCGGTCGGGCGCGCTCGCGCGCCATGATCCTCGTCGAATTAGCCCTTCCCGGAACGATTTTCGTGTACAACGGTGCCGAACTGGGGCTGCCGAACGTACAACTGCCCGACAGTGCGTTGCAGGACCCGGTGTGGGAGCGATCCGGGCACGCCGAGCGTGGCCGCGACGGCTGCCGAGTGCCGATGCCGTGGGAGGGGCACACACCACCGTTCGGGTTCTCCTCCACCGATCGAACCTGGTTGCCGATGCCGCCCGAATGGGACGGGTACACCGCCGAGGCGCAACTCGAAGACGTCGATTCGATGCTGAGCCTCTATCGGACGGCGTTCGAGCTGCGGGCTCTACGTCCGGAATTCACCGGTAGCGGAGTCGACTGGTACGGATCTCCTCCCGGCTGCCTGGCATTTCGTCGACGCGGTGGCCTGATCTGCGCCTTGAACGCGTCGGACGAGTCGATCCCGCTGCCTCCCGGCGAGTTGTTGCTGGCCAGTGCTCCGCTGGTGGACGGCAGGCTTCCGGCGAACGCTGCTGCGTGGCTCGTCTAACGCTCGACGGTGAGCGACAACTGCTGTCCCGCGCGACGAGCGAAGACCGAGCCGTAGCGGGCATCGAGGCGTAGCCAGACCTTCGACACCCGCACACGAACCACCTCGTCGGGCGCGATCCGATCCGGGTCCACGTCGACTGTCATCGGATCGGTGCCACTGTGTGGAACGAAACCCATTGCGGTGAGCGCGAATACCGTTCGCATGGAAATCGAGACGTCGTCGCTGTCGCCCGCGACGTGCAGAACTTCCTGTTCGAGCAACGAACTCGGCGGTCCGTGACTGCTGCCGTGTTCCTTGGCCAGCGCGACGCCCCGTTGCGCGAGCTCCACGAGCACCCTGGCGGGCACATCGTCGACGTGGCCGAATCCGCCGTCCGGCGGCAGGGCACCGCGCCAGGCGGAATCCATCGAGAATCCCGGGTCGATCACACCGTCGACCGCCTGCTGGACTGCCGCGACCAACACGTCGGCACCGGCGCTGGTGTCGTCGGGCACCACGGTTCCGGTGATCACCCGAGCCGCGAGCGCATCGAAACCCGTTGCGGCCCAGCAGGACACACCGCCGCCCGCACGGGTCCGCATACGGATCACCGCAGCTTCGTCCAGACGCAGCGCCCTGGTGCAGAACGTCGCGAGGTTCTCCCGCTCGACCGCATCGGGCACGGTCAGTACGCGCTCATACACGCTGCCAGCTCAGGAGAAACTCACGCTCGGTCGGGGTGAGCCGACGCAACCGCTGCGCATCGATATCGAACGCCGCGATCTGCGTCGAGGCCACCACGGCCGCGGGAGTGTCCAACGACGCTCCCCGGGCTCGTACCTCGTATCCGACGACGAAGTCCACCGCCCGCACCGCGTCGATCCACATGAACACATCGAGGGGGCCGTCCTCGTGCCGGAGCTGGCCTCGATACTTCACGTGCAGATCCGCGATCACCGCGCCGTGGCGCAGGTTCGCCGTCGGCCTCCCGTCCACCAACAGCCAGGGAATGCGTGCCTCTTCGAGAAGAGTGACCATCCGGGCATGGTTGATGTGTTGATACACATCCATGTCCGACCACCGCACGTCCACGGTGGCATGAAAGCCCACTCGCTCGGTTTCAGGTCGCTTGTCGGACAGATGGGCGTCGGGCACACTCACGTGGTCGTTTCCTCTTCTCGGTCGAGTATCGGCGGTATCGCCCGTGGCGATGTGGTGCTGAAGGTCAGGGCACCATGTTGCGGACCTGTCGGGCAGCGACCGACAGGGTGGCCAGGTCGAGGGTTCCCGACTCGGCGATTTCGGTCAACGCCGCACGAGACCTCGCCAGACGAGACGAGTTGGTCGACTCCCATTCGGCGATCTTCTCCGCGACCGACTCGTCCGGCTCGCCGCCCGCAAGCACCGCCTGGGTGATTCCCCGCAACGAGGAATACAGATCGTCGCGAAGAGCCAAGCGCGCCAAGGAATGCCAACGGTCTCCGCGGGCCAGCTTGGACACCGCGGTGAGCAACCAGTCGATACCGATGTGCGCATCGAGGGCGAAGTAGAGCTCGGCGACCTCGGCTCCGTCCCGGTCGACGATGTCGGCGATATCGATGATGTCGAGTAGGCAGTACACATCGAGCAAGCCGTAGATCCGGCGCGCCAGCTCGGCCGGCGCGCCGCGTTCGATCGCCGCAGCCGATCGAGAGTCCAGGTCGCTGGCTTGATGCCCGGAGATCCACCTGGACACCGACGGTTGCAGTGCCCGCACCTGACCGGCGTACCGACTGATCTCGGCGCCGACGGCCAGCGGCTGCGGACGGTTGGCGAGCAGCCAGCGCGAGACACGGTCGAGCATGCGACGCGACTCGAGCAACAGTTCGGCCGAGACCGCAGTCGGCACGTCCGCGGCCCTGATCGAGTTCCACACCTCGTCGAGTCCGAATATCTCGGTGGCGGCGGCGAAGGCACGGATGGCGTCGGTGCCTGCTGCACCCGAATCCTCGGTCAATCGGTAGGGGAACGTGATGCCGCCGCAGTCGATGGCCTCGTTGGCCAGCGTCGTGGCCACCAGCTGCCGCCGGAGAGGATGCGTGGTGATCGCGGCGGCATACGGCTCTCGCAGCGGCTCGGGGAAATACTTGGGCAGCCGCGGAGCGAAGACGTCACTGTCGGGCAGTTCGCTGTCGAGCAGTTCCGCCTCCAACGCCAGCTTCACGTGAGCCATCAACGTCGCGAGTTCCGGCGAGGTCAGCCCGCGGCCGTCCTGCTTGCGACGCCGTAGATCCGCCTCGGTCGGTAGCGCCTCCAGCTCGCGGTCGAGACCTCGGCGCACTTCCAGATCCTCGATCACCCGACTGTGCACGGTGACCAGGCTCGGTGCGTCGAACCTGGAGGTGCCGAGCAGTTCGTTCTGCATGATGTTGTCCCACAACACCAGCCGGCCCACCTCGTCGGTCATGGACGCGAGCAGCTCGTCCCGATCCTCGCGCGCGAGGTTGCCGTTGGTGATGGCCGTCTCCAACAGGATCTTGATGTTGACCTCGTGATCGGAGCAGTCGACACCCGCGGAGTTGTCGACGGCATCGGTGTTGATCTTGCCTCCGGCAGCGGCGTATTCGATGCGGCCCAGTGCGGTGGCTCCGAGGTTGCCACCCTCCCCCACCACGGCGGCGCGCACGTCGATTCCGTCGACCCTCACCGTGTCGTTGGCCTTGTCACCGACCTCGGCATTGGTTTCGGTGGACGCCTTGATGTACGTACCGATTCCGCCGTTCCACAGCAGATCGGCCGGGGCCCGAAGGATCGCGTTCACCAGCTCCGGTGGTGACAGCGCGACCACGGAATCCCCCAGCCCGAGGGCAGCGCGCGCCGCCGCACTGATCGGGACCGACTTGCGCGTCCGCTCCCACACGCCGCCGCCCGCACTGATGAGCGAGGTGTCGTAGTCCGCCCACGACGACCGCGGCAGTGCGAACAACCGCTCCCGTTCGGCGAACGAGGACTCACGCTCGGGGTCGGGATCGAGAAAGATGTGCCGGTGATCGAACGCGGCGAGCAGGCGAATGTGCCGGCTGAGCAACATGCCGTTGCCGAACACGTCCCCGCTCATGTCGCCGACGCCGACGACTGTGAAACCCTGGCTCTGCGTGTCGATTCCGAGCTCACGGAAGTGGCGTTTGACGCTCTCCCACGCACCCTTGGCGGTGATGCCCATGGCTTTGTGGTCGTAGCCCGCCGAACCACCGGACGCGAAGGCGTCGCCGAGCCAGAAACCGTATTTCGCGGCAACGTCGTTGGCCATGTCCGAGAAGGTCGCGGTGCCCTTGTCCGCGGCAACGACGAGATAGGTGTCGTCTCCGTCGCGGCGCACGACTCCGGTGGGAACCGTCACCGTTCCGGTAGCGCGGTCGAGATTGTCGGTGATGTCGAGCAGCCCGGCGATGAACAGGCGGTAGCAGGCCTTGCCTTCCTCGGCGTGGGCCTGGCGATCTCGATCGGCGTCACCGGTCACGGCAGGGGGCCTCTTGACGACGAATCCGCCCTTGGCTCCGACCGGCACGATGACGGCGTTCTTGACCATCTGGGCTTTGGCGAGTCCGAGGATTTCGGTCCGGAAGTCCTCACGTCGATCCGACCAGCGCAGTCCGCCGCGGGCAACGGCTCCGAATCGCAGGTGCACACCTTCGACGCGGGGCGAGTACACGAAGATCTCGAACTTCGGCTTCGGCTTGGGCAATTCGGCGATCGATTGCGGATCGAACTTGAGCGAGAGGTACTCGCGATGTTCGCCGTCGACCCCCACCACGAAGTAGTTGGTGCGCAGGGTCGCGCGGATCAACTCGAACATGCTGCGCAGAATTCGGTCGGCGTCGAGACTGACGACCTGGTCGATCAGTTCACCCAGCTGGGTGCCGATCGACTGCGCGTTCTCCTCCGAACTCGCCTCGGGATCGAACTGCGCCTCGAACAACCCGACGAGCAGCCGCGCAGTGCGCGGGTGTGTCAGCAGCACACCCTCGATGTTGAACTGGCTGTAGGGAAAACCGGCCTGGCGCAAGTACTTCGCGTACGCGCGTAACACCACTGCCTGCCGCCAGTGCAGGCCGGCGCGCATGACCAGCTCGTTGAACCGGTCGGCCTCGGCCTCGCCGCTCCACACCGCCGCGAACGCATCGGTGAATCGGTGCTGCACTCGACTCTCGCGATCGGCGGTGCCCGCCTCGGACAACTCCGCGTCGATGTCACCGTCGATTGCCGAACGCAGCATCTCGCGCGAGGCAGAGAGCCCGAAATCGTAGATCCAGCACGACATTCCGTCCGGCCGCACCACAGGGTACGGCCGTTCGTCGTCGACCTCGACGCCGAGACTCTGCAGGATGGGCAACACCTGCGACAGCGAGACACCCGCGCCGCCGATGTACAGCGAGAACCGCCAGCTACCCACGGCCGACTGCTCGTGGCGGTAGAGCTGCATGTCGATCGACTCGTCGCCGAGCCCTTCGAGGCGAGCGATGTCGGTCACGGCCCGAGCCGGACTGAAGTCCTGCTTGTAGGCCTCGGGGAAAGCCTCTGTGTAGCGCTGAATCCGCAGCGGGTCCACGGTGCGGTCCAGCGAGACCGCGTCGCCGAGGGCGTCCTCCCAGGTTCTGGTGGTGTCGGTGAGAGCCGCCTCGATCCGGGTGATGTCCTCGGCGGCCAGCTCCGTCGATGCCGTTCCCGGCGTGCGGCGGACGGTCACGTGCAGCAGCGCCAGGTCCGATTCCGTCACGCGCGCCGTGTAGTCGAGAGAAGTGCCGCCGAGCTCACGGAGCAGCCGATCCTGAATGGCCAGCCGAACACGGGTGGTGTAGCGATCTCGCGGCAGGTACACCAGGGCGGAGACGAAGGATCCGCCGGCATCGGGCCGCACGAACAGCTTGACCTTGCGCCGACGGCCCAGTGCCAGAACAGCACTCGCGGTCTCGAACAGCCAGGACGCCGAGGTGGCGAACAGTTCCGAGCGCGGCATCGACTGCAGCACTTCGAGCATCGCCTGACCCGAGAACGACCCGAGATCATGGCCGGCCCGGGCGATCACCGAGCGCACCCGACGCTCGATCACCGGAATGTCGAGCACGTTCTCGTGCAGCGCCGTCACGGTGAAGACGCCGACGAAACGGTGTTCGGCGGAGTTCTCGGCGTCGAGAACACTGACGAAGTAGGGGTAGACGGCGCGGTGCACCGTCGCCGGACTCGCTCCCTGCGTCAGGGCGACCAGGTCGCGCTGACCGAGCGGCTCCGAACCGTGCACGTCGTGGGCCGCGTCGCGCAACACCCCGAGGCTGCTCGACTCCTCGCCGGTGGCCGTCCGTGCACCGTCGACGCCGCCGAGCCGGTACCGGCGGTAGCCGAGGAGCGTGTAGTGACCGTCGCCGAGCCAGCGCAGCAACGCGGCTGCGTCGCGATGTTCGACGGCGGTGTCGGACTCCGCATCACCGGCCCGCTCGGCCGCGCCGTCGAGCAGATCGGCGACCTCGGCCTGTACCCGACGCATGCGCTCGGTGTCGCCGACGACCTGACGCACGTCGGCCAACACCCGGCTCGCCTCCGACTCCACGCGGTCGAGGGCCTCCGCGGACGTGGACGGATGCAGCTGGACGTGAATCCAGGATTCGCGTCGACCGTCGGCGATCGGACCCGTCAGCTCGCCGTCCGCGTCGCGGGCGACCGACAGAATGGGATGGACCACGTCGGTGTACTCGATGCCGAGTCGGGACAGCAGCGAGATGACCGACTCGACGAGGAGCGGCATGTCGTCGGTGACGATCTGCAGATAGCTGCCCGCGGCCTGATGGGCGGCCGAACTCGACTCGCTGGGTCGGTGCACCGCTACGTTCGCGGTCTCGGGCAGCCGCTGAGCGGCCAACCGGACGTGCCGGTGAAAGGACGTGGTGTCGGGAGTGTGTGCGGACGCTCCGACGGCCGTCGTGTCCACGTGCTCGAAATACTCGGCTTGCAGTGTCGCCAGCTCGGCCAGGAGTCGGTCGTCGAGGCCGTCGGCCCAGTCGTTGTCGGGCAGGTCCAGCGAGCGTGGCATGGTGTTCGAGTACTCCCTCGTGAGGATTTTCCCGACGCCCGCCGATCGCCGGTCGTCGATGACTCCTCGACCTTAGTGTCGAACACCCTTTTACCGCAGTGACCTCGCTGAGCCGGCGCGTGGCGAACTACTTCGCGACGAGATACTCCGCGAGAAGGTTCCTCTCGTCCTCCGACAAAGGACGAGAGGAAGACGTCGCGAGATCGAAGGCAACCATCAGTGCTTCGGCATCCGCGCAGACTTTTCCGTCCCGGTCGGTCACCACGTGCCGGACGCCGTACGAGGTGGTCCCGATGCGGGTGATCCACAGCTCGATCGTCAGCGGACCCGAGTCGTCGAGAATCGGATGCAGAAAATCGGTGGTGAGTTTCCGCACCACCGCTGCGCCGCGCACACCCGGACCCCCGAAGACCGCGTTCAGGAACTGAACGCGGCCCTCCTGGAGGTATTCGACGAACCGGGTGTTGTTGACGTGGCCGAGACGGTCGGAATCACCCCACCGCACCTGAAGTGTGCAGGTGAAGGTTTTCGCCGGCATGTCAGTCTCTGGTCAGCTTTCGGTGCGTGACGCGATGCGGGCGAGCCGCGTCGGGTCCGAGGCGTTCGACCTTGTTGGCCTCGTAGCCCTCGAAGTTGCCCTCGTACCAGTACCAGGCAGCTTCGTTGTCGCCGAAGCCACCTTCCCACGCCAGGATGTGCGTGCAGGTGCGGTCCAGGAACCACCGGTCGTGGGAGATGACCACGGCGCAGCCCGGGAATTCCTCGAGAGCGTTCTCGAGAGATCCGAGCGTTTCGACGTCGAGGTCGTTGGTCGGTTCGTCGAGCAGGATCAGGTTGCCGCCCTGCTTGAGCGTCATCGCCAGGTTCAGACGGTTCCGCTCACCACCGGAGAGCACTCCGGCAGGCTTCTGCTGATCGTGGCCCTTGAACCCGAACGAGCTGATGTACGCACGCGACGGGAACTCGGAGCTGCCGACGGTGATGAAGTCCAGACCGTCGGAGACCGTCTCCCACACCGTCTTCTTCGAGTCGATGCCCGAGCGGTTCTGGTCGACGTAGCTCAGCTTGACGGTCTGACCGATCTTGACCTCGCCGCCGTCCGGCTCCTCGAGCCCGACGATGGTCTTGAACAGCGTCGTCTTACCGACGCCGTTGGGGCCGATGACGCCGACGATGCCGTTGCGGGGCAACGTGAACGAGAGATCCTTGATCAGCACGCGGCCGTCGAAGCCCTTGTCCAGGCTCTTGACCTCCACCACGACGTCGCCGAGGCGCGGCGGGTTGGGGATCTGGATCTCGTCGAAGTCGAGCTTCCTGGTCTTCTCGGCCTCGGCCACCATCTCGTCGTAGCGAGCCAGACGAGACTTGCTCTTGGCCTGACGTGCCTTGGCACCGGAACGAACCCAGGCGAGCTCGTCCTTGAGGCGCTTCTGCAGCTTCTGGTCCTTCTTGCCCGAGACCTCGAGACGCTCGGCCTTCTTTTCCAGGTACGTGGAGTAGTTGCCCTCGTACGGGTACAGGTGTCCGCGGTCGACCTCGGCGATCCACTGCGCGACGTGGTCGAGGAAGTACCGGTCGTGAGTGACGGCGAGAATGGCGCCTGCGTATGCGGCCAGGTGCTGTTCGAGCCACAGCACACTCTCGGCGTCGAGGTGGTTGGTGGGCTCGTCGAGCAGCAGCAGGTCGGGCTTGCTCAGCAGCAGCTTGCACAGCGCCACGCGGCGCTTCTCACCACCGGAGAGGTTGGTGACCGGCGACTCGGGCGGCGGGCAGCGCAGTGCGTCCATGGCCTGTTCGAGCTGGGAGTCGATCTCCCAGGCATCGGCGTGGTCGAGCTTTTCCTGCAGCTCGCCCATCTCTTCCATCAGCTCGTCGGAGTAGTCGGTTGCCATCAACTCGGCGATCTCGTTGTACCGCTTGAGCTGGACCATCGTCTCGCCGAGACCGTCCTCGACGTTCTCGCGAACGGTCTTGGTGTCGTCGAGGACCGGTTCCTGCATGAGGATGCCGACCGAGGCACCGGGAGCGAGGAACGCCTCACCGTTTCCGGGCTGATCGATTCCCGCCATGATCTTGAGGATGCTGGACTTACCGGCGCCGTTGGGGCCGACGACGCCGATCTTCGCTCCCGGATAGAAGCTCATCGTCACGTCGTCGAGGATGACTTTGTCGCCGTGCGCCTTGCGCACCTTCTTCATGGTGTAAATGAATTCAGCCATGACGCCCAGCTTATCGGTGCGAGTGGGTCTCCGGCACCACCGCCCGAGCGCGCAGCCGCCGCCCGCACTCGATCGAGGTTCCGATGCAGCGCGGACGGCGGATGCCGGGAGACCGTCAAGCCGGAACGGACTCGCGCACGTCGTCCTCGATGCGATCGTGGTCCCGATCCTCGTCCACAGGTTCGGTAGCTCCCGGATCGCCGTCCGTCGCAGCCTCGGGTGCCACCGCTTTCGTCCGATGGATCGAGACGTTGCAGCGCGCGAGATCCGGTCCGACGGCGCTGGCCCGCATCTCGAGATCCGCGCGTTCGACCCCGTCACGGTTGGTGTACTCGTTGGTCCGCAGCTGCCCGTAGGCGATGATCGGGTCGCCCTTCATCAGCGATGCTCCGACGCCGCGCACGAGGCGACGCCAGCACGTGACCGTCAGGTAGAGGGTTCCGCCGTCGGTCCACTCGCCGGTGTTGCGATCCTGACGTCGGGCGTTACTGGCCATCCGGAAGCTGAGGACCTCGTCGCCGGTGGGTGTGGAGCGCTTGACGGGATTGGTGATGACCGTTCCGACAACTGCGCACTGTGCTTCGTACATGGTGTGTTCCCCCTCGATCGATGTCGCGTGGTTGCGATCGAGATCGACACTGCTACGCGGAAGACGTCCGTGGTGAACGAGTCGGCGAAATGTGGACAACCGGCCGGCCTGTGGATGAAGCACCCGAATCGGGGCCCGCGCAACCCGAGAATGTCGGGACCGTGTGCTAGTCGGGAATTTCGGCGTACATGTGGCCGTCGAGCTCGGGGATCACTCGCCCCGCAGTGAGCAAAGCAACCAGGGCCGCAGTCGAATCGGCGTCCGGAACCGCGACGGTAAGTACCGCGGACGCGCCGTAGGAGGTGCCGACGACGAAAACCCCGTGCCCGCGTAATTCCGATTCCACGCGACCGACCTCGGCATGGTCGAGTTCGAGAGTCATGATCTCGCGTCGTTCCCGGGTCAGGAACATCGCACCGGCCAACGCCTCGGCCACCGCTCCGCCGTAGGCACGGGCAAGTCCGCCGGTGCCCAGCTTGGTTCCTCCGAAATATCTGCTGACGACCGCGACGACGTTGGTCAGGTGATGCCCGCGCAGCACGTCGAGCATCGGTGTACCTGCCGTCCCGCTCGGTTCACCGTCGTCGTTGGACCGCTCGATGCGCGGATCCGGCGGCGACACATCGACGATGAACGCCGAACAGTGATGTCCGGCAGCAGGATCGGCCTTGCGGGCCGCCTCGATCACAGCTCGCGCCTCGGCTTCCGTGGCCGCGCGATCGACGACCGCGAGAAACCTCGACTTCTTGACCTCGATCTCGCACTCGACACGACCGGCGATGGTACGCAGTGGGATCACCCGGTCTCACTCATGCGGCAACACTGTCCACCACATCGTCTGCGGCTCGGACCAATTGGGCGTACATGCCGTCGTTCTCCAACAGGGATTCGTGGCTTCCGACCTCGCGAACGACGCCGTGATCGAGTACTGCGATGCTGTCCGCGGAGCGCACCGTGGACAGTCGATGCGCGATGAGGATGGTCGTTCGCCCGTTCATCAGGCCGTCGAGCGCGGTTTGCACTGCGCGTTCGGTGCGATTGTCGAGGGCGCTGGTCGCTTCGTCGAGCACCAGGATCGGTGGATTGCGCAACACCGTTCGGGCAATGGCGATGCGCTGCTTCTCACCGCCCGAGAACCGGTATCCGCGTTCGCCGACCATGGTCTCGTACCCGTCGTCGAGGCCGTCGATGAAGTCGTGGATCTGTGCCGTTCGGGCCGCCGCGAAAATCTCCTCGTCGGTGGCGTCGGGTTTGGCGAATCGCAAGTTCTCTCGAATGGTGGCGTGGAACAGGTACGTCTCCTGAGAGACGACGCCGACCAGGTCGGCGATGTTCTCCGACGCCATCTCCCGCAGGTCGATGCCGTCGATCGTCACCGATCCGGCCGTCGGATCATGCAGCCGCGCAACGAGATAGCCCAGAGTCGTCTTGCCGGACCCGGTTGCGCCGACGAGAGCGAGCGTGCTGCCTGCCGGGACCTCGAGGTCGATGCCGCTCAATGTCGGAACCGTTGCCGAGGTGTAGGTGAAGTCCACCGCACGGAAGGCGACGTCTCCGCGGACGGACTCGCGAGGCAACGCCACCGGATGGGCGGGCTCGGCCACGTCGATCGGCAGATCGAGGTACTCGAACACTCGCCCGAACAGGGCGAGCGAGGCCTGCACCTCGACGCCGGTGTTGAGCAATTGCATGGTGGGTCGGAACAATTGGGTCTGCAGAGCGGTGAACGCGACCAGAGTTCCGATCGTCAGTGCGCTCCCCTGCCCGATGGTGATGCCGGCGAACCAGTACACCAGGGCAGGCATGACGGCGAAGCTGATCTGGATCGTGGCCATGCGCCACTTCCCTGCCATCATCGCCGCGAGTTCGACGCCGGCGACCTCGTGGGATCGGTCGGCGAACTTCTCGGTCAACACCTGTGCGGAACCGGTGGTCTTGCCCAGCAGAATGCCGCTGACCGAGAGTGATTCCTCGATCTGCACCGACAGGTCGCTGAGCAGCTTCTGCCGTTTGGTGGAGATCTTGCGCCGCTCGTCGCCGATGCGGCGGGCGACACGGACGAAGACCGGCAGGATGATCAACGAGAACGTGGCGAGCTTCCAGTCGAGCAGGAAGAGTGCGACCACCGTCGCGGCAACGGTCGTCGCGTTCTGCGCGATGGACGTTGCGGTATTGGTGACCACCGATTGCATGCCGCCGATGTCGTTGGCGATGCGTGATTGCACCTCGCCGGTACGAGTGCGTGCGAAGAATCCGAGGGATTGGCGTTGCAGGTGTGAGTAGACCTGGACGCGTAGATCGTGCATGAGTCGCTGACCGACGCCGTTGGACATCCAGGTCTGCACGACGCCGAGAGTGTTGGTGGCGACTGCAACTGCGATCATGCCGAGTGCGATCAGGCTGACGAGCGTGACGTCGCGGTCGGGTATCGCATGATCGAGGAGTTCGCGGAGAAGCAAGGGGGACGCGAGCGCGATGATCGCGCTGACGACGATGATCGCGCTGACGACGGCGATCTTGCGGCGGTAGGGCGTGAACAGAGCCAGGACTCGGCGCACGGGTGCTGGATCGGACGCGAGGAGAGAACGTTCGGGTCGGCTTTCCAAGTAGACCTCCGTGGTAGCTGAAGTAATATGCAGAGGTTACCTCACTATGAGGTAGTGAGCAACCGTCGCTATGATCCCGTACATGGAAACCGGACACTCGCCCAACCTGAGCGAGCAGTTCATGGCCGTCGCGCGGCAGATCCGGCGCAGCCACATGACTGCGTTGGAACCGTTCGGCCTCAATCCCTCACAGAGTCGGGCTCTGCACGTGTTGGCGCGCGAGCCGGAGTCCATGCGACTACGCGATCTCGCCGAGCACCTGCGCATCGTCGCGCGATCGGCCACCGACATCGTCGACTCCCTCGAGACGGCACACCTGGTGATCCGGCAACAGGATCCGAGCGATCGGCGAGCCGTCCTGGTCGAGCTGACCGACACCGGCCGCGCGCTGTTGGACAGAATCGACGACGCGCGCCGTCAGGTGTCGTCGGAAATGTTCGACGGCCTCGAGCCCGCGGAACGCGACGAGCTGAACCGACTGTTGAGCAAGATCGCCGAGACCGGCTGAACCGACCGAGTACTACTGCTCGCCGGTCCGTTCGCGTCGGGCGAGCTCGGCGAACATCGCGTTGTGCGCGGCCAGGTCGGCATCGTGATCGCGCTCGGCGGCGCGGTCACTGCGCCTGGCATCTCGATCGTCGCTACGGGTCCATTGGATCAGCAACGCCAGCATGACGAGCACCAGCGGAACCTCGCCCGTGGCCCAGGCGATTCCGCCGCCGAGCTTCTGATCTCCGAGCAGGTCGGAGTTCCAATCCAGCCCGAGCGTCCGGTAGAACCAGCCACCCATCACGGTGTTCATGCTCATCAGAGCCACTCCGAAGAAGGCATGGAACGGCAGCGATCCGAACACGACGGCGAGTTTGGTGACCGGAGCGATCTTGCGCGGAGACGGATCGACTCCGATGACGGTCCAGTAGAACAGGTAACCGCTGAGCACGAAGTGCAGGTTCATCAGCAGGTGCGCGCCGTGACTGTCGAGAACGGCCCCGAAGATTCCGCCGAGGTAGAGCACGTAGAAGCCGCCCACGAAGATCAGCGCCGCGACGAGCGGGTGGGTGACGAACTGCGAAAGTCGACTGTGCAGGCCCATCAGCAACCACTCGCGCATCCCCGGGACGCCGTCCTTGCCTGCCGCGGGCAGGACACGCAACGCCAACGTCAGTGCACCGCCGAGCGCGAGCAGAACCGGCGCGAGCATCGACAGCATCATGTGCCCGGTCATGTGCACGCTGAACACGGCCGTGGAATACCGTCCGATACCCGATGACGTACTGATCAGCAGCGTGAGGCAGCCCAGGACCCAGGCGACGGTACGGCCGACGGGCCATGCGTCTCCGCGCAGCCGCAGACGGCGGACGCCGATCAGGTACACCACGGCCATGACGATTGCCGCGGTGCCGAAGATCAGATCGAAGCGCCAGTCCAGCGCCATGCGCGCGAACGTCGGCGGGCCACTGAGGTTGTACCCGAGTGCCGCTTCCGTGGTCGTGAGATTGGGGTCGATCTCGGCCGGCGGAGGTGTGCGGCCGAGCCCGACGGCCAGCCCGATGGTCGCAGCGAGGACCAGCACCTCGGCACCGGCGAACCGGAGCAGCGGCCCGCGGGCCGTGGGATCGGCGATCAGTGCCGGTAGGGCACGGCGGCGCTGCATCCAGCCGAAGCCGCCCAGCACGATCAGGGCGACGATCTTGCCCACGATCAGCAGGCCGTAGGTGGTGGTGAACAGGTCGGCGAGCGAAACCCGGACCAGGGCGTTGATGACGCCGCTGATGCCCATGACCACGAAACAGACTCCGGCGATCGTGGAGAATCGGCGAGCCGCGACATCGGCGTGTGCACCACGCCTGCGAACGTGCGCCAGCAGCGCGAACAGTCCGCCCGCCCACAGCGACGCGGCCCCGAGATGCAGGATCAAACTGTTGGTGGCGATGTCGTGCGAGCCGCCTGCCGAGGAGTGTCCGCTCAGCGCGATCGGCAGCAGCGTCGCGAGGGAGAACCCGAGCAGTGCGGGCGTCCAGGCCCACCGCAACACCGTGCGCGACGCGATGGCGAGCACAACGGCCATGATGGCGGTCCAGCGCCAGGCACTGGCGATCTCCACCTGGTCGAGCGCAATCCACAGGTTCGCCGGTTTGATGGCCTCGGCGAACGGCTGCCCCGAGGTGTCGGACAACGTCAAGGGCACCAGAAGCAGGGCGCAGACGGCCCAGATGATCGACGCCACCGAACCGGTCCGGACCGCGCGGTACCCGTCGACGTCGAGAATCCCGTTCTGCTGCGGCGGTACGAGGAACGCGGCCAGCAGAAAGGATCCGATGGCGATGACGGCGGCGATCTCGCCGATGGCCCTCAGCGCAGGCAGACCGTACGTGGTGGCCGGGCCCGGATCCGGGATTCCGAGCAATACCAGTGCATCGGAGGCGGAGAGCATCACGATGAGTGCGGCGACCACACCGGCGATGACGCCTGCGGTGGCGAACACCGTCGTCGTGGTCGACCGTGGATCGTCGTTCGTCGAACCGTCGTTCGCCCGGACATCGTCCGCCGGGAGTTCAGCGGTCGAGGGTTCGGGCTTCTCGAGATCCGGTGTTGCCATACCACCAGAGTAAGAGGTGATCGGGAGTACTCGAAACGCGAGTCCTACACAGCGTCGTACTTGTCCGTACTCACGGCCTCGGTCGCGTCGTGATGGATGCGACCGTCTCGGGCGCGCAGCGGTTCACCGGTACCGCCCCAGCGGTGGGCGATGATCTCCGCTGCGATCGACACGGCCGTCTCCTGCGGGGTGCGCGCGCCGAGATCGAGACCGATCGGGCTGGCCAGACGAGTGAGTTCCGTCTCCGTCAGACCGGAAGCCCGCAACCGAGCCATGCGGTCGTCATGGGTTCGGCGCGATCCCATCGCGCCGACGAACGCCAGCGATGGAATGCGTAACGCCACCTCGAGCAGTGGCACGTCGAATTTGGGGTCGTGAGTCAACACACAGACGACCGTCCGCTCGTCCACCTCCCCCGCCGCGAACTGCGCGGACAGATAGTCGTGCGGCCACGCGACCACGACCTGCTCGGCTGCGGGGAACCGCTGCGGAGTCGCGAAGACTGCCCGTGCGTCGCAGACCGTGACGCGGTACCCGAGGAATGCGCCCTGCTGCGCCACCGCGGCAGCGAAATCGATGGCTCCGAACACCAGCATCCGCGGCGGCGGAGCGTGGCTCGAGACGAACACATCCATCCCCTCGCCCCGTCGCTGGCCGTCGGGCCCGTAGGTCAGGACAGCCGAACGGCCCGCGGCGAGAAGCCCTTTCGCATCGTCGGCCACGGCAGCGTCGGCACGCTCACTGCCGAGCGAGCCTCGGGTGCCCGATTCTCCGACGACGATCCTGCGGCCGAGCCGTTCCGGATCGGCATGCGCGACGACTGTCGCCATCGCCACGGGCACATTGGCGCGAACGTCCGCGACGAGGGCCTCGAATTCGGGAAACGTCTGTCGGGTGAGCACTTCGACGAACACGTCGAGCGTTCCGCCGCAGGTGAGCCCGACGGCGAACGCATCGTCGTCCGATACCCCGTATCGGGTGAGCACCGGAGCCCCGGTGCGCATGACGTCCTGCGCGAGTTCGTAGACCGCGCCTTCGACGCAGCCGCCGGAGACCGAACCGGCCACCGCACCGTCGGAACCGACGAGCATGGACGCTCCGACCGGACGCGGCGCGGAATCGAAGGTGCGGACCACGGTCGCGACCGCTGCCACGTCGCCGGACTGCCAGGTGCGCAGCGCGTCGTCGAGGATGTCGTGCACAGCACCTCCTTCGACCTGGGGTCGGAACGCTTCCGAAACCACCGCTTTCCCGCTGCGACCATCGCCCAACCCATGCCGGCGCGATCGGCGTATACGGAAAGGTACACTCGTCAACCGTGCTCGAGCGGGTCCGCCCGCACGTGCCAGCCTCCGTAGCTCAGGGGATAGAGCAAGGGCCTTCTAATCCCTTGGTCGCAGGTTCGAATCCTGCCGGGGGCACCACGTTTTTGCAGCTCAGAGGCCATATTGGCCAGGATCGTTCCTCCCTCGTTCCCTAGAGGGTTGCTGTACGCAGATCGGATCATCCGTTCCCGTGCACCTGCTCCATTCAGTTCGGTAGGTTGCATCGATGGAGACATATAGCAAAAGCGACATACTTGCAGGCTCGGTTGCTGGCGGCGAAAAGGTCCACGGCGTGAGACCCGCCGAGATGACGACTCTGTGCGGTACCACAGGTGATGTCGAGGGCGCGGACCCTCAAGTGATCGAAGACTCGACACACAATCCGATCCGGTTCAAGGACAGCACCGGCAACAACTGCGCCAGGTGCCTGGCATCCCTACAGAAACTTGCGGAATGACCCCTGCAGACGACGATGCGATCCTGCTCGACTTCCCGGTCCGGCCACGGGCAGACGAGACGCGTACGCGCAAGAATGTCGAGCAGGCTCTGGCCGGGGGGTACGCAATCCACATTGCCTCGGTAGTCACCATCGCGTCATGGTTTGCAGAGGACCACCCGGCCCTGCAGCCACTGGTGGATCACACGCCTGGCAGTAAGTCGGCCATGATCGCCGCCATCCTAGAAATACTGGACACGTGCGACGACAAGGACGACGAACCTCTATGGGCACTCAAGCATTTCATCGAACAATGGCACCCTGGGTTCCTCGGTCGAATACTTGAGTAGGAACACATACGAAAAGGCCCTCGGCATTACCGGATGCACGGTAAAGATCGAAGGCCTTTTTCGTTGTGCGTGGGAGCGAACCAGCGCACTGTCAATAGAGAGGAGAGCGTGTCTCCAATTCACAGTGTAGCCGAATTGAACGACGAATTCATCCGACTAGAAATCGGCCGGCCAATGAGAAAAATGCAGGTCGATAAACGGTCATTTTCCAAGCCGAAATAAGCCCGGTACACTGGGTCAAATCAGCACTTTTTCGAAAAAATGAAAATGGACCTGTTTTTGGACCCTCCATAAGCCTCTGACCAGGCGTTTTGCGTGACATTTTCACTCAGAGAGAGAACCAGCTCGACTGCAGGGTCTAGGTGTACCCCGAATTCAACGTCGACTAATACCCCCCCTACCCCACGCCCGGCCGACGCCATTCCTATTCATTGATGGGGTGCGGCTCCAGCCATGCGTGCAATTGCTTTATTCATGTGTCATAGTCGAGATGGGAGCGAACCCAATTCGACTGACAAATGAGGAATTCAATATGCATGCAATTGCAGCGCCTGCAGGCGCGCCGACACTCGGCACCGGCACCACCGACACAACCACCACGACGACGACCAAGCGCGATCGACTCGTATCACTGACACGAAAAGCATTTCATTCAAACGTAATTGAACAATCATTGAAGCAATCATCAAGAGCAACAGTGCAAGTGCTTGCAGTCAGTACTGTGCTTGCTGCGATCGTTGGGTACGTGCTGCTGCGACTGGTGCTCGTGCTGGCACTGCACACACTGGCAACGGTGTACAACGTGCATGTGCTTGTCTTCAGCAACGACATCATCAGGGTCAGAGTCAAGGTGTTGGGTAGCAACAACTTCGGCTGCGTCAAGGGTGTGTGGCGTGGCACAGGTGCAGCATCGGACACAGTGGTCGGTGCCAGCTACCGGCTCGCTCGATGGGCCCTGCCTGCCTGACCTACCTCGCTGCCAGAGTTCGACGATGCGCCTTGAGTGCAACGATGCGCGGGCAGGTGTTGCCGTACCCGGTGGTGACGCTGACACGCCCGGTGTTGCGATGCTCCCGCAATGACGTATCGAGGGCCCCTCGGCATTCTGGGCAGCCGGTCCAGCAGCGTGACGTACGAGGCGTGTCGTCATCGAACAGGGCCGCGATCGCAGGCCTCGGAGCTTCTGGGGCATCGTGCTCGAATCTGTTGCCGCGGCGGCCATTACAGCCACGATGTGCCGGGGCGCAGTTGGTCAGCTCGAACGGATCGCCGCCACGAGACAGCGGCACGAGATGGTCCAGGGTGAATTGCCCTTTGGAGTTGCGGGCGGCGCTGGGGTCGATCACCAGCTTGCAGATATGGCACGTCGGAGCTGGCCCGCACATCTTCTTGAACTCCTGCGCCCACTTGATGTACTGGTACGACTTCGGGGTGTACTGGCTCATGGCGTCGTTCCTCGGGGTAGATGTGAGACAGCCCGGCCGGACCCTCGGAGCGCTGAGCGTGGAACGGAGACGCGCGCACTGCAACGATGAGCCTGGCCGGGCTGTCTTTCCCATCGGTGGACTCCCGCTAAAAAGAACCGATGGGAAGTGTCGACACTCAGGTGATTCGGACGCCACCACAGCGCCATCCTCACTCGACCCGGCCAGGTGATGCCGAACCGAACGGACGGAGTGTCTACCGAGCGCCACGCGGGCTACTCGGCCCCCGAGTCCTGCAATTGAACTCGGGGAAGATTGGGAACCTGCACCACCGAATCGACTCGATGCCGCCACCTCGAACCAGACGGAATCCTCAGTGCGCCGGTCTGACTCGGTGATGCAGGTAGTTCTCAGAACGAGGCGTACACCGGAGCGTGCCCCGTAGTCGGTGGTGCAGGCGGTGGCAGCGGCTCCCAACGATCAGGATGCGCCAGCGCCCACTCCGAACCGACTTCGGTCCTCGCCCCCGCGGGCACCACAACCTCGTCACCGGAATGCGGATCGGTGGCTGTGAATGCCGCGGGAGCGATCAGGATCGAACTACTAGGCAGTGGTTGCAATGTTCAGCGCCCGTAGCCCATTTATGTTTACCACGTCGCCGCCAATCCTCGTGTATAAAACGATACCGCGTTGACCGGTTGGTCGCCCATTCGGCCCGGTCAAGTTCTGAATGAATTCCACGGATGCTCCAACGCGATTCACGCAAACGTAATTGGACCAGTCACCGTAGATCAAAGCCAGGTTCGAAGCATCAGTCACCGCGGCATTGAATCCGTCGAGATTACTGACCTCGTTGACCTTCCGAGACAATAGACGACCGTCGGCCAATTCTGGAAATACCCTCGACCCGTTCGCCGTTTCCAGCTGCCGAGCGAGATTGATCGTTCCGAGGTTGCCGGCCCATTGTGCGTTCGGCTGGAACCGCGGAGGCAGTGCACTCTGCAACTTGAAGATGTCTGCAGCACTGAGTGTTTCGACGGTGCCGGGTGTCAACACGTACGGCGCGCCGGCCGACGCAAGGGCGGTAACTACGCCTCGTGGCTGATTGACGCCGGTTCCGGTAGTGAAGGCGGTATTGGTCAATTGCTCCAATCCGTCTGCCATCAATGTCTGCAACTGTGACAGCAGGTCGACCCCATCCTGCTCGACTTCCCAGCTATAAGGGATAAATGTGGTGGCCTTGAATACGGGAATTACCGGAGCGGCCAGCGTCGGGCTCGAATCGGGCAATTCCTGTGCTTCCGGTACCCAGCTTGCAGTCACTCCTGCGGAGGTAATTCCGCGCCATGCTTGACCGGTGATTGTGACATTCCGTGCAATCTGCCGAATGGGATTGTTGCTACCGTCGGAGGTAATTCCGATATTGGGATCGAGGCTCAATGGAACAAGCGAACCACCCTGCGAATTGACGCCCTCGTTCATTGCGCGCTGGACTGCCTGAGCGCTGCGGTAGGCGTCGGACTCTGCTGCGGTCCACTCCAGGTGCCCGCGGGAAGGATCGGCCAGCATCTTGGCGAATGCACTGCGGTATGCGGGATCGCCTGCAGCTCGTGCCCAGCGGGTGGCCGTAGTCGAGTCCTCACCGCGCAGCAGTGCTTCGACTCCGGTAGCAGCATCGGCGCTGAGGTGCTTCGCCTTCACGTCGGACTCGAGGTTGCGGAGCACGACATCGCGGTCGGTGGTGCCTCGGCTTGTGCGGGTCGGTGCATCGTCGTGTGCCCCGCGGTCCAGCAAACCGATCATCTTCGAGCGCTTCTCGTGCTGTGCGTCCAGGTACTCGATGCCCTCGGTGAGTTCGGTGAAGCGGGCCTCGGCGTCCGGCTCCAGCTCGTTCCGGTCCTCGTTCTCGGCGACCAGTTCTGCCAGTTCTTCGCGCAGTTCTTCGCGTCGGTCGTCGGCCTCGGCCACGGTCAGGCCGCGGAGATCGAGGGTGTCGATTGCGGTGCCGGAGTCGCCCGCGGTGGTGTTCTTACGTCGTCGTGTCATGTTCCTAAGTCCTTCTCGTATTGATGAGTGCTAGTTGCCTTTTGGCGGCGTTGATGGTGAGGGTGCGCGGTTCGGTACTGCGGACACCGACCGATGTCGTTGTGTATGCCGGTCGGCCAACAGGTCCGGCTTCACCGAGCCGGAGTTCCTTGATGGTGCGCCGGAGCGGTAGCAGTCCGCGGTAGGCCGGGTCGTCGGGATCGGCCCAGAGCAGTCGTCTGAGTTCGTTGCTCCCGACCGGCCTGCCCTTGGCGTCTCGCCACTCGTCCCGGATGACCTGCATGCTGATCGACATACCGCGCACTGCGCCTGCTTCGATCGCCTGACGTACCGGCTCAACGACCGGATTGTCGAACAGCTCACCGGACACGAAAAGCCCCTCGGGGTCCTCGCGCAGAGTGTCGTACGCGCCGATCGGTGTAGTTCCGACACGACTGTCTCGACCGTGGTCCCACTGCATCAGCGGGTGTGGATTGTCTCTGATCGACTTCGCGAACGCGCCGCGCGTGATTCTCTCCAGGAAGTCGCCCTCGTAGGATCGAATGTGCGTGTCGGTGTTGAACACTGCCGCAATGCCTTCCAGACGCCTACCTGTGCCGGTAGACCCGTCCGATGTGCTGCGTAGCTCGAAACCGAACTCGGCGGTGCGGGAACTCGATGGCATACGTTTCGCCATGATTGTTCTCTCGCTTGGGAATTGGAGTGCACACAGGTCGGAATCGACTCGGCACCGCGTGAGCCTGCCAGCCTCGTTACTGCCGCTCGGCGCTCATCCTTGCGGGACGGCCGAACCAGTCGAGGCGAGTTCTCTTCGCAGTGCCGAGTCTACCCGATTGTGTCAGTGATTGCACCACATGCTATTCGGTGGTGCTGTGCCGATCGAGGTCCGGTAACAGTTGGTCCTCATCGTCATCGAGCCACCAGCGAGGAATGGCGACCACCACGGTCTGCTCGGCACGGACTTCCACGAACTCGGGCGTGATGAAGGGTTGCAGCATCGGCAGAGCCGCACGGGCGGCAGGGTCCATGTGCGAGAGGACGTGATCGAGGGCAGCACCGAGCTTGATGGCCACCAGCTCCTCATGCAGTAGAGACTCGGGCGCGGTCACTGTGACACCTCGGCCGACGGCAGCGACTGCCCACACGAGGTGCAGAAGTGGGTCGGCGTGTTCCCTGACTGGCATTGCCCGGTGCCACACACGAGCTGTCGGCCGGTCGGAGTGTCGAGGTACTTCACGAGCATGTCCTTTTCGATCGGGCGACTGCAACGTCCGCACTGGCCGGATGAGAACCTGGCCTTGAAGATGCGTGCGGCCGTCACGCCAATGCCTCGATGCCCTTGGCCGTCAGACTGTGCGTTCGGTCGGTGGTCTGAGTGGCCTCCTCGTGGCTCTGCAGGACGTTGAGGATCCCGCGGACAGCTCGTGGTGAGTAGCCGAGTACGGCCGCGATGTTGTCGAGGTGGATGCCCGGCGTCGAGGCGATGACGCGAAGGACAGCGATCTCTCGCGGCGTGCGGTGACGTTGTTCGATGGTGGTCATGCTGTGCTCTCCTGGTGGTTGATTCGGTGCTAGTTGGTCCAGTTCGTCCGAGTTCGTCCCGGTTGTCCCGGACAAGGTCCAGTCAGTTTGTCCGTCGTCCCCTCCCTAGGGACGGACTCACTAGACGAACTCAAATGAGTGAATGAGCGCATCCAGTTCGTCCGAGCCCCTGACCTATTCGGGGTCGTCGCCGTACGGGTGGACTTGGAAGAACTTCCGTCCGTTGTGCGGTGCTCGCTCCTCGCGCAGGTAGCCCTCCTCGGTCAGCCAGTCGAGTTCGGTGCGAGTCTTCGGTGCCGACTTCTTGATCCGGCCCGCGATCGTGGACGACAGCACACCTTGGGGCTTGTTCGCGAGAAGGTTCGAGACCAGTCGCCGGATCACCTCGGACTCGGGCAGGTTTCTCGTCGTCGTCCCGTCGGCCACATCACCGGGCGGGTTGACTATGACCACCGGAGACGTTCCCGTGCTGTCGACAATGACGCGTGCGGCCTCTTGGGTCCGGTCGGTGGAAGTCCACTTGCCACAGTGCGGCCGTACCTGGCCCTCGCGGTCCTTTCCGATGCGGATGGACAGCTCGCCGCGCTTACCGGGCATGATCGGAGATATCGGTTCGACGGTGTACGACGCTCCCGACAGGCCTGCCAACTTGTGTTGCCCACCGATCGCACCTCGGCCGCGTCCGTCCTTGGACTTGACGACGTGATCAATCATCGCGACAGCAGCGCCGGTAGCTCTGGCGATCGCATCGGGTAGCTCGCGAAGAAAGTGCGCCACACTGCCGTTGTCGATCAGTTCCCGGCCGGACAGGCTCATCGCTTCCGTGACGCCGTCGAGGACTGCCAGGGTGTACCGGGTGCCCAGTAAAGCTGTCCAGTGCGGAGATTGAGCGTTGAATGGCTCGAACGGCCGAACGTAGGTGAGGTTCGCGAGGATCGCCGCATCCGACGCCCCGAACTCGCGAAGCCTGTTGATCACTTGATCCTGGGAGGACTCGAAGTCGAGATACAGCACCCTCTCCCCCGCCATGATCCGAGTGACTGTCTCGGACTGTAGAACCAGCGACTTGCCGGACTCGGGCTCACCATGGAACGAGTGAGTCAGGCCGGGATAGATCAACGAGACGCCGTCCGACCGGGTGAGCATCGTCGGGACAACCGGGACGAACTCGCCGTCGAGCACACTGGCCAGGTCCACTGGTGCCCACGAGGAACCAACGAGCGCAACAGGTTCGGGCTCGACACTCTGGCTGCGCAATGCTCCGATCATCTCGTCCACGGCGGTACGACCTTGGACCGTGTTGTGCTCTGCCGACGGTGTCTGTCCGACCTTGACCCGTGCACCGTGGACCATTCGGTCGAACTCGGCGGCAGCATCGGAACGATCCGAACCGATCGCCAGGACGTACGCAGCTTTCAGCGATGCCACCGCGTCCGCGGTGCCGGAGTGCCCACGTTCTGCCAACCGAACGATCCGGTTGATGTGCTCGAGTGCCGTGTCGTGCCGTTGGCCTGATTCGCCCTGTGCGGCCTCGATGGCGTCGGCCAATGCTCTTGCTACCTCGGTGTCGGCAGAACCGTCCGTGAGCCGTACGGGCTCGGCATCGGGTGCCGTGATCGCCGCGGGCGCAGTGCCCAGACCGTCGAGGTGACTCACCCACGATTCGGGCAGGGTCGGCAGTGAGTCGACCGTCAGGAAGTCGACCTCGGTGTCCTCGGTGTCGAGCCAGCGGTACGGGTGGCCCTCGGGGTGCAGAGACGGTGGTGCCAGGGCGTACCGATGCCCGCGACGAACGATGTCGATGCCCTTGCCCAGACCACTCGGCAGCAACGTCGAATTCGGTACCCGGTAGAACGAGATTCCCGACCCGTCGGCGCGCGCGGTGGTCCTCGGGGTAGCCGGTAGCGGTCCTAGGTCCTGCACTAGCGCAGCAAGAGTGGTGAGTCCATCGTGGTAGGCGTCGATGTCGATTCCGACGACGTTCTCGGGCATGCGAAGTCCGATGTTGTCGCCCTCGTGGCCCCCGTCGATCCACGCCTGCAGGTCCGCGCCCGAAGCGTCGATGCCGTCGTGGCCCGTGAAGCCTGTGACCGTGATGCGCTTGCTGGCGTGCGGGACCGGGACGACATTCCACCCTGCAGCCTTGTACTGGTGGGCGTAGTCGCCGAATCCACTCATGCCGAACCGCCTTGGATGCAGTGCGGGCAGGTGAGCTTGCCATCGAGGTGGGTCCAGCCGGACAACGGTTCGTGCCGTGGCTGCCGGTGGCACAGATTGCAGTGCGCGGTGGGAACGTTGGCCCAGCGTCGTCCGTCGACCTGTCCTGCGGACTTCACAGTGCACCTGCATCGACGAATGCTTCGAGGTCGAGTCTTTTGACTCGGATCGGTGATGTCTTACCGCCCCCGAGCTTGGATGCTTTCAGTTGTCCTGCAGCGATATACGCGCGAACGGTGGTGGTGCCGAGACCTAGTTCATCGGCCACCTGCGAGATAGAGAGATACGAATTGGACATGGGATTGCCTTCCGACACACGATGATTCGGTGTGTGGTTGGCATCCGACTCTAGCGACGGTCAGCCCCGTCGAGGTCGCGTCCACAGTTCATGCCCGGCAGTCCTGGGTTCGGTACGTCGGAGCGGTGCGAGCTGACTTCGCTTCTCCGATACACCCACTCTGCATCAGCTTGTATCGGATTGCTAGACCTGCAGCCTCAATGCCCCCTGACCAGGTACAATTGCGGTCACGGGTTGCCTTCCCGGTTCTGTTTCGTTCGACGATGCCCTCGGTGTGCTGACACTTGCCGAGGGCATCGTCGTGTCTACCGCCCTGTCGACAACCGTTGAGCCAGTTCGGCGTCTCGGGCATCGGCCGCGTGCTGGTACCTCAAAGCCATAGACGGCGTCGAGTGACCGATCCGGCGCATGAGTTCGGCCGTGGTTGCCCCGTGCTGCGCTGCCAACGTCGCGCCGGTATGCCGAAGGTCGTGGATACGTAAGTCCTTGTGGCCCAGCCTCTCCGCTGCATCCTTGAACGGCCGACGCAGCTCCCAATCACCCAGGAAATCACCACCGATCAGCGACGGGAACACGAGGGCGTCAGCACCTATCGGCAGACCGGCAGCAAGCGCAGGACGGATATGCGGCGGAACGGCAACGGTCCTGATGCCGGCCTTGGTCTTCGGTGCGCCACAATGCCATTCACCGGACCGGTAGGACGCGGCCTTGTTCACGCGAATCACGGAACCGTCATCGGCAACGTCGGAGCGCAGCACGGCCCGCATCTCGCCCACACGCAAACCGCACCAACCCATCACGAGCACCGGCACCCGCAAATGTTCAGGCATCTCGGCAGCCAGGGCGTCGAGTTCGTCGGCGGTCAGCGGCTCGACAGTGCGTTCGGTGCTCGATGACATCGCACCGCGAATCTTCGCAGGATTGGACTCGATCACATCGTCGGCGGCAGCACTGGCCAGGATCGCATGCAGCAACGAGTAGGTGTGCGCCTTGCGCGTTGTGCCGGTGGTGAGCCCTTGATGCCAGGACCGGATCACAGCCGACGAGATGGCCGAAACTTCGAGGTCACCCAGCACCGGGTTGATATGCAAGCGCAGCAGGTCACGGTAGAGCTGTGCCGTCCTCGGCCGCAATGGCTGGCCGGACTTGTTGCGACGTTCATCGACCCACCGATCGGCATAGTCGGCCAGCTTCTCCCCTGCCTCGGCGACAGCACCGGGCGGTCTCCACTTCGGCCCCTCGGTCTCGATCCTCACCCGCTCACGAGCCAACCAGGCGAGAGCGTCGACCTTGGCCGTGTAGGTCTTGGGCGCGGCATATCGAACCTTGTCAGGACCGACGAACGAGGCCCGCCACTTACCCGACGGCAGCTTCTTTGCCGTGCCCCATGAGTTCCGTCGCCGTACAGCCATTGTGCCGTTCCCTTCGTTCCCCCTGCGTTCCCTAAGAACTCTAGATTGCTCTACATAGATCTCGGCAATCCGACACAGCAAAGCGTCTATACCAGCAGCTCAAGCGCTTCTTTCGATGCCCTGGCCTGCAGGTTCACACTACCGGGAAATGAGGTTCGAATCCTGCCGGGGGCACCCTCTGACCAGCAGAAACGTAAGTCCGTTCGGCTCACTGTGGTTGACTTCGGATAACGAAGGGTCACACGTGCATCAGCTCACTCTCGGAGTCCTCTCACGTTCGCGCAAGCCCGATGAGCGGCGACTACCGATTCACCCACTGCATTTCGATCGAATAGATGCCGATATCCGCGCCCGAATGTTCCTCGAATCCGGCTACGGCGAGCCGTTCGGAATTTCGGACGAGCACCTGGCCACCCAGGTGGCGGGCATTCGAACGCGCGAGCAACTCATCGCCGAGTGCGATGTGATCCTGTTGCCCAAGCCCCAGGCCGAGGATCTCGCATCCTTGCGCCCAGGGCAGACACTGTGGGGCTGGCCGCACTGCGTACAGGACGAAGAACTCACCCAGATCGCCGTCGACCGCAAGCTGACGCTGATCGCCTTCGAGGCGATGAATCACTGGACCCACGAGGGCTCGTTCAATCTGCATGTGTTCCACAAGAACAACGAGTTGGCCGGCTACTGCTCGGTGCTGCACGCACTGCAGTTGATCGGGTCCACCGGTGATTACGGTCGCCGGTTGCGGGCTGCGGTCATCGGTTTCGGTGCCACCGCTCGCGGTGCGGTCACTGCACTCAATGCCCATGGCATTCACGATGTGGACGTTCTCACCCAGCGCGGCGTCACTGCGGTGAGTTCGCCGATCCACTCGGCCAACATCGTCAACTTCGATCTCGACGACGCCGATCCACGCCAGAGTCGGGCCCTCACCCCCGACGGCCGCGTACCACTGTCGAGCTTCCTCGCCGACCACGACGTCATCGTCAATTGCGTTCTGCAGGATACCAATTCACCACTGACATTCTTGACGAACCAGGACCTGCCGACTCTCGCGCCTGGCACCCTCGTGGTGGACGTCTCGTGCGACGAGGGCATGGGGTTCGAGTGGGCCAAGCCCACGTCGTTCGCCGATCCCATGTTCACCGTGGGCGACAACGTGCGCTACTACGCCGTCGACCACAGCCCCTCGTACCTGTGGAACTCTGCTACCTGGGAAATCAGCGAATCTCTGCTGCCGTACCTTCGGATCGTGCTCGACGGCCCCTCGGCGTGGAGTACCGATTCCACCATCGAGCGTTCGATCGAGATCAGGGGCGGCATGATCGTGAACCCGAATATCCTTGCCTTCCAACATCGCAGTGCGGAGTACCCGCACACCGCAGCGTGAACGAAGCGCACGGCATGAGCATCACGTGGATCGAGGACGGTAGCGAGCGGACGTGTCGCTGGCAGTCGGAGAACGGCGCTCCCGCACCCCGCACGGTACGCGTCGTCGACGATTCGACGACGGCAGACGTGGCATACAAGCTGGCCACGATCGGCGAGGCTCTGTTGTGGCGCGGCGATTACAACAATGCTCGGCAGCTGCTGTCGGCGATGACCCGGCGGGTACCAGCGGCCAAACAGACTTCCGACGCGTCACCTGCGGAGCAGTTTCATCTGCATCGTCAACATCAAGCCAGACGTGCCCGCGTGCTGGGAATGCTTCTGGTGGAACTCGATTCGAGCTTTGGACTCGACCTGGGCCGAGCTCCGGACGTCCGTGCAGCCGTAACAGAAGCGCTCGGCCCCGACGCCGCGCCGTGTGTGCTGTCGTTGCGCGAGCTACTCGGCATGGTCGGCGCACACGAATGGCGTCGCAAGGGTGTCTTCGTGCCGGCGCTGGATGCCTCGATCCACCCGCACTACGGCGTCTTCTCCCCCGTCCGCGGCGAGTACATCCAACTCGTCGCCGACGCACCGCTGCCGGACACGGACCGAGCGTTCGACATCGGCACCGGCTCGGGCGTTCTGGCGGCAGTGCTCGCCCGCCGCGGCGTGACCGCGGTGGTCGCGACCGACAAGGATCCGCGGTCGATCGCGTGCGCACGAGCCAACGTCGATGCTCTCGGATTCGCCGATCGGGTCGAGGTGGTGCAGGCCGACATCTTCCCGTCCGGGCGTGCGGGACTGATCGTGTGCAATCCGCCGTGGATTCCCACGAAACCCACGTCGGGCATCGAACATGCGGTGTACGACCCCGGGTCGCGAATGCTCAAGTCTTTCCTCAGTCGACTCCGCGGGCACCTGACGCCGAACGGTGAGGCGTGGCTGATCGTGTCCGACCTCGCCGAGCTGCTCGGATTGGTCACGCGCGCAGAATTTCTCGCCGCCATCGACGCGGCAGGCCTGGCCATCGTCGGCCGAACCGACACCACCCCCACGCACTCGCGCGTCACCGACAGCTCCGACGTGCTGCACGCGGCACGCTCACGCGAAACCACGTCACTGTGGCGGCTCCGCGCACGCTGACAGTGGGCACACGACAGCGCCGCCCGAGCAGTGCTCGGGCGGCGCTGATGGATCCGGTACTTCTTACCGTTCGCGGGTCTCGAACTCGCCGTTGATCACGGTGCCCAGCGGCGCGTCACGCTCCGCCTTCTTCGCCGCCTCACGCATTTCGATTCCGTCGGTGATCAGATCACCGATTTCACGAGTGACGTCGCGGACGGCTCCGGCGATGATCACCACGATCCGGCCGACGTGAGTCGCGGCCGATTCGGTGAACTCCTGCACGGTGTCCTTGTTGCGCTCGAACTTTCCTACCAACAGGACCGCCCCCTTCGAAGTCGTCACGCTGCGCTGGTCTTCTTACGCTCGACGATAACACCGGCCGGAGCCGCCGATCCCGTGAGCGAGTTGGGCAAGGCGAGCTTGAAGATCTTGCCCCACACGGTGCCGATCTGGTGGAAGAAGCCGCCGGTGTTGTACGGCAGGTCGTACTTCTCGCACAGAGCCTTGACCTCCGGCGCGATCTGCGGGTAGCGGTGCGCGGGCAGATCGGGGAACAGGTGGTGCTCGATCTGGTGCGAGAGGTTGCCCGACATGATGTGGAACAGCGGAGTTCCTTCGATGTTGGCCGATCCCAGCATCTGCCGCACGTACCATTCGCCGCGGCTCTCCTCAGCGGTCTCTTCCTTGCTGAAGGTCTGGACTCCGGTCGGGAAGTGGCCGCAGAAGATGATCGAGTAGGTCCACACGTTGCGGATGAGGTTGGCTGCGACGTTGCCGACCACGGTGGTCGCGAAGAACGGGCCGGTCAGCGCGGGGAAGATCACGTAGTCCTTGAGCGCCTGCTTGCCCGCCTTGCGCCACATGCCCTGCAGCAGCGGCTTGACGTCGTGCCACTTGCGCTTGCCCGCGACGATGTTCTCCGTCTCGAGGTCGTGCAGCATGACGCCCCACTCGAAGAACGTCATCAGCAGGAACGCGTACACCGGGTTGCCGAGGTAGTACGGGTTCCACTTCTGGTCCTGATCCATACGCAGGATGCCGTAACCGATGTCGCGGTCCATGCCGACGATGTTGGTGAACGTGTGGTGCATGTAGTTGTGCGAGTGCTTCCACTGGTCTGCCGGGCAGACGGTGTCCCACTCGAACACCTCGGAGTTGAGGCCGGGCTCACGCATCCAGTCGTACTGGCCGTGCATGACATTGTGGCCGATCTCCATGTTGTCGAGAATCTTCGCCACTCCGAGGGCACCGACGCCTGCGAGCCATGCAGGCGGAAGGAAGGGCAGGTACATCAACGCGCGTCCGGCGACCTCGAGGCCGCGCTGCGCCTTGATGATCTTGTAGATGTATTCGCGGTCCTCGTCACCGAGCTTGGCGACGGTGCGGGCGCGCAGGTCGTCGAGTTCGCGGCCCAGTTCCTCGACCTGTTCGTAGGTCAGCACGGTCGGCTGATCCGGCAGGGTCTCGTCACGTCGGAAGGGCAGGACGGTGGTGGGCAGGATCGAGAGAATCGTTCCGAGCATCTGATGATCTCCAATTCGATCGGGTCGAGATGGGTCTTGGGGTTGTCGCTGTTCGAGGTGGATCTAGATGTCGATGTCGACGTCGCCCACGGCAACGGACACGCACAGCTGGATCTTCTTGTCCGATTCGGTGTCGGTCTCACCGGTCTTGATGTTCTTGGTGCAGCCGGACTTCTTCACCGAGGTGCAGGTGAAGCAGATACCCATCCGGCAGCCGTTGGCCGGTGAGAGTCCCGCTGCTTCGGCCTGTTCGAGCAGCGTCTCGCCGTCGTTCTCCGAGGACACGTCGCTGCCGGAGAACGTGGTGGTGCCGGTGACGTCGTCGCTGACGGAAGCGAACGAGGGTGTGAACTCCTCGAGGTGCAGCCGCTCGCCGAGACCTGCGTCGTCGAAGTACGACGTCACGCTCTTCATCAGTCCGGGAGGTCCACACAGGAAGGTGTCGGCCTCGGCGAACCACGGGGCCACCGCATCGAGATGTTCCTGGCCGAAGAACCCGTGCAGGTCGCCGCCCGTCTTCTGCTCGGTGTACGCGAAGACGATGTTCACGTTCTCGTGCTCGGCGGCGATCTTCTCGAGGTCCTTCTTGTACGCGACGTCGTTTTCGGTGAACGCGTAGTGCAGGAAGGTCAGGTCGCTGCTGTACCCCTCGTCCAGCAGCGACCTGAGCATGGACAGCACCGGCGTGATACCGCTGCCACCGCTGATCAGCAACGTCTTTGCCGGGCGTGGTTGGGGAAGCTCGAACGTGCCGTCCGCCTGCGACAGGCTGACCACCAGGCCGACGTACGCGTTCTTGTGCAGGTACTGCGACACCAGACCCTCGGGATGCGCCTTGATCGTCAGTTCGATCCGGCCGTCCTTGCGGTACTGCGAGCACGCGGGCGAGTAGCAGCGGGTGTGGCGTACTCCGTCGATGACGACTCCGACCTGAACGAACTGGCCGGCCTTGAAACCCTTCCACTGACGCGTGGGACGGATGGTGAGCGTCAACGAGTCTTCGGTGGACCGGTGTATCTCGGTCACTTCGCCGCGAAGGTCACGAACGGTCGTCATCGGGTCGACGAGTTCGAGGTAACGATCGAGCGCGTGGGGTGTGGCCATGGCCTCGAACAGGGAAAGAAGCGAGAACTTGCGCGAACGCGAGGCCCGCGACGGACGTTCTTGAAGCGTCATTCCATCCTCCCTTACCGGATCGAAACCTACGACCCATTCAGTGAACGATTGTGCACTAACATGAGTGTGGCAGAGCGACACCGGTACCTGTCAACGTTTATGTGACCGCCGTTACAGAGCGAATCGACAGTTCTGTGGGTGCCGGGGAGGAACCGGAAGGGAGATCACAGAATGCGCGCCCATAAACTGGACGTTGTGACAGAACCGGGGACCCGCGCCGAGCGCAAGGAGCGCACGCGGCAAGCACTGATCGAGGGCACCCTGGACCTGCTCCGCGAGCGTTCTTTCGCCAGCGTCAGCCTCCGTGAGGTCGCTCGATCCGCCGGCATCGTCCCCACCGCGTTCTATCGACACTTCGCCTCCATGGAGGACCTCGGCGTCGCTCTCGTCGAGGACAGCATGCGGATGCTGCGACAGATGCTGCGCGACGCCCGGCGCAACCCCAGCACCAAGACGGCCACCGAGTCCTTCGGCATCCTGGTTCGCCAGGTTCGCTCCCACGAGGATCAATTCCGTTTTCTCAGTCGCGAACGGTACGGCGGCGTGACCGGAGTGCGCCGCGCCTTCGCCACCGAACTACGACTGTTCGTCAGCGAGCTGACCATCGACCTGTCCCGCATGCCCGGTCTGGAGCAGTGGGACGTCGCCGATCTGGAGATGACCGCAGACCTGCTCGTCTCTACGATGCTCACCGCGGTGGTCGGCCTGTTGGAAATCGACAGACCGGGTAGTCAGAACGAGAAGGACCTGATCGAGCGGACCGAGAAGCAGATCCGCATGATCATGCTCGGGATGAGCCGATGGGAACCACGACGGGCTTGACCGTTCGAGAACGAGACGGCCGCGAAGGGATGTTCATGACCGAGTCAAGTGTCGGCGAGTACGTGTTCGAGGTCGAGATGTCGGGACCACCGGACGGTGTTCCGGTGGTTGCGCTGCACGGCTTTCCGCAGACCAACGCGTCGTGGACCGCGGTGACGCCCGGCTTGGTCGGCGCAGGTTGTCGCGTGATCGCCCCGAACCAGCGGGGCTACTCCCCCGGTGCCCGTCCGGTCGGCGTCGAGCACTACCGCATCGAACATCTCACCGGCGACATCCTCGGATTGCTCGATACGCTCGAGCTGCCGTCGGCGCATCTGGTCGGACACGACTGGGGTGCGGTGGTCGCCTGGCATCTCGCAGCCGAGCATCCGGATCGCGTACGTACTCTCACGGCGGCGTCGGTCCCGCATTCGGCCGCGTTCAACTGGGCCATCCGCGAGGATCCGGATCAGCAGGAGCGGTCGACGTACTTCGGTCTGCTCCGAGAACCGGAGAAGGCCGAGCGAGTTCTGGTCGAGAACGACGCCCAGCGGCTGCGCGCGATGTTCGGTGCGGACAGCCTCGACGACGAATACGTTCGGCATCTCACCGTCCCCGGGGCGCTGACGGCCGCATCGAGCTGGTACGCCGCGATGACCAAGGAGTTCGCAAACCTTCCTCCGGTGACCGTGCCCACCACGTACGTCTGGAGCAACGGCGACACCGCCATCGGTCGAGCGGGAGCGGAGCGCTGCGGCGAATTCGTCGATGCGCCGTACAGATTCGTCGAATTGGACGGCATCTCGCACTGGATCCCGGAAGAAGCGCCCGAGGAACTGACGGCCGAGATCCTGGCCCGTATCGACTCCGTCTAGACCCGTTCGGGAGCCCGCACCTTCAGCAGCGCCAGCAGGCCGGCAGCGAGGACGATGATCAGCCCGGCGATACCCGCGCGGTCGGCGTCGAACATCCACACGAACAGACCGAACAGGGACGGTGCGAGGAACGAGGCGGCGCGTCCCGTCGTGGCGAACAGTCCGAAGAACTGACCTTCGCGTCCCGGTGGAGCCAGCCGGGCCAGGAAGGTGCGGGCGGACGACTGCGCCGGCCCGACGAACAGACACAGGATGAGCCCGAAGATCCAGAACATCGTCGGTCCCGAGACGAACAGCAGAATCGTCCCGGCCGCGATCATGCAGGTGAGGGAGAAGACGATCACCTTCTTCGGGCCGATTCTGTCGTCGAAACGCCCGGCCACGATCGCTCCGAGTCCGGCGATGACGTTGGCGGCGACACCGAACAGCAGGACGTCACCGGCACCGATGCCGTAGACGCTGACGGCCAGTACGGCTCCGAAGGTGAAGACCCCCGCCAATCCGTCCCGGAACAGTGCACTGGCTATCAGGTAGTAGACCGCGCGACGGTCTGCACTCCACAGCTCCCGGACATCGCGAACCAGCACACGGTACGAGGCCGCGAACCCGGCTTCAGCGGCCTTGGGATCGGCGACGGCGCGGGGTACCTCGGGAACGGCGAACAGCACCGGGATGGCCGAGACGGCGAACCACACGGCAGCGAGCAGAGCGACGAGTCGGATGTTCAGTCCGCCGTCGGTGCTCAGCCCCAGAACTCCGCGGGTGTCGCCGTCGCCGGCAATGAAACCGACGTAGCACAGGAGAAGCAGTACGATTCCGCCGAAATAGCCCATCGACCAACCGAACCCGGATACTCGGCCGATGTTCGCCGGAGTGGAGACCTGCCGCAGCATCGAGTTGTACGGGATGCTCGCCAGCTCGAACATGATGGATCCGAGACCGAGCAGCAACAGGCCGAGCCACAGATAGTGGTAGTCGTCTCGGACGAAGAACAGGCCGGCCATGGCGACGACCGTCAGCGCGGTCAACACCCCCAGCAGCCACTTACGTTTGCCGCGCGCGTCGAAGTACTGCCCGCAGACCGGCGCGAGTAGTGCGATGACAACGCTGGACACGGCAATCGACCAGCTGAACCAGGTGGTGGCCGAGATGGAACCGGGCAGATCGTCGCCGACGGCGTCGGTGAGATACACCGAGAACACGAACGTGAGAATCACCGCGTTGAACGCGGCCGAGCCCCAGTCCCAGAACCCCCAGGCGGTGACCTGCTTACGCGTTGTGGCGACTCCGACGACAGCGGCCTCCGGCTGGGTTCCCATGATTGCCAACACTAGACCGCGGCATCCGAATTCATCGGTGCACCTAGTTGCATAGTCACCGTGTTGCATACATACTCTCGGGTGTGGCTTTGGAACACGCGATTCTGGTATCCCTCACCGAGCTCAGCGGCTCGGGGTACGAGCTCGCCCGCCGCTTCGACAAGTCGATCGGATTCTTCTGGAGCGCAACGCATCAGCAGATCTACCGGACGCTGACGCGGATGGACGGGGCTGGGTGGATCACCGGAGAGGCAGTCGCGCAGGACGGCCGGCCGGACAAGAAGGTCTACTCCGTCAGCGCTGCGGGTCGCGCGGAGCTCGATCGCTGGATCGCCGCTCCGACCGATCCTTCGCAGCTACGCGAGGAGCTCGCGGTCAAGATCCGCGGGGCCGCCAACGGTGACATCGATGCTCTCAAGATCGAAGTCGCCCGCCATCGCGATGTTCATGCCACCCGCCTCGACGTCTATCGACTGATCGAGAAGCAGGACTTTCCGGCCCCCGCTGCCCTCACCGGCACCGCATTGCATCAATACCTGGTGCTGCGCGGCGGAATTCGCGTCGAAGAAGGATTCACCGAGTGGTGCACCGAGGTATTGGAGAAGCTGTGAAGACCGAGCAGACCGCTGGCCCGTATCCGATTCTGTTGTCTCCGTTGGATGTCGGCGCAACCACGCTGAAGAACCGCGTGATCATGGGATCGATTCACACCGGCCTCGAAGATCGCGCCCGCGACACCGGCCGCCTGGCGGCCTATTTCGCCGAGCGTGCCCGCGGCGGAGTTGCGCTGATCATCACCGGGGGCTATGCCCCCAATCGCACCGGTTGGCTGTTGCCGTTCGGAGCCAAGCTGACCAACCGCATCGAAGCCCGTCGGCATCGCCGGATCACTACTGCCGTCCATGACGAAGGCGGCAAGATCGCACTGCAGATCCTGCATGCCGGGCGCTACTCCTACCAGCCGCTGAGCGTGTCGGCGTCGTCGATCAAGGCTCCCATCAATCCTTTTCGGCCGCGGCGACTGACATCGAGGGGCGTCCGCTGGCAGATCCGCAACTACGTACGGTGCGCCCGGCTCGCGCAGAGCGCCGGCTACGACGGCGTCGAGATCATGGGCGGAGAGGGTTACTTCATCAACCAGTTCCTCTCCGAGCGCACCAACAAGCGACGCGACGAGTGGGGCGGTTCGGCGAAGAACCGTCGGCGGATGGCCGTGGAGATCGTGCGGCAGACGCGAGCGGCCGTGGGCCCCGACTTCATCGTCGTGTTCCGGCTGTCGATGGCCGATCTGGTCGAACAAGGCCAGAGCTGGGACGACATCGTCGCGCTGGCCGAGGACGTCGAAGCTGCGGGTGCGAACATCATCAACACCGATATCGGCTGGCACGAGTCGCGGGTGCCGACCATTGTCACCTCGGTTCCCCGCGCCGCATTCGCGGACATCACCGGCAAGCTCGAGAAGCACGTGTCCATCCCGGTCGCCGCGTCCAATCGCATCAACATGCCCGAGATCGCCGAGAACATTCTGGCTCGCGGCGACGCGCAGTTGATCGCGATGGCCAGGCCGATGCTGGCCGATCCGTTCTGGGTCGAGAAGGCCGCCACCGACTCCGCCGACCGGATCAACACGTGCATCGCCTGCAATCAGGCCTGCCTGGACCACGCCTTCGTGCACAAGAAGGTCTCGTGCCTGGTCAACCCGCGTGCCGGACGCGAGATCGACCTGCAACTGCTGCCGACGAAGATGACCAAGAAGGTGGCGGTCGTCGGAGCCGGACCCGCAGGCCTGGCCGCCGCGCTCAATCTCGCGCAACGCGGACACACCGTCAGCCTCTTCGAGGCCAGGGAAGAGATCGGCGGACAGTTCGGAATCGCGCGACTCATACCCGGCAAGGAGGAGTTCGCCGAAACGATCCGGTACTTCTCCAGTGCACTTCGCAGCGCAGACGTCGCCGTTCACCTCGACACCCGAGTCACCGCCGCCGAACTCGTCGCAGGCGAGTTCGACGAGGTGGTGCTGGCCACCGGCGTCACTCCCCGAATGCCGAGTATCCCCGGCATCGAGCACCACTCGGTCCTGTCGTACGCAGAACTGGTGCGCGACGGCAGGCCCGTCGGCGATCGGGTCGCGGTCATCGGTGCAGGCGGTATCGGTATCGACATCTCCGAGTTCCTCACCACCGACGCCTCCCCCACCTTGGATCTGAAGGAATGGAAGCAGGAGTGGGGCGTCACCGAGCCCGAGGCCGCGCCGGGGGCGTTGACGACTCCGGTACCCGCACCCTCTCCGCGTGAGGTGTATCTGCTGCAACGCAAGCCGGGACGCATCGGCGCAGGGCTGGCGAAGACGACCGGCTGGGTTCATCGAGCTGCACTGAAAGCCAAAGGCGTGCATCAGCTTTCGGGTGTCAACTACGAGAAGATCGACGATGCGGGGCTGCACATCTCCTTCGGTGACAAGCACGAGCGTCCCCGCGTTCTCGAGGTGGACACCATCGTGATCTGCGCCGGCCAGGAATCGGTACGCGACTTGGTCGACGACCTGAAGGCCGCGGGCACCACGACGCACATCATCGGCGGTGCGGACGTCGCTGCGGAGCTCGACGCCAAGCGGGCCATCGAGCAAGGCACCCGGCTCGCGGCCACGATCTGATCTGTCCGCTAGCCTGTCTCACCGTGAGCCTTCCCAAGCCCAGCCCAGATGCCCGCGCCGTCGTCACCGGAGCCTCTTCCGGAATCGGTGAAGCCCTGGCCACCGAACTCGCCGCCCGTGGTCATTCACTGATCGTGGTGGCTCGACGCGGCGAGTTGCTCGAGGCGTTGGCCGCAAAGCTCACGGCCGAGTACGGCGTCACCGTCGAGGTGCGTCAGTCGGATCTGTCGAACCGTGAGCAGCGACAGGAACTGGTGACCGAGCTGTCCGAGCGCGAGATCTCGATCCTGTGCAACAACGCAGGGATAGCAACGTTCGGGCCGTTGTCCGGTCTCGATCCTGCGTACGAGCGCGACCAGGTCGAGCTCAATGCCGTTGCGGTGCACGACCTCACACTGGCGGTCATGCCCGGCATGATCGGTCGCGGAGCGGGCGGCATCCTGATCACCGGTTCGGCGGCAGGCAACATGGCCATCCCCAACAACGCGACCTATGCCGCGACCAAGGCCTTCGTGAACACGTTCTCGGAGTCACTGCGCGGTGAGCTGGCGGGTACCGGAGTGAACGTCACCCTCCTCGCTCCCGGCCCGGTCCGCACCGAGACACCGGACCCGGCCGAGGCCTCGATCGTCGACAAGATGGTTCCCGATTTCCTGTGGATCGACAGCGCCTACACCGCGAAGGTGTCTCTCGAGGGCCTCGAGAAGAACAAGATGCGCGTCGTACCGGGTCTGCTGAGCAAGGGCATGTCGGCGGCCGGCCAGTACAGCCCGCGCAGCATCTCCGCACCGATCATCGGCAGCTTCTACAAGAAGCTCGGCAACTGATACCCGAATTTGGGTCTTCCGCGGGCTCCACTCCCGACTGAGCAAGCTCAGCGTCGGCGGCGACGTCCGGTTCCGAAGATGCTGCGCGAGATCTCCCGTCCGGCAGCCGAGGCGGCCGATCGAAGAAAGCTCTTGACGGCAGGGTTGCCCATGATCCGCTCTGCGGCCGACGGCCCATCCGGCTCGCTCGGCGGTAGATCCGGCAGATCCGCAGGCAGGGGCGGGATGTCGAACTTCTCGGCCGGGGCCGGTACGTTCGCCACACGCGCGTTCATCCGCTCGTAGGCCGACTCGCGATCGATCGTTTCTCGGTATTTCGAGGACAGAGTGCTCGACGACGCGGCCGCCGAGATGGCGTCGTTGCCGATGGTGTCCATCAGAGAGCGGGGCGGCCGAATCTTGGTCCACGCCACAGGAGTCGGTGCACCCTTCTCCGAGAGCACCGTCACGATCGCTTCGCCGGTACCCAACGAGGTCAGCGCCTTCTCCAGGTCGTAGGCGTCGGTCTTGGGGTACGTGCGGACCGTCTTGTTCAAGGCCTTCTGATCGTCGGGTGTGAAGGCGCGCAGGGCGTGCTGAATCCGCGCCCCCAGTTGCGAGAGAACATCGTTGGGGACGTCGGTGGGCAGCTGAGTGCAGAAGAAGACACCGACACCCTTGGAGCGGATGAGCTTGACGGTCTGCTCCACCTGCTGCAGAAACGCCTTCGAGGCGTCGGCGAACAGCAGGTGTGCCTCGTCGAAGATGAAGACCAGCTTGGGCTTGTCCACGTCACCCACCTCGGGCAGCGTCTGGAACAGGTCGGCCAGCACCCACATCAGGAACGTGGAGAACATCACCGGCCGCGAAGCCTGCGCCCCGAGCTCGAACAAGGTGACGACGCCTCTGCCGTCCGGCCCGACGCGCAGCAGGTCCTCGGTCTCGAGCTCGGGTTCACCGAAGAAGGTGTCGCCGCCGTCTGCTTCGAGGTTGACCAGCGCGCGCAGAATCACTCCTGCGGTGGCCGAGGAGACGCCGCCGATGCCCTTCAGATCGGCTTTGCCCTCGTCGCTGGTCAGGTGCATGATCACCGACCGCAGGTCCTTCAGATCGAGCAGGGCGAGCCCCTGCGAATCGGCCCAGTGGAAGATCAAGCCGAGAGTGGATTCCTGAGTGTTGTTCAGCCCCAACACCTTACTGAGCAGAATCGGTCCGAACGCAGTGATGGTGGCGCGCACCGGGACGCCGATTCCGTCGGTACCCAGGGAGAGGAACTCCACCGGATGGCCGGTGGGAGCCCAGTCCGGAATTCCGGTGTCCGCCGCTCGGCTGCGGATCTTCTCGTTGTCTGCCCCAGGCTGCGACAGGCCGGACAAGTCACCTTTGACGTCGGCCATCACCACGGGAACGCCTGCGGCGCAGAGCTGTTCGGCAATGCCCTGCAGCGTCTTCGTCTTTCCGGTTCCGGTGGCCCCGGCCACCAGACCGTGCCTGTTCAACGTGGCCAACGGAATTCGGATACGAGCGGACGGATCGGTGACGCCGTCGAGCACCACGGTTCCCAATTCCAACGCGGCACCCTCCGACGCGTATCCGGCGGCGATCTCGGCGGCCTTGCCCGTCGATGCCTGCGGCTGCCCCTGTTCCGCGGCCAACGCCTCGGCTTCGGCGGCGTCCGCTGCAGCCAGAGCTTCGGCGGCAACCCGTGCCGCTTCGACGGCGGCGGCCTTGGCAGCCTTCGCCTTCTCTGCCGGGCTGAGCGTGGGTGCCGGCTGCGTCGGGTCGACTGTCATGTCCGCGTCCTCCATGAACGTGTGCTGATGCTGAACTGGCTCGATCGCCACCGCAAACCCTAGTGGCACAGCAGCTCGCACTAGTGTGGTGCGAGTGCAGGACAAACTTGTGTGGATCGATTGTGAAATGACCGGCTTGGACCTGAGCAAGGACAAGCTGATCGAAATTGCGGCGCTGGTGACCGACAGCGAGCTCAACATCCTCGGGGAGGGTGTCGACATCGTCATCCATGCCGACGACGACGCGTTGGCGAACATGCCTGCCGTCGTCACCGACATGCATGCCAAATCGGGCTTGACCGACGAGGTGCGCGCGTCGACGGTGACGCTGGAGGAAGCCGAGCAGCGCGTCCTGGCGTACATCAAGGAGCATGTCCCGGTGGCCGGGACCGTTCCCCTCGCGGGAAACTCCATCGGCACCGATCGCGGCTTCATCTCTCGCGACATGACCGCGCTCGACACCTACCTCCACTACCGCATGATCGACGTCAGCTCGATCAAGGAACTCGCCCGCCGGTGGTACCCGCGGATCTACTACGGACAGCCACCCAAGGGCCTTGCGCACCGCGCCCTGGCGGACATCAAGGAGTCGATCAAGGAGCTGCAGTACTACCGCCGGACTGCCTTCGTAGCGCAGCCGGGGCCCTCCACCAGCGATATTGCAGCTGTCGTTCAAGATCTCGACACGCAGTCAGGGGCGGATTAGCAACCCGGGATTCAACCCGCTAGTATTGTCGACGCTGCTGATGGAGAGCCCGAAAAGGTTCTGCGGATGCGTGCAATGGTGGGCGTAGTTCAGCTGGTAGAGCACCAGGTTGTGATCCTGGATGTCGCGGGTTCGAGTCCCGTCGCTCACCCCATACGAACAAGGCCGGTCTCCTCGTGAGGCCGGCCTTTTTCGTGTCTCCATTCCCCGAGCGACGAGCCCTCCGGTGCCGCCGCGACCACGCTGACCTCGAATTACGTTGTTGTAATTCAACTTTCAGGTTTCTTGTGGGGTTAATGTGACGTACGGTTACCAATGGCACTTTTGGGGAAGAAAAGTACCAATGTGATTCATGTGTTTTTTGCTACGTGAGTTCAGCGTGCCCCGAAGCGTCACCGAACATGTTCTTACGGCCTGCGCGCACCCATCCGACGGTGCGCGGAGGACGCAGACGAGGAGGCTTTTCGTGGGTCGCAGAATGCACAGAGTCATAGCGGGTTCGATCTTGTCGGCAGCACTGTGCATCGGCACAACCGGCTTGCTCAGCCCAGCGGTGGCCACCGCTCAACCCACCATCGAACTCCCCCAGATCCCGATACCGCAGCCCGACGCGCAGCAACGGGCCGCGATTCTCGCGGCCGTTCTGGACGCCACCGGCGTCCTCATCAACCAGGTAGCAGCGATCGTTCTCGACAGCGACGTGCTCTCCGCACCGGACTCACCGGACGCTCCGAGCGCCGCGGAAGTACCCGAGATCGAACTCCCGACCGCTCCGCCGACCGTCGGGCTCGGTGGAGCAGTGCTGCCCATCGATGCAGGCGACTACCGCATCACCTCCGGCTACGGCGGGCGCAACAACCCGACCGGCAACGGCGCGCAGTTCCACCAGGGTGTCGATTTCGCTGCGGACAGCGGAACTCCGATCCACGCGGTCACCGGCGGAACCGTCGTTCAGGCCGGAGACGCAGGCGACGGCTACGGCAAGCTCGTGCGGGTCAAGAGTGGCAACACCGAGACCTACTACGGCCACCAGTCCAGCATCGCGGTCTCGGTCGGCGACGAAGTGGCACCGGGCGATGTACTCGGCGCAGTCGGCAGCACTGGAAACTCGACCGGACCGCATCTGCACTTCGAGGTGCGCAACAACGGTTCGAGCGTCGAACCGGTGGCCTACCTGAAGACGCTGGGTATCGATCCCTCGCTGTACCAGACTCGCGACCGAAGCTGATCGGCCGAACCACGGTCCGATCAGACCGTGGTGGCGTTCCCGGCCTTCCACTCGTCCCACGGGACGTTCCAGTCACCGAGGCCGTCGGTACCCGACAGCGTCCCCCCGACGGTGTTCTTCACGACGACGATGTCGCCGCGCTTGGTGTTGTCGTAGACCCACTTCGCATTGGTGGGACTCAGGTTCAGGCACCCGTGCGAGGCGTTGGAGTAACCCTGCTGTCCCACCGACCACGGTGCGGAGTGGAAGAAGATGCCGCTGTAGGACATCCGCGTCGCCCAGTCGACCGGGGTGCGGTATCCGCTGGACGAATTCACCGGCACACCGTAGGTCGAGGAATCCATCACGAGATGCTCGAAGCGATCGCCGATGATGTAGACGCCGTTGTCGGTGGGCGTGCTGTCCTTGCCCATGGATGTCGGCATGGTGATGACGTCCTGGCCGTTGACGTTGAACGTCACCTGCTTGGTGTTGTCGTCGGCGGTGGCGATGACCGCATCACCGATCGTGAACGACGTCGTGGCGTTCTCCTGACCGAAGATGTCGTCACCGAGATCGCGTCCGTACACGTTCACCGCCACGTCGACCTTGGTGCCCGGTGCCCAGTAGTTCTGCGGACGCCAGCGAACTTCCTTGTTGTTGACCCAATAGAACGCGCCCTCGACGGCAGGCGTGGTGGTGACGGTGATGGCGTTCTGTGCGGCCACTTTGTCGGTGATCGGTTCGTCGAACTGAACCGCGACCGGCTGACCGATTCCGACGACGTCGCCGGGGTTCGGCAGAACGTAGGGCTTGGTGAAGTTGCCGGGTTGGCTGGTGGTGAAGCTCGATACCGTGCTCGACGCTCCCCCGAGTCCGTACGCGTCGGCCTGGACGCGGTATTCACGGTCGTAGCCGAGCGGTTCGGTGTTGGTCCACGACAATCCGTCGGGCGAGATCGCGCCCGAGACCGGTACGCCTTCCGGGTTGAGCATCGTCACCGAGGACAACTTGCCGTCGGCGACCGAGACGGTCACCGGGTCCGCAGGCGAGAATCCGACGGCTCCGTCGAGGACGCTCGAGGTCAGCTTCGGCTTCATGAGCTCGGTCATCGGGTTGGAATCGATCGGCACCGACGGTTCGGAGACGTCCGATGCAGAACTACATCCCGACAGGACTGCCACCGAAGCAACCACTCCCACCGCGGCGAGTACGAATCCGCGATACACCCTCATGAATCACACCACTTCCCACTTCGAGCCCGACCCGGACGATTGTGCCAGCGGAAAATCGGACACTCCACTCGACAGCCCGTTCGATGAGTAACGTTCGAGTACCAATCGCAGACCAGGAAGTTCGTGTTACCTCCCATCCGCCTCTCACCAGCTCCCGGGCGGACATCACCGCTCCTGGCGGGGCACGGTGAGGACAACGTCATATCCGGCTAACTGACGTGTAATGGCGGCGCACCCTGGGCCGGGCACTGTGGAATCCATGGTCACCACGGTGAAGACACTCTGCGCGTACTGCGGCGTGGGATGCGGCATGGTGCTCGAGATCGGCGGCCCGACCACATCGTCCGATGCCACCCCGACCAGGCCTGTCGTGACCAAATCCGTCGGCGACAAGTCCCACCCCGCCAACTTCGGCCGACTGTGCACCAAGGGGACCACCACCGCGGACATGCTCGCGGCACCCGGGCGGCTCGAGAAGGCCCAGATCCGGCATCGCCGCGGCGAGCAACCGGAGAGCACGGACACCGCGGTGGCGATCAACGACACCGCTCGGCGACTGCGCACCATCATCGACGAACACGGGCCCGATGCGCTCGCGTTGTACGTGTCGGGGCAGATGTCGATCGAGGCCCAATACCTGTCCAACAAACTGGCCAAGGGGTTCATCGGCACCAACCAGATCGAATCCAATTCCCGACTCTGCATGGCGAGCGCAGGAACCGGATACAAGCAATCACTGGGAGCCGACGGCCCGCCCGGGTCGTACCACGACTTCGACCACGCCGACGTGTTCTTCGTCATCGGCTCCAACATGGCCGACTGTCACCCCATCCTGTTCCTGCGGATGATGGACCGCGTCAAGGCAGGGGCGAAGCTGATCGTCGTCGATCCCCGTCGCACCGCCACAGCGGACAAGGCCCACCTGCATCTGCAACTCGAGCCGGGGTCGGACCTGGCGCTGCTCAACGGTCTGCTGGCGCTCATTGCTGAGAACGGCGACCTCGACACCGAGTTCATCGCGGAGTTCACCGACGGCTGGGACGCGATGCCGGAGTTCCTCGGCGACTACACCCCGGAGAAGGTCTGCGCCGCAACCGGTCTCGACGAGAAGGACCTACGAGCCGCGGCCGCGATGATCGGCGGTGCAGAGAACTGGATGAGCTGCTGGACGATGGGTCTGAACCAGTCGACGCACGGAACCTGGAACACCAATGCGCTGTGCAACCTCCATCTGGCGACCGGTGCCATCTGCAAGACCGGCAGCGGCCCGTTCTCCCTGACCGGGCAACCGAACGCCATGGGCGGTCGGGAAATGGGATACATGGGCCCCGGGCTGCCGGGCCAACGAGCGGTGGTCAGCGACGCCGACCGCGCATTCGTCGAGGATCGATGGGGCGTTCCGCGCGGAACGCTGCGCACCGACGTCGGCGGCGGAACCATCGAGATGTTCTCCAAGCTCGCTGCCGGGGAAATCAAGGCCTGCTGGATCATCTGCACCAATCCGGTTGCCTCGGTGGCCAACAGAACGACGGTGATCGACGGTCTCGAGCGCGCCGAGTTGGTCATCACTCAGGATGCGTTCGCCGATACCGAAACCAACGACTACGCCGATGTGATGCTGCCCGCCGCGTTGTGGACGGAAGCGCACGGAGTGATGGTCAATTCCGAACGCAATCTCACGCTGTTCCAACCGGCGCTCGAGGCACCGGGCGGTGCACTACCGGACTGGAAGATCATCGCCGACATGGCGTGCGCGCTCGGATATGCAGATGCCTTCACCTATGCGAGCGCCGAGGAGGTGTTCGAGGAGATCAAGCAGTTCTGGAATCCGAACACCGGCTACGACATTCGCGGAGTCACCTACGAACGGTTGCGCGAGAGTCCCATCCAGTGGCCGTGCCCGCCCGACGCGACCACCACCCGGCATCCGATCCGCTACCTCAACGACGGAGTCAGCCAACGACAACGAGTGTCCGACGACGGTTCGATCCCCGCACTGTCCTTCCCCACTCCGAGCGGTCGGGCTCAGTTCTTCGCCAGGCCTGCGATGGCACCCGCGGAGATGCCCGACGACGACTACCCGTTCGTGCTCAACACCGGACGCCTGCCACACCAGTGGCACACCATGACCAAGACCGGCAAGGTCGCCAAGCTGAACAAACTCGATTCCGGCCCGTTCGTCGAGCTGCACCCACTCGACGCCGACCGGCTCGGCGTGATCGACGGCGACAGTGTCGAGGTCGCGTCCCGCCGAGGCCGAGCCGTCCTTCCTGCCGTCGTCACCGATCGAGTGCTCCCGGGCAGCTGCTTCGCGCCCTTCCACTGGAACGAAAAATTCGGTGAGTACCTCGCCATCAATGCCGTCACCAACGACGCCATCGATCCGTATTCTCAGCAGCCGGAGTTCAAGGCGTGCGCGGTCACTCTCACCAGAGTTGCTGCAGCCCAATCGCCCTCACCCGTGGGCGACGAACGTTCCCACGATCCCGTCGAGGCGCTCGCCACGATCGTCGGTCTCCCTGCGCGTCCTTCTCAGCCGCTGACGACAGTCGAACAGCGTTACGTCGCAGGACTTCTCGAAGGCCTGGGCAGTGAGGCCGGCCGCAGCGCCGCCGGAACGCCCACTCTGCCGTCGCGCACTCCCCTGTCCCCCGAGAACCACGCATGGCTCGACGGCGTTCTCGCGGGCCTGTTCTCGCGTGGACCCGATACCGGCGGCGCTGTTGCCGGTGTTTCCGTCGAGACAGCTGATTCGGGGCGACGGCCGGTGCTGTTGCTCTGGGCTTCGCAAACCGGCACCGCCGAGGAGTACGCCCAGGCCTGCCTGTCCCACCTGCGGGGAGCCGGCCTGTCGATCGCCGAGCACTCGATGGATACGTTCACCGTCGATTCCCTGCCCGCCGAGGCCGATGTGCTGATCGTCAGCAGCACCACCGGTGACGGCGAAGCGCCGGACAACGGAACGACGTTCTGGGACAGTCTCGCCGCCGAGACCACGGCGAAGCTCCCGGAAATCCGTTATGCCGTGCTCGCTTTCGGTGACTCCAGCTACGCGGACTTCTGCGGCCACGGACGCAGGATCGACGAGCGCCTCACCGAGCTGGGTGCCCGGCGACTTCTCGAGCGGGTCGACTGCGAGCCCGACTACGAGAACGAGGCGGCAGCGTGGCTCGATGCGGTGATCGAGCGGCTTCGACGCGATGACGACACCACCACCGAAGCAGCGGTGGAGTCCACCGCTCGCACCGTTCCGCAAACCCGAGCGGAGCCGGAACAGTACAGCAAGAAGTCACCGCTGGTGACGACTCTCGTACGCAATCGGGTACTGACCGCACGCGGATCCGTCAAGGACGTCCGCCAATTCGGATTCTATGTACCCGACGGGACTCTCGAGTACGAGGTCGGTGACGCACTCGGAGTGTGGCCGCGCAACAGCGATGCCTACGTCGACGAGTGGCTCGAGGCCACCGGGCTGGACCGGGACACCGCTGTCGATCTCGCTGGACACGGTTCGATGTCGTTGCGCGCGGCGCTGAGCCGCCACCTCGAAATCGCCCGTGCAACACCGGATCTCCTGAAGTTCGTCCACCGACGGACTGCGGACGACGATCTCGAGGCGATGCTGCACCCCGACAACAAGCATGCGCTGTCCGACTGGATGTGGGGTCGTCAGTCGATCGACGTGCTTGCTGCCCATCCGGTTCGTGCTTCGGTGGACGACTGGTTGGCAGTTCTCAAACCGTTGCAGCCACGGCTGTACTCGATTTCGTCGAGTCCGAAGGAGAACCCCAACGAAGTACAGGTGACCGTCTCGGCGGTGCGGTACAACGTGCACGGAGTTCCCCGGCGCGGTGTGTGCTCGACCTACCTGGCCGACCATGCGTCGAACCACGACGTGGGGATCTTCGTGCAGAAGTCCTCGCATTTCAAGCCGCCGGAGGACCCGACAACCCCGATGATCATGGTCGGCCCGGGTACCGGTGTCGCCCCCTTCCGCGCCTTCCTGCACGAGCGTCGCGCGCTCGGGCACACCGGCCACAACTGGCTGTTCTTCGGTGAACAGCACGCCGACACGGACTTCTACTATCGCGACGAACTGACGGCGATGCTCGGCGACGGTTCGCTGAACCGCCTGGACGTCGCATTCTCACGCGATCAGAAGGACAAGGTCTACGTCCAGGATCGGATGCGTGAACACGGGGCCGAGCTGTGGAACTGGATTCACCGCGGTGCCCACTTCTACGTGTGCGGCGATGCGTCCCGAATGGCCAAGGACGTCGACGCCGCGCTGAAGGGCGTGGTGGCGCAACACGGCAAACTCGCGCCGAGCAGTGCCGAGGCCTACGTCAAAGCTCTTGCCGCAGAGAAGCGATACGTCCGCGACGTCTACTGAGTCGGTGGAACCGTGCGGGTGAGGAACTCGATCTGGTCTGCCACCACCCGCTCGAACGCCCCGCCCAGGTAGATCTCGAAATGGCCGACGTCGTAGGTCTTGATCTCGCCTTGTGGTGCCGTCCGTGCGTAGCGCAGAGTGGCCTTCGCCGGCGCGACCGAATCCGTCTCGCAGACTACGAACAGGATGGGACAGCGCACGTCCTTTGCCCTTCGCCCGGGCCGGTGCCGCACGATCTGCAGCGCGACTCTGGCTGCGACTCGGTTGTGGAACGTTTCGTCGGCGTCCGGCGCAAGTGCCAGGTAACCGTCGTAGCTGTCGGGCGACGTCATCAATGCGGTCGTCCCCGGCCGTCCGGCTGTGTTCACCATCAGCGGCGCTCGTCCGATCACCGATCCCGCCAGATCAAAGAGAGCCCGGCCGGACAGCTTCATCGATGTCCAGCTGTTCGACGCGAGTCCCGACGCAATCCCGTCGGTGAACGGGCACTGCGAGATCACCGCCGCGACCTCCTGGTCTCGGGCGGCTGCGACGATGACGTGACCGCCGCCGAAAGACGAGCCCCACAACATGATTCGGGAGTTGTCCACGTCCGCGCGCGAGCGGGCATGGGCAATGGCCGAAGCCCAGTCCCGCAGCTGCGATTCGATGTCGAGCAGCTGCCGGGGCTCGCCGCCGCTGGCCCCGAAACAGCGATAGTCGAACACCAGGCAGGCATACCCCGCAGCGCGGAAGCGCTCCGCGTAGGCGTCGAGCCGCATTTCCCTGGTTCCGCCGAGTCCATGCGCCATGACGATCACCGGAGCGGGGCCGGATTCGGTCGGAAGATAGAGCCAGGCCGCGCAGGCCACGCCGTCAGAATCGAACGTCACATCGATGCGATCTGGGATCGAGCCCCCCGGCTGCGAATTCATGCGCAGACAGTAGCCCATTCCGGTCGACGGTGAAACAGGTCGATCAACGGCCGGAATGCTCCGCGGCGTAGGCGTCGACGCGTCCGTAGGCGATCTTGGGTGTCCAGTCTCTGTGCACCAGTCCGAAGTTCTGTTCGGTGTCGGCTGTGTCGGAGCCGGCGTCACGGAGGCTGTAGACATAGGCCGGCCCCAGCCAGTCGTTACCGAGAACCGCGTCGAGGACGATCCCGATGCTGTCCGATTGCACCTGCTCGCTGACACTGTTGGGGTTCGTACCCGTGGGCGCTCCGAACTCGGTGATCCAGATCTGTTTGCCGCTGTCACCGCCGGCGACCATGGTGTCTCGCATGGACCACATCTTCATGGCGGTGTTCCACGACGCTGTGCTCGGATCGTTGGGTAGGTACGGCCACGTGTAGGGATGCACGTTGAAGGCGTCGAAGTACTTGTTCGATCCCTGCGCGTACATCTTGGACAGGAACGTCGTACCCGCGATGTTGCCGTTCGTGTCCTCGGCGGGTGCCATCCCGCCCGCGAGCACGGTGGAATCGGCTTGCACCTGCTTGATCGCCGTGTAAGTCGCTTTGATCAGCGCCGAGTACGCCGTCACGTCGGGGGCAGGCTTGAAGAACGTCACGATGTTCGGCTCGTTCCACACTTCCCAGATCTTGATCCGGCTCTGGTAGCGCTGAACCACAGTCTTGGCGAACGCTGCGAAGGTGGCGGGGTTCGCCGGACGGGAGTGCGAATCGTTGACGGCGGCGGCTACTCGCGCCCACCTCGGGGTGTACGCGATGATGCCGTGCACGCACATCCCGTGGGCCACAACAGCATCGATCACCCGGTCTGTTCGGCTCCAATCGAATCTGCCCCGGGTCGACTCGATGGCAGACCAATCGATGTCGAGACGAACCGAGAAAGCTCCGGCGTCACGGGCGAGCGTGAGTTCCCGATCGAGATCCGCAGGAGACAGCCCACCTATGGTCGCTCCGGGTGATACTCCGATCCGGACCGCATCCGATTGCCGCGCACATCCTGGATCTCCTGCGGGTGCTTGCTGCGTTCGCAGAGCAGATGCAGCTGCGGGTACCGCCCCGGCCGCGAACGACAACAGCACGACCAACAGTGCTGCACTCGCTCGTCGCGTCGAATTCCTTCTCATCGGCAGATGCTAGCAATGACCGGGAACGCGATATCGCGTTATCGGCGTTGCCCCGTTGTTTCCTGCTTTGTCTCACCGAACCCGAATAACTCACGCCGGGCGCGAGAATAAGGAATGCACCTCCCGAGCGTCGGTGCAAGAACTCGGCCTGTACTACCATCTGGACAATGACGACAGGATTTTCCGGTTTCGACGACCGTCTGAACGAGCTGCTCGCCCGGCAGGCGGAGAAGTCCGGTCTTTCCACCGATGAATTCATTCGCGGTGCGGTGGTAGACCGGCTCGTGCGGGAACTGTCGGAAGATCAGGACTCCGATGTCGGCGCTTTGCTTCGTGCGCTGCAGGAGGGCTCGGAGAAGGGCGTCGGCCCAGCCGAGGTCACGCGAGTGTTCGGCACCCCGATCGACGATCCCGACAGACTGGCCGCTGTAGCTCGGACTGGGCTGATGGACACCGGATCCGACGCGGGATACGACAGGGTCGTCAGAATGGTCGCAGACGCCCTGAGCGCCCCTTCTGCTGCATTCTCCCTTCTCGACGACAAGCGTCAGTACTTCAAGAGTGCACTCGGACTCCCTGCGGAACTCGGTGGCGCGCAGGAGGTCCCCATGGACGGGTCCATCTGCCGCTATGCGATCGATCTCGGGCAACCACTGGTTGTCGAGGACGCTCGACTCAACGACATCCTCAAGGATCACCCCTCCGTGCAAGGCAACCTTCTCGTGTCCTACCTCGGAATTCCGCTCACCGACGACGCAGGCCACTCCGTGGGCACCCTCTGCGTATGGGATCAGCGACCGCGTCAGTGGACGACCGGTCACGTCCAGATACTCCAGGATCTGGCGTGGATAATTCGCGAGCGAGTTTTCGAATAAAGGGGCTGTTCCCCGACAAATATAAGCATTTTCGACTTACAACCGACTTCAGGTTTTTTTCGATAAGTCGACCGGGTGGCCGCTTTCGCGCCGGTATACATTTATGGGATATATGGGACCGACCGATCCGAACTAGCCACCGGAAGTAGCTGTGCCGAAAACACTGGAATCACCGCGCACTCGCCCGCGGGCCGCCGAGGCCGACACCGTTGCAACCGGTCGCCCCCTTGTGGATCGGCTTCGAGTCGATCCCCTCAACACCGCGATCAGCGTCGCGGTGGATGTGCTCGCTGCAGCCGTCGCTCTGATCGGAGCCTTGCTCTGGCACTCGGGCAGTCTCACCGACACCGGTTGGCTCCCATGGCTGTTCCTGCCACTGCTGATCGGAATCCTCGCCGGAAAGTCGATGTACCGACGCAGTCTCCGGCGCAACTTCCTCGACGAGATCGGTCCTGCCGAAACCGCTGTCGCCTTCGCGTCGCTCGCTCTGCTGGTCGTGATGTTCCTGGCAGACACCGACTACCGTCCCAGTGAGGTCGTGCTGCGACTGTGGTTGCTGAGCGCCTTGACGATCGCGATCGCTCGATTGACACGAGTCGTTCTCCAGCGCACGCTGCGCACCAGGTTCGGATCCGCAGCGCCGACCATCGTGCTGGGAAACGACCCGATCGCGCACCAACTCGTCTCGCGCACAAAGCAGTTCCCGGAGTACGGTCTCGAACCCATCGGTTATGTGGGCGAGGCTCCGGTTGCCGACGTCTCCTCGAACGGCGAGGTGCCCCACCTGCCGCACCTCGGACTCCCCAGCAATTTCGAAACGGTTGCCCGCAAGACCGGTGCCGAGGAGTTGATCGTCACGTTCGCACCGACCGAGGATCGGGAGTTGATCGCCGCCATCAGGATTGCGCATCGGCTCGGTATGCGGGTGTGGGTGGTACCCAGGTTGTACGACGCAGTCGGGGTCAACACGCGCGTCGAGCACATCGGCGGCCTGCCGTTGATGGTGCTCCCGCATGTGAACCCCAAGGGATGGCAGTTCGCTCTCAAAGGACTTCTCGATCGGGTTCTCACCGCGTTCGGGCTTCTGTTGCTCTCCCCCGTCTTTCTGACGCTGATGCTGCTCGTGCGCCTGAGCTCACCTGGCCCGATCTTCTTCAAGCAGGAGAGAATCGGCCGCGACGGATTGCCGTTCGATTGTCTGAAGTTTCGCTCCATGCGGCCTCCACGTGCGTCCGACGCCGAGTTCGAGCGAAAGGCCGGGGACGCACCCGGCGGTGTCGAAGGTGTCGACCGACGAACGCGCATCGGAAAGATCATGCGGCAGACCTCGATGGACGAACTTCCGCAGCTGCTCAACGTACTTCGCGGCGATATGAGTCTGGTCGGTCCGCGCCCGGAACGACCCGAATACGTCGACCTGTTCGAGATGCAGATCCGTAGGTACGGGGAGCGGCACCGCGTCAAGGCAGGCGTGACGGGATGGGCTCAGGTGCACGGCCTCCGCGGCCAGACGTCCATTGCGGACCGCGCCGAGTGGGACAACTACTACATCGAGAACTGGTCGGTGTGGCTCGATGTCAAGATCCTGTTCCTCACCGTCCTGGCCGTGCTGAAGCGCGCCGAGGACTGATCGTGGTCTCCGCCGAACACGGCCACGTTCTGGTCACCCCGTGATCACTTACGTTGCGCTCGCTTTCGGCGCAGCGGTCGTCCTCGCGCTCGGCTGCGCGGTGGCATCGGCGATCTACCGCCGCCCGCAGCGCGGCGTGCTGTTGCTCGCAGCATTCGTGCCGCTGCACGGCCTTCTGGTTCTGGTGCCCCTGCCAGGGGTGGTGTCCGGCTGGAAGGAAGGCCTGGTCGTCTTCACGGTTCTGTGCGCGTGGTTACGCCGACCGCGACACGTCCGTGGCTCGATGCCTCGGGTCTTCATGCCGTGGTGGCCCGCCGCTGCTGTCTTCGTCGTGTTCGGCAGCGTGTCTGCGTTCGCCACCTTCGGAATTGTCGGCGTGTTCGGCATCAAGGTGACCTTCTTCTACATTCTGCTGGTGGTCGTCATGTGGCTCGCGCCGTTCGACGCCACGGACCGAGACCACCTCGTCTCCGTTCTCATGGGCATGGGCGTGTTCACGTCGGCGGTCGGCATCGCGCAACTTCTGGCCGGGCCGGCCGCACTGGTGTCGCTGGGTTACGAATACGGCACTCAGGTCCGCACATCGGGCGGGCTACTGCGCACGTTCAGTACGTTCAACCTGCCGTTCCCGTTCGGGTTGTACGTGATGTTGGCGTTGCTGGTCGGCGGTGCGGTGGCGCTGGCCGATCCGCGTCGACGGCGAAACATGTTGTTTCTGTGGGCGACTCCGATGATGGTGGTCGCCATGTCGAGTTCGATCGTGCGCGGAGCCATTCTGGGGCTCGGAGTGGGGGCGATCTACCTGATCGCGGTCCGCTTCCGCTATCTCGCCGCCCCCCTGGCGGTGGCCGCGGTCGCGGTGGCCGCGGCTGTTCCGTTCGTCCCCAACATCACATCGGTGTTCTTCTCGTCGAGCAGCCTCGGTCAGCGCGGTGACGGATGGGCCAACATCATCGCCAGCATCCTGATTCACCCGTTCGGGACGGGGCTGGGATCGAGTGGGTCTGCGGCAGACCGCATTTCCACCGCCGAGGGTGTCGCGTTCACGCAATCGGGGCTCTCGACCAACTACCAGCCCGACAACTACTACGTGAAGGCACTGCTCGAACTCGGACCGATCGGCCTGTGGGCAGTGGTCGCCTTGCTCGTGACGTCGCTGCTGTGGTGCACCCGCCTGTCCCGGGCGCTACCGGGCAACGACGGTGCGCTCGCCCTTGGCGTCGGCGCTTCCATCGTCGCAGCGATGTTCGCCAGCCTCGTCTCGACGTATTTCGAGATCTTTCCGATCGATGTCTATTTCTGGCTCTTGTTAGGAGTGGTGGGATGCGCAGCAGCGCAACACGAATCGTCTTCGGGGCGCTCGCCCTCAGGCCGGGAGGAAGCGGAGTACAGACCTACATTCGCGAGCTCCTGAACGAGCTCCCCCAGTGCCTACCCGATGCCGATCTCGCCGCGTCCGTGCAACGCGACGCCGTGGGTGAGCTCCCGCCCTCGGTCACGGCGTTGGAACGGCCTGTCACCAGCGGTGCGGCTCGTGCAGTGCTCGGTGCCCTCCCCGTCGGTCGTTGCGATGTGGTGCACGGCCTGGACGTCGACCTACCGTTTCTGACCAAGGCCTTCACGGTTGCCACGGTGCACGACCTGTCGGTCATCGACATGCCGTCGGCCTCCAGTCGGTTTCGCGCGTTGGGCGAACAGAGACTGGTACGGCGCGCACTGCGCCGCGCAGATCTGCTCATTGCGGTCTCACAGTTCACCGCCGATCGAATCAAGGCGGTCAGCGGCCGCGACGCCACGGTGGTCGGTCTGGCACCCGCAGCGTGGGCCGCTGTCCCCACCGACAGCCGGATAGATCTGGTTCGGCGCAAGTACGACTTGCCGGACCGTTTCGTGATGCAGGTCGGAACGGTGGAGCCCCGCAAGAACGTTCAGCTCGTGGCCGACGCAGCGGAGAGTCTCGGAATACCGTGTCTGCTGGCCGGGGCCGGCTCCACCGGTCCCCACGCACCTCGCAATTCCCGGGGGCTCGGGTACGTCGATGTCGAGGATCTGCCCGGCCTCTACGCTGCCGCGACAGTCACTGCGTACGCCTCTCGGTACGAGGGCTACGGGCTTCCGCCTGTGGAGGCGATGGCGTCGGGCGGCGCGGTCGTCGCCAGTGCCGTCGGTGCCCTCCCAGACGTCGTCGGCGACGGCGCCGTTCTCGTCGAGTCCGAGAACGTGGACGACTGGGTACAGGCGATGAAACCACTCGCTTTCGACGGGGACGCGCGCGCAGCTCTTCTCGACGCGGCAGCCGTAGCCACCCGCGAGGTCAGCTGGCGTAGAACGGCGGAGCTCACCGCCGACGCGTATCGAGCCGCGGGCATCGTCTGATGGCCGAGGAGCTCGCGCTCGACGGCACCGAGCAGCCACCGGACTATCGCGCGATCGCAGCGGATCCGAAAGCCGCGGCCAGAGCGACGATTGCCGTTCTGATCAGCAGAGTGATCATCGCGACGCTGGGATGGGTGGGCAGCGTCGTCGTCGCGAGGTCCCTCGGACCGGACGAATGGGGCCAGTTCAGCTTCGTCTTCGCGCTGCTCGGCTTGATGTCCGTCGTGACCGATCTGGGGGTCGGACGCGTCGTGCTGGCGAAATTGATGGACGACGATTCCGAGGAAATCGGTCGAACGGCGTCGGCGTTCCTGGCGCTCCGAACCGTGCTCGGTTTGGTGGGGTACGTACTGGCCGTCGCATACGTTCTGCTGCTGCAATATCCGAGCGAGGTGGTCCTCGCGACGGTGGTCGGCGGACTGGTGGTCGTGTTCGCAACCCCGGGTCACGCCCTGAGCGTGCTCTTTCAGAGCCGTCACCGCCTGGTACTCGTGGCCGTTGCCGAAAGCGCCGGGCAAGCAATCCAATTGGCGTTGACCGTGCTGGCCGCCGTGCTGGCCCCCACCCTGCTGATCTTCGTTCTCCCGGCCGTGGCCAACGAAGTGTTCAAGTTGGTGACCAAGGGTTTCGGCATCGGCAACCGTTCCATGGGCCTGCGACCGTCGCGGCACATCGACATTCGTCGCTGGGGGCCCTACCTGAAAGAGGCCGTGCCACTCGCGATCGGCTTCGCCCTCACCATCGCCATGCTCAAGATCGACATGCTGATGCTCAGCCTGCTCGACACGTTCGAAGCCGTGGGACTGTATTCCATCGGCTACAAATTCTCGGACATGATCGACACCTTCGTGTTGGCGGCAGTCGCACCGATCAGCACCTTGCTCGTCGCGTCGTGGCCCCACGACACCACCGCATTTCGCGCACGCTCGCGTTCGGCCGCACTGCTGTTCGCACTCTTCGGCGCAATGGCTGTCGCGGCGTTCGTACCGTCGGCCGAGCCGTTGATCGGGCTGCTGTACGGCGAACGGTTCGTCGACGGAGCTCACGCAGCCCGATTACTCGTCATAGGCGCGGCGCTGATGTCGTTGGTGATGCTGGGAATCTTCCTGCTCGCGTCGGCCGGAATGCAGCGACACTACCCCGTGGTGGCACTGGTCGGTCTGGCCCTGAACGTCGGGTTGAATCTGTTCCTGATCCCGCGGATGTCGTACGACGGAGCCGCTGTTTCCACCGTCGTGACGATCGGCACCACTCTCGTTCTGCTGTGGATCGTGATCGCGCGAAGCATGCCCATATCCGGACTGCTTCCCGTGCAATCCATTTCGGTGATACTGGTGGTCACCGCAGCCACTACGGTCGGCGGCTGGTTCCTGGTGCAGCACTATCCGGGCCTGTGGCTGCTCGTCTCGGTTGCGGCAGCCTTGCTGGTCGCACTCTTGCTGTACGTGTTCGTCGCCATCGGACTCGTCGAGTCACCGCTTCCGGGACCGGCCGAGAAAGGACGTCACCGTGCGCGTTCCGAATGACCATCGACACAACGGACACATCGCCCGATTCGGACCCCGCGCTGCGGAGTCGAAGTCGGGTTTCACGAAGGTAGAAGACCGTTGTGCCCGTTCTTCGAATGTTGTTGATGTGCAGTTTCATTCACGAGCGGCACGGCTACGCGAACGGCATACGAGCCCGGCTATCATCGAGCCTGTCGGCTCCACGAATCTCCGAAGCGGTACGTCCGCTCGCATCGACGACGGAAGGGTACACGGTTGATGTCCGTCCACGATGCCGTACACCGGGGCGACGTGCCCCCACCTATCGACCTCGCGGGACACATGCGAGAACTCGGCCGGGCACTGCTGCCCGCAGTGATCGTTGCTGTGCTGGTGGGTGCGGGCGTGTTCTACCTCAGGAGCGAACTCACCGACAAGCAGTACGCCGCGTCGGTCATTGCCGAGATCGAACCGGCCCAAAGCCTCGTTCCCGGTGACGCGTTCATCGAGCAGATGCGCGCACCGTTCGTGGAATTGGCGACCGATCGCAGCGTGCTCGATCAGGTCCTCACACAGGTCGACTCCGGACTGAACGCTGCCGAGCTGGCGTCGAGCGTAGAACTCTCCCCCGGTACTTCACCTGCACTGCTGACCGTCACGGTGACGACCCGTTCTCCTGAGCTCGCCGCAGATCTGGCTCGCGCGATGGTGTCGACGATGGCAAGTACCAGCACTGCCAACGCGATTCGTGACTCGCGAGAGCGAACCGACGAAGCGCAGTCCGCGATCGACGCGCAACAGGCGCGAGTGGACGCTCTGCCCGCCGACGACCCGAGCCGGCCCGCATCCGTGTCGGAACTGGCCGAACTGCGCACCCGCCTGAGCGAGTTGGAGGCCACTGCGGGCGGAGACCGACTGGTCGTGCTGTCGAACCCCGACCAGAGCACCACACCGGTGTCACCCAAACCGGTCTCGGAGGCACTCGTCGCCGGGCTCGCCGCACTGATCGTTGCAGCCGAACTGATCGTGTTGCTGCGAGGACGTCTCGGACGCAAGCCCTCTCGGTCCTGGGCTCGTCGGGTGTCTCGCAAATACGGAGCGAAATTCGACCCGACGGCGAGCGACACCATGCCGCCCGCCGTGGCCGCGCGGATCGCAGCACTCGAACGCGGCGATAGACCTGTCTCCAGGGGTGCTCGGCACGCTGCGCCCAAGGGCGACAACGTGATCGTCCTGTTGGTCGGCGAGGGCGCTGTGACGGCCTCGACTCACGATCCGGATCGGACAGGCGAACGTCCTCGGGTCACCGAAGAATTCGGGTTGTCGGAGCAGTGGTGGCAGCACACCGACGTGGGCGACGTCGAGACCGTCGTGGTGTTGGTGTCGACACGTGGGCGCGACAAGAAGGCGGCAACTGCCGCGCTGCGGCAGCTCGACGAGTTCGACATTCCCGTGCATCTGGTCCTGCAGAGCAAGAACTCGACCCGACGGGTGGAACAGACCGCGCAGACGATCGCACCGGAAGGCCAACGCCATGCCAGCTGACAGAATTGCCGTCGTACACGAAAGATTCACCGAGATCGCCGGATCCGAGCACGTCATCGAACAGCTCGCGCTGCACTGGCCTGCGGCCGAGGTGTTCGCGCCCATCTCTCGGCCCGCCGGGGTTCCGTCGGGAATCGGCCGGGAGCCGCACACGACCGCCCTCAATCGTGTGTACAACGCGTTGGGCCAACGGTCGTACGCACCCGTTCTGCCGATGATGCCGCTCGCCTTTCGGCGCATGCCGCTCGACGGTTTCGATGCAGTCGTGGTGAGTCACCACGCATTCGCCACTCAAGCCGTGTTCGCCACCGACTCCCCGGTGATCGCCTACGTACACAGCCCGGCACGATGGGCCTGGGACCCCGAACTACGCGCAGGCGAAGGTGGCGGACGAGCAGGAGCAGCGATACTGACGGCACTGTCGGCCGTTGCCCGTCGATGCGAGATCGCTGCCGCCCCGAAACTGAACACCGTGGTGGCCAATTCGACTGCAGTCGCACGTCGCATCGAGGATTGGTGGGGCCGTGACGACGCAGTGGTGGTCCATCCGCCCGTCGACACCGAGGGCTTCGTTCCCGATCCGTCCGTCGAGCGAGAGAACTTCTTCCTCCTCGCCGGACGCCTCGTTCCCTACAAGCGGCCCGATATCGCAGTCCGGGCCGCTGCCGAGGCCGACGTTCCGCTCGTGGTGGCCGGAGACGGACGAGCAATGGACGCCTGCCGTGCACTCGCCGGTCCGAAAACGACCTTCCTGGGCCGAGTTTCACACGAGAAACTCCTCGAACTGCACCGAACGACGCGGGCCCTGTTGATGCCGGGAGTGGAGGACTTCGGCATCGTCCCCGTCGAGTCCATGGCCTGCGGGACTCCCGTGATTGCGCTGGGCGACGGCGGTGCCATGGACTCGGTCGTACCGGGAAAGACCGGAGTGCATGTGCCACCGGGGTCGGACGAGGAAGTCGTCGCCGGATTCGCCGACGCCATGCGCTCGTTCGCTCCCGGAGACTTCGACCGCAGAGAGATTCGCACGTGGGCAGAGGGTTTCTCGAGGGCCCAGTTCCGCAGTCGTATGCAGGAGGTAGTCGATGCGGTCCGCTGAACGCCGATATCGTTCGACCGCACTGGACCGAGTCTTCGCCGACACCCGGATAGTGACTGCCGTCGGCCCCGTTCGTGGCCTGGACATCGAGCGCACACGCGCAACGCTGCGCGCCGCCGAACGTGTCGCCCGGACACCCCACGTTGCGCTCGAACCGCGGTCGGATACACGACAATGGCGCTACCGCAGCGACATCGCCGGAGACAATGTCACGGCCGGCACCGGAGCCACCGACGATCTGGGCCGTATGCTCACCGACATTCGACGGCGAGACGGTGCGAGAGGACCGCTCGAGGTGATCGTGTTCGAGGACCATCTCGCTGTCGACTACTCGCACGGAATCGGCGACGGCCAGATCGGCGTCATGATGCTGGCGGCTTTCTCCGACGACGCCGATGGGACCCTGGTTCCCGCGCTCGCGACAGGATTACCGGCCAGCGCAACGTGGAAAGCGCTGTGGCGTCACTATTCTCGACATCCGAAGACATTGGCGGACTTCTGGAAGTTGCGCGGTCGCCACCGAGCCGAGGCCGACGGCGATTCTGCTCCACGTCGCAGAATCGAGAACTGGGAGTCCGCGAAAGTCAGCCGCGCCGGGTACATGAACCGAACCCGAGTGGACGAACTCAAGCACTGGACGGCCGAGTACATGCCGGGAGCGACCGCCGCGTCGATCTCGACGGCGCTGTGGAGCGCAGCGCTGCGGGCCGAGGGCGTCGACATCGATGATCACATCATGGTGTTGTTCAACAGCAGGCGTTATCTCGATCCGGCGCAGCAGAGTTCGCACGGGAACTTTGTCGTCGGCATTCCGCTTCACCTCCCGTCGGGCACGACACCCGTCGGTATCACTGCGGCAATGCGCGAGGTGATCGAATCGGGATGGCCGATAGCGGTGTTGGGAATGTCGCTACTGCGCGATGCTGCGACGCGATTTCGGTCTTCCGCTCGCGCGCAGACCGATTCGGTCGTCGAGGTTCCCGAGACCTTGAGGTTGGCCGTCAGCGACCTCGGGCGACTGCGCGTCTTCGACCACCTCGATTGGGCCGACGACGGCAGGCCGCCGCAGATGGCGGCATCACTCGAGCCCGACGGCCCGGATGGCTGCACCATGCTCATTGCCGAGATTGCGGGTGGGCGGACCTACACGGCATCGTTCTGCAGCAAGATGATCGACGTCGGTGTGGTGGACGCAGCACTGCGGCGCATGTGCGATGACCCCGTCTTGTTACTCCGAGATGCTTTCTGACACAGGAACGGGGCTCGATCATGACCGCTGGATCGACGGTGTTGTTCCTGGCCCACACCGGGCAGGTCTCCGGTGCCGAAAAGGTGCTTCTGGATCTGATCGACGAGGCCGAGCGCCGCGGCTACGACACTGTGATCGCCTGTCCCTCCGGCCCCCTGACCGACCGAGTGCCCACGGCGACGCGACACATCCCCATCGGCGAGCTGGGGCTCGGTGGTGAACGAGGAGCCGCCCGAGGCGTCGCAGCGGCACGCATGTCGGCGCGGTGGGTCACCGCAGCCCGCGCGGTGCGTACGGTTGCCCGGGCGCCGGGCACCGTCACCGTCGTGAACTCACTCTTCGCGCTCCCGGTCGCGCGGTTGGCCCGTCCTCCTCGCGGTGCGTCGTGGCTCGTCCACGACACCATGACCTCTGCCAAACAGCGCGTGGTGGTGCGGTTCGCACGGTCGGCCGTTCGCGTCGCAGTCTCGGTATCGGAAGCCACCGCTGTACCCCTGCGCGCGGCCGGACTCCCGGTCGTGGTGTCACACAACGGAGTTCCATGGCCGGTTCCGCGTTTCGGCGGTGAGCTGCACGCCCCGCCGGTCGTCGGCATACTTGCCCTCCTCACGCCGTGGAAGGGCCATCGAGTTCTGCTCGACGCCGTGGCCACACTCCCCGAGATCCGTGTCGAACTCGCCGGCGGCAGCTTCCCCGGTGATCGTGACTACGTCGCAGAACTTCACGAGCGAGCGTCTCGATCGGACCTCGCGGGTCGTGTCGAGTTCCTCGGGCACACGGACGCGAAATCGGCGCTACAGAGATGGGACGTGGTCGTTTCCTCGAGCACGTCGCCGGAGGCGGGTCCGTTGTCGGTGCTCGAAGCGATGTCATACGGGCTGCCGGTGATCGGAACCGACCACGGCGGCACCCACGAGTTCCTCGCCGACGGTGCAGGAATTCTCGTCGAACCCGGCAACGTAGCAGCCCTTGCCGCAGCCATTTCCACGGTCATCGGCGATTCGAACCGACGACGCGCACTCGGGGACACTGCGAGACACCGTGTTGCCAGCCGCCACGACATCGGCCGGACACTGCCCGAACTTCTGGACCGTCTCACCGACTGACAGACCGCCCGACCGCGCGTATTCGGTTAGGAAATCGAACGAAGCCGACCCCCGGCCCCGACGGCTGTGTTTGAATCGGGGCCCGATGGGAACGATGGGGGCTGATATGACTCGCGCCGTGACGAGATCCAACGAGCATTATCAATGGTGTATCGGCGTGATGACCAGCCTCGCGTTGACCACCGCCGTCAAACGCATCGTCTCCGCTGCAGCCCTGGCCATGGCTGTGGTCGTGACCCTCGAGCTCGCATTCGGCTACGGAGCCACGACGTCGATCCCCTCGATCGTGCAGTGGACGTGCATGATCGCCGCGTACATCATGGGCGCGTTCTGGTGGTTCGGTCCATGGCCGACGCTCGGGCAGGCGTTCGCCTTCGTCGTCATCGCCAACTTCGCAATTTTCGGTGCCACCATCACGGCAGATTTCGCACCCGAGGTCACGCTCGGCAAATGCGCGTTCCTCATCCCGATCGGCATGCTGGTCGGCTTCTTCTTCGACAAGTGGCGGCTGGCCACCCACATTGCTCTCTGCCTGCTCGGCACCACTGTTGTCGCGGTCTACATCGTCGTCGAGCGCGGTGTGGATACGTTCGTGGCAGTGGTTCTGTGGGCTCCGATCGTCATCTCCTTCACCGGCTTCGCCCTGCTGCTGCAGGCAACCACCCAATCCATGCGTCTGGAGTTCGAGTAACCGACATGCGAACCTTCTCCCTCCCCCACACCGGGACCGAAGTCTCGAGCATCGTGCTGGGGTTCATGCGCATCACCGATCTGGACGACGACCGGATCAGGAGATTGGTGGCCACCGCGCTCGACGTGGGCGTGACGGTGTTCGACCACGCCGACATCTACGGCGGGTCACCGCACACGTGCGAGAAACGATTCGGCGATGCGGTGACGTTGACCCCGTCGCAGCGCGAGCGCATCAGCATCCAGAGCAAGGTGGGCATTCGCGAGGGCTGGTTCGACTTCTCCAAGGACCACATCGTCACCACGGTCGAGGCGTCACTCGGAGCCCTCGGCGTCGATCACCTGGACACCCTTCTGTTGCATCGGCCGGACACCCTCGTCGAGCCGGAGGAGGTCGCAGCAGCGTTCGACGACCTGCACGCGTCGGGCAAGGTCTTGGGCTTCGGCGTCTCCAATCACACACCCGGACAGATCGAGTTGCTGAAAACGGCTGTCGATCAACCGATTCTGTTCGATCAAGTTCAGCTGAGCATCGTGCACTCGCCGTTGATCGCGGCGGGCCTGACCGCCAACATGGGCACCGAGGACCAGTCGATCGACCGCGACAACGGTCTACTTGACTACGCACGAACGCGCGGCATCACCTTGCAGGCGTGGTCACCGTTCCAGAGCGGGACGCCGTCCGGCGTGTTCGTGGGCGACCGCGAGAACTACCCGGATCTGAACGTGGCACTGGACGAGATCGCCGACGTCTACGGGTCGACGCCGTCGGCGGTGGCAACGGCCTGGATCACCAGGCACCCGGCCGATATCCAGGTCGTGCTCGGTACCACCAGTCCTGATCGAGTCGTCGAAGCCGCCGGGGGTTCGGACCTACGGCTGACCAGGCAGGAGTGGTACCGCCTGTTCCGGACGGCGGGCCACACACTGCCCTGAACGACGCTCAGCTGCGTCACATCCGCCGTTACCTCATCGTTACCGACTAGCTATCGGTCCGTGATGATCAGGCCTCGATTCGGTGACGTTGCGCTGTCAGGATTGCCGCACGGCATGCACTGGAACCTGTAGCCCTCGGGTTCCACCCCGTGCACGTCGGTCGTTAGGCCATCCGAACTGAGAGGTTCGCACCGTGACTGTCACCGACCGCTTCGATTCTCGCCTCGCACATGTCGGGCGCGGCAACGCTCATTACTTCATCGGCACCGAGCTTTACTCCCCTCGTCTGACTGTCGTCCGCGCGACGGGCGATCTCGACCATGGGTCTCGTGCCGATCTGGCGCAGGCGATCGATGAGGCCCTGCGCGGCGAATCGGTTGTGCTGCTCGACTTGTCGGCAGTGACGTTCATGTACACGGGGTCTGCGTCCGTGGTCCTCGACGCTGTAGCCCGCAGCGCTGGCCGCCTCGAGGTCTTCGCTCCGACGCGGCCCGCGCGCATCGTTCTCGACGCACTGGGCGCGGCGACAATCGGGGCGGATCCGCGCGCTGCCTGACCGGTGGAGGTTTGCGGTCCGGCCGATTCGGCAAACCCGAGGAGGACAGCGACTCCGGACGGCACATGTGCCGCGAGTCGTCTCCACGGAATCGAAGCGGCTCGTTCGACTTGCCGCGTGGAGCATTTCACGCACACCGAGGCAAGGATCGACAATGTCCGACCAGTTCAGCAAATCCGACCCCACCAGCGCGTTTCCGATGCCCGATCGGGCCGAACAGGGTCGTCTCGAGCACCCCGGACTGACCCGCGACATGGTCACCGCTCCCGATCACGGCGAGGATTCCTACCGTGGATCGGATCGCCTGCACGGCCGTAAAGCATTGATCACCGGCGGCGACTCGGGTATCGGCCGTGCCGTTGCGCTGGCATTCGCGCGCGAGGGTGCCGATGTCGTCATCGCACACCTCGAATCCGAAGGTCCGGACGCGCAGACCACTGTCGACCTCATCGAGGGATCAGGCCGCGCAGGTAGAGCCATCGCCTGTGATCTCACCGACGAGTCGCAGTGCGTGCAATTGGTCGACACCGCGTCCGAGGTTCTCGGCGGGCTCGACATCGTCGTCAACAACGCCGCGTTTCAGATGGCGCAGATGGGCGGCATCGCAGACATCACCACCGAGCAGTTCGATCGCGTACTCAAGACCAACTTGTACGCCCTGTTCTGGATCTCGAAACGCGCTGCCGAAATCATGGACGCGGGTTCCACCATCATCAACACCACCTCGATCCAGGCATCGAATCCCTCTCCCGAGTTGATGGACTACGCCACCACCAAGGCCGGAATCGTGGCGTTCACCAAGGGTCTCGCCGGCGATCTCGCCGAACGCGGAATTCGCGTCAATGCCGTTGCACCCGGGCCTATTTGGACGCCGCTGATCCCGGCCACGATGCCGGCGGAGAAGTACGAGAAGTTCGGCGAGACCGTCCCGCTGGGACGACCGGGTCAACCCGCCGAGCTGGCACCGGCTTATGTCTTCCTGGCATCGAACGAATCGAGCTACATCACCGGCGAGACCATCGCGGTCACCGGCGGCACGCCGTTCAACTGATCTTGTCGCCCTCTGCGGTGTCGCGCCACGCAAGTAGCACACCGTTTCCCTCGGGTCGTCGCCACGGTAGGAACAATGCGACGGCAAGCGCACATGCCACAGCGGCACCGACGGTCACGAACGACGCGAGCTGAAAGCCCTCCAGCGAGGCCGCTTTCATCGCGTGGATCAGGTCAGCCTTCTGCGTCGCGAAGATCGGGTCGGTGGGCGCTTTCACGATTTCGATGACGCTGACGACCGTTTCGCGAGCGAACGCCTTTTGGTAAGGCTCCATTATCGCGTCGGGTATCGCGTCGATCTTCGGACTCACCTGTGAGGTGTAGATCGACGCGACGATCGATCCGAGCACGGCAACTCCGAGCGTTCCGCCGACCTCTCGGGTGGTGTCGTTCACCGCGGAGCCCGCACCTGCTTCGTCGAGCGTCACCGAGGACATGATCGACTCGGTGGCAGGGCCCTGCACGATCGCCAAGCCGAGGCCCATCAGCACCATCGAGACGAGAACCGGCCCCAGATAGGGCGTTTCGACCTCCACCTGACCTGCGATGAACATCCCGATGCTCATCACCATCAGCCCGAAAACGATCACCGCCGTGGTTCCGATGCGTTGCGCAATGATCGTCGCCAGCGGCGCACCGATGGCGATGGATACGGCGAAGGGCAGTGAGTGAACGCCGAACTGCAGTGGGGTCAACTCCATCACACCCTGGAAGTACTGGGTGATCATGAACAGGAAGCCGAACATACCGAAGTACGCCACGGCAATGGCCAAGGCGGGCAGTGAGAATCGCCGGTTCCGAAACAGGTTCAGGTCCAGTACCGGAGACGGTGTCCGCAGCTCCCACCAGACGAACGCGACGATGGCTGCCGATCCTGCCAGGTAGGCTCCGATGCTCGTTGCAGACAGCCAACCGTTGTGTGGCGCTTCGATGATCGCCCAGACCAGCACGGTGATGCCGGCCAACGACAGCGCGATACCCAGGGGGTCGTACTTGCCGACGTGCTCTGCTCTGGACTCCGGTACGCACGCCAGCGCGGCCACCAGAACGAGCAGTGCCACAGGAACATTGATCCAGAACACCGAGTGCCACGAGAAGTGCTCGAGCAGAAACCCACCGGCAGTCGGGCCGATTGCGATGGCAAAGCCCGCCATGGCAGTCCAGGCCGCAATGGCCAGCGCTCGCTCCTTGGCATCGGTGAAGATGTTGATGATCAGGGCGAGTGTCGCCGGAAACACTGCGGCCGCACACACTCCCATGGCCGCTCGCGCCGCGATCACCTGTCCCAGATCGGCGGCGACAGCGCCGCCGATCGACATCACAGCGATGCCCGCCAGTCCGAAAATCATGACCTTCTTGCGGCCGTAGCGATCGCCGAGGTGACCGAACGCCAACAGCAGTCCGGCGAACGTCAGTGTGTATGCGTCGACGACCCACTGCAGGCCGCTCATATCGGCACGTAGCTGCAGTCCCATCGAGGGCAGCGCGACGTTGACGACGGTGTTGTCCAAGACGACGAGCAGCTCGGCTGCGCAGATCACGATCAGCGCGAGGTATCGCCGACGGAACTGCGGCAACTTCACTGGCTGACTGGAGGTGGTGGGTGACGACATCGGAATCCCTTCGACTATGACGGTCGGCATAGTTCCTGAAGGGAAGTTAGCTGTAACTAGTAGTTATAGCAACATCGCCCGGCTCCTCCCGGTCGACGTCAGCGGCCCGCCGAGGCCTCCAGAACCGCCTCGAGCAGCGCCGACAACTCCCCCTCGGTCCGATCCAGAGCCGTGGTCGAGCGCTGCGCCTTGGCCATGATCAGCGCACCTTCGATGGCCGCGATCGCAAAGGTCGCCAACGCGTACGACCGCTCGCGAGTCAAGCCGCGCTGCCACAGGGACGCCGCGATCACGTCCTCCCAGGACGAGAAGGACTCACCCGCCGCGGCAACGGCCTGCGGCGCATGCAGCCCCTCGAGCGCGGCCGGCGCGACGGGACACCCCGCCTCGAAATCCGTGGCCAGCAGTTCGCTGCGGAATCCCTCGAGAATGGCCCGTACGGTCGCCGACGGACCGGCCGACGCCAGGCCGGCCGAGATCATCGCGCTCATCTCGGCTCCCGCAGTACGCGTCGCCTCTTCCACCAGCTGAGGCTTGCCGCGGGGAAAGTGGTGATAGATCGAGCCACGGGGAGCGCCCGCGTGATCGATGACGTCGGCCAGCGAGGTGGCGTCGACGCCGCGTCGACGAAACAGCTGGGCAGCGCTGCGCAGCATGTCGTCCCGAGCACTGCTTCGATTCGTCATCCGAACCCCTCCCACGGACGCCACAATGATTGACGTGACGTCTCGTTACACCTACAGTCGTTCTGTAGCTATGTTGTCCATCATAGCTGGAGCCGCAGTCCCGGAACCGGAGCAACGCATGTCCCCTGACACCGACGTGATCGACCTGAGCAGCCCGCTCACCCTCGCCTGCGGGCAGATCCTGCCGAATCGTGTGATGAAGGCAGCGCTCAGCGAAGGACTGTCCACCGCCGAGCACGGCCCGGACTCCCGCCTCGAAACGCTGTACCGCCAGTGGGGCGCCGGCGGCTACGGCCTGGTGGTGACCGGCAACGTGATGGTCGATCGGTCCCATCTCGGCGAACCGGGCAATGTCGTCATCGAGGACGACCGAGACCGTGATGCGCTGGCCCGTTGGGCGAAAGCGACGTCCGACGGCGGTGCCCCCATCTGGATGCAGCTCAATCACCCCGGCCGGCAGGCCAATCCGATCGTCACTCGCACCAAGCCCGTTGCACCGTCCGCCATCGCCCCCAACATTCCGGGCATCCCGGCACCTCGCGCGTTGAGCGAGAACGAGATTCACGACATCATCGGCCGATTCGCCACTGCGGCGGCCGTGGCCGAGACGGCCGGTTTCGACGGCGTCCAGATCCACGGCGCGCACGGCTACCTGGTTTCGCAGTTCCTCTCCCCTCTGTCGAACAGGCGCGACGACGCCTGGGGCGGCGACCTCGACGGACGCATGCGGTTCGTGATCGAAGTCGTCCGCGCAATCAGAGCGGCGGTGTCGCCGAGTTTCGCGGTGGGAATCAAGCTGAACTCGGCGGACTTCCAACGCGGCGGGTTCAGCGAGGAAGAATCACGCATCACCGTCGAGCATCTCGTTCGGGAATCGATAGATCTGATCGAAATCAGCGGTGGCAGTTACGAATCACCCGCGATGATGGGCACCGCGAGCACCCGCGATCGGGAGGCGTACTTCCTGGAGTACGCGCGGACCGTGCGCGACGCGGCCGGAACAGTGCCATTGGCGGTCACCGGCGGCTTCCGTACCCGCTCGGTCATGAGCACGGCAGTGCAATCGGGTGAGTGCGACATGGTCGGTCTCGGCCGTCCGACCGCCCTCGCCCCGGCCGTCGCGACATCACTGGTCGACGGCACAGTCGATCGAGTCGAATCGCCGCGCGTGGCTCTGCGCGTCCCGTCGAAGTCCAGCGCGTTCAAGCAGATCAACGGCGCTCTCGATCTGCAGTGGCACACCGACCAGTTGCAGCTCATCGGCGCTGGGCGGCAGCCGAATTCGAGCCGCCCGGCATGGAAGACTGCGGCCACGATGCTGCAGCGCAACGGCTGGGACGCGTTCCGTAATCGTCGAGGCTCCGCTCGGGTGGACACCTCTGCTGCCGTGACGAAGTTTCGCCGCGAGCGCTTGATCGGAAAGTATGTCGCCAATCCCATCGTGAACGGATTGACGTCGCTGGGAGTGACGACCTCCCTGGTGACCGACCTCGAGACCATAGGACGCAAGACCGGGCTCGCCCGTCGCGTGCCGGTGTCGGCGGCATTCGACGATTCCGGTGCGTGGCTGGTGTCGCAGCACGGCACCAGGTCCGGTTGGGGCGCAAACATCACAGACGAGCCCAGAATCCGAATTCGCGTGGGCAACCGATGGCGCACCGGCACAGCCACATTCGTTCCCGATGACGATGTCGTCGTCAGAGCGCGGTCGTTCTCCGGCAATCCCGTCCTCGGACGCATCATCGGAGCCGGCTTCCGAGCGCTCCAGACCGATCCGATCTCGGTCCGCATCGAGTTCGACGACTGACCGGTTCTTCACTTCCGACTTAGGTTTGCTTTACTTAACTAGTGAAGACTCTCCCCCTCGCGCCCGTAACCGTTGCCGCATTTGTTGCCGTATCCCTGATCACGTCGTGCAGTTCCGCTGCCGAACCGGCGGACGACGCGGCAGGCCGACCGGTCACCACACAGTTCGGGACGATCGTGGTGCCGGAACGGATCGACTCGGTGGTTGTGATCGACGGCCGACGCGATCTCGACATCGCGCTGGCCTTCGACCTACCCATAGTCGGGATGCCGGTGGAAACCGAGGCTCCGCCGGAGATGGCCGGGCCGCTGACCGAACCGACTCGGATGTTGCTCGCCGACGGCGTGCCGGAGCTGTATCCCCGCAACACGGTCGACCTCGAGGCGGTCGCGCGAGTCGCGCCGGATCTGATCATCGGGCGCGACGAAGTGGTCGAGGAGATATACGGCCGGCTCAGCGACATCGCACCGGTGCTGCCGGTGGGGTCCACCGGCAGCGGTGTCAGCTGGCAACAGGACGTGACCACGGTAGGTGATGCAGTGAACCTGCAGGACCGAGCGGCAACGATCGTGGCCGAGTACGACTCTCGCGTCGACGAGCTCATCGTGCGGCATGCCGACGCGATCGCGAACACCGCGGTCCTGCCGATCAGTACGTCCGAGGACGGTGGAATTTCGGTGGGCAGGCAACGAGTGCCGTCCATCGTGCTCGGAGACGTGGGAGCCCGGTTCGCCTCCGCTTGGAACGACGCCGATCCCGAAATCGAGTACGGCCCCGAGAATGTCACTGCCGCATCCGACGCGGTGGCCATGATTGCCGCCATCACGTCCGAGCAGGATCTGCAGGCGATGAACGCCAACCCGCTCTGGACCGGATTGCCGGCGGTGCGCACCGACCGCATCGTCCGGACCGACAAGTTCACCAACGACGGCGGCCCGCTGACCGCGCTGTGGACCCTCGGCCTGGTGGAGAAGCTCTACGCCCCGAGTTGACCGAGATGCATAATCGGTCGATGGCACCTACCCCCACAGGAACGTTGCGCAGCACCGACACAGGCGTCGCTCTCGAGCTGACCAGAACCATCTCGGCTCCGCGTGAGGACGTGTGGGCACGCCTCACCGAATCGTCCTGGACGGCACAGTGGTTCGGTCCGTGGGAGCGGATCTCGCACAACACCATTCGCGTCACGATGGCATTCGAGGAGGATGCGCCGGCGTCGAACATGATCATCGACGCGTGTGAGCCGCCGGGCCTCCTGGCGGTGCGGATGACCAGCGAAGTCGAATGGCCACTCGAGGTCCGTCTGACCGAGACAGGCCCTGCGACCGTTCTCGTGCTTGTGCACAGCTGCACGAGCACGGACGGTCTGGGCGGCATCGGACCGGGGTGGGAGTACTACCTCGACATGTTCGTCGCCGCCGGAAACGGCGACCCGCACCCGAGTTTCGACGATTACTACCCATCACAGCAGGAGTACTACTCATCTCTTCGCCCGCGGTGAATCAGTGCTTGCGTAACGCGTCGATCAGCTCTTCCTTGTTCAGCTTGGAATAGCCCTCGAGACCCAATTCCTTGGCTCGCTCGGTCAATTCGTCGACCGTCCAGTCCTCGTAGGATCCGGATTCTCCACCCTTCCTACCGATCTGATCTCGCCCTTTCTTCGCGGCGGCGTTCGAGATGCGGGCGGCCTTCTCCTTCGAGTTGCCTTCCTCGCGGAGCCTGTCGTACAGGCCCTGGTCCTTCAGCTGTGGCTGGTCTTCGGTTTCGCTCTTCTTCGCCGGCATCGGAACTTCCTTTCATTGGTTAGTGTCGAAGCGCTACCCGGTCTGCACGGCGACAAACCTCGCTCGACGTCGCGGATCGGGTGTGTGTTTCGAGTTCCATCGGGTAAGCGATGGGGATGCATTCGGATCGACCGCAATCGGTAAGCCGAGACACCACCGGCAACGACGAAACCACCGACGCAGACGACGCGCCGCTCTCGGTGGGGGTGGTCAGTGACGACGGCTTCGCGGCGACGGTGGCGTCTGCCATTGTCGCCAAGTTGCCCGATCACGCGAAAATCGACGGGCAGCGGCGAGAGATCCGCGTGTCCCGAGCATCGGTGCCACTCCCGCCCACCGCAACCGGTGCGGCCCCGCTGGGACAGTGGCTCGCGTCGGTGAAGGCGGACGCCGACTACGACATCGTGTTGTGTGTGTCGGAGGTTCCTCGCCGTCTCGGGTCGCGTCCGGTGATCGCCGAGACCCGTGACGGTACGACCGGCGCGCTGTACGTGCCCTCCTTCGGAACGCTGGCAGTTCGACGACGTGCCGTCTCGGCTGCACTGGCCGTGTTGCACGAGTTGATCGAAGCCGACGATTCGTCGCGACCACCGCGGAGGTACTTCGAGTCTCGCTGGGCTTCCAGTGATTCCGAGGAGGGCGACGAGGTGCTGCTGACGTCGAGCATCTTCGGTCGAATCAGGTTGGTGTCGGGGATGATTCGATGCAATCGTCCGTGGCGATTGGTTCCGACGTTGTCGGGCGCACTCGCTGCCGCGAGCGCGGCGTCCGCCTTCGGCGTGTTCTATGCCAGCATCTGGCAGATGGCAGCGTCGATGAGCCTCGGCCGACTGGCCATGATCGGGCTCACCGCAGTGATCGCCATGACCGTCTGGGTCATCTTTCCCAACGGCCTGTGGGAGAGGCGATCGTTCCGAAGTTCCACGATCGACCGCTGGATGTACAACGCAGCCACCGTGGGAACCGTTCTGACCGGCGCTCTCTGTATGTACGCGCTGTTGTTCGCCGTGGTGCTGGGCTCGGCGGCGGTCGTGATCTCACCGGAATTCCTGGCAATGCAGATCGGTCGTACCGCGACTCTGGGCGACTACTTCTCCCTCGCGTGGCTCGCTGCGTCGCTGGGAACGGTGGCCGGTGCAGTCGGGTCGTCGGTTGCAGATCGCGAGGACATTCTCGGTGCCACCTACGGTCATCGCGAGTTGATTCGTCGTCGGTCGGCCACCTCCTCGTCCTGAAAATCGCCACGTGGTTCGCGTTGTGAGCTAGAACAAGAAAAACTGGGTACGTTCGGGATATGCCATACCTTGATCGCGTTGCGGACGTGTTCGTGCTGAACCTCGGAACTCGGGGCGTCGAAGACAGCGAAAATCGCATGAGCCCCGACTGGGTTGCCGAGATCAATGCACTGCTCGACGAGGTGGAGTCCTCCTCCGGCCCGGCTGCCCTGGTCACGACGGCAACCGGCAAGTTCTTCTCCACCGGCGTGGATCTGTCGTGGGGTGCCGACAACCTCGATCAGATCAATCGGTTCATCGGCACCGTGCAGGAGATGCTGGTGCGCTTCCTGACGTTCCCGATGCAGACCGTCGCCGCCATGCAGGGTCACACCTACGGCGGTGCCGCGTTCTTCGTGATGGCACACGACCACCGCATCATGCGTTCCGATCGCGGCTTCCTGTGCTTTCCCGGCGTCAACATCGGTGCGACCTACAGCCCCGGAACCGTCGACATGGTGCGAGCGAGGTTGGCCCCGCACGCCTTTCACGAGGCGCTCACCACCGGACGTCGCTACGGCGGTGGCGACGCCATGGCGCTCGGTCTGGTCGACGCCGTCTCGACGCAGGAGCGTGTGCGCGACGACGCCATCGCCCGCGCAGCCGCGTTGGCCGGTAACCGCGGTGAGGTACTGGGCGAGATCAAACGCACCATGTACGCCGGTGAGGTCCGTTCCCTGCTGACCACTGTCGCAGGCGTCGACGAAATGGAATGGGCCTCGAACTAGGTGACGCCGTCAATGCACCACCAGGACGGGACATTCGGCGTGATGCACCAAGTTCTGGCTCACTGATCCCAGTATCGCTGCTGTGAAGCGATTTCGACCGCGACTGCCCACTACCAATACCTGGGAAGTAGCGGAGATCGATCGAAGTTCGTGTGCCGCCGATGCACCGACGGACACTGCTCGAACCGGCACCGACGGATACTTGTCTCGGTAGGTGTCGACGTTGGCCTGCAACCACTTTCGTTCCGCCTCGCGAAGGTGCTTCCAGTCGACCGAGGTGCCGTAGTCGAGTTGGTCGGTTTCGTGCACGGCACCCACATGAACGGCGAGAAGCTCTGCACCCAGGATGCTCGCCAGCTCGAATGCTGCCGACAGTGCACGCTTGGACGGCTCTGATCCATCGACCCCCACCGCGACAGGGGCGGGCTCGGCCCCGGAGTCGTCGCGACGCTCGTGCCATACCAGCACCGGGCAGGTCGCGGCGTTGACGATTGCCGTCGTCGAGTACCCGAAGACGATGTCGCGCAACGGCCCCGACTCGCACGCGCCCACGACGAGCATCGCCGCGTCCGCGGAGAGTGCCTTCGCCATACCTGCAGCCGACAGCTCGGACACCTCCGATTCGACCGTCACATGGGGATCGACTCCGTGCACTACGTCGACGGCGCGGGCGAGTACGCCTTCACCCTCTTGCCGCAGCCGCGTCGGGAAGTCGGTGGTGTTCAGCTCGGCGGCGACGGCCGCACTCCACTCGTCTTTCGGTGCACCGTGTACGAGGTGCACCGATGTCGATGCCGCCCGAGCGAAATGCGCCGCCCATTCGGCCACCCCCTTGTCCGTGGGCGAGCCGTCGACCACGACCGCGAGCGGTCCGTCGAATGTGGTTGCCGCGATCGTGTGGTCCATCGTTCCTCCGTTGGCCGAAGACGGTTTCTACGTCGTCTCCCACGATCGCTGTCGCAGCGACGCGCCACTAGGGCCTTTGGCCACAGGTTTCTCGGGTATTTCGGGTCGAGGCCGCTACGCCCCGGCAACCAGGGGCGCCACTTCGGTGCCGAGCAGCTCGATGCCGCGCAGCAGGTCGCTGTGGGCCAGCCGCGGATTGGTCATCTGCAACGACAGTCGGTCCACGCCGCCCAGTTGTTCGCTCACTCGCAGAATCTTGTCGGCCACCGTCTTCGGATCTCCCATGAAGAACGCACCGTTGGGACCGGCGGTGGCGTCGAACTGCTGCCGGCTGGGCCGAGCGAATCCACGCTCCCGAGAGATCTTGGTGAACATCTCGTTCCAGCCGGGGTAGATGGTGTCTGCTGCGGCCGTCGTGGTCTCGGCAACGAATCCGAACACGTGCAGGCCCACCTTCAGCTGCTCCGGCGGATGGCCCGCCTGCGCTCCGGCGCGACGGTAGAGGTCGACGAGCGGGGCGAACTGTCGTGGTTCTCCGCCGATGATGGCGATCATCAGTGGGAGCCCCAGAAGCCCTGCGCGAGCGAAGGACTCGGGCGTCCCACCGACCCCGATCCAGATCGGCAGCGGATCCTGCAGCGGACGTGGGTAGATGCCCTGACGGTTCAGCGCCGGGCGGTGCCGACCGGACCAGGTCACCTCGACGTTGTCACGGATCTGCAGCAGGAGGTCGAGCTTCTCGGCGAACAGCGAGTCGTAATCGGCCAGGTCGAGACCGAACAGCGGGAACGACTCGGTGAAGGATCCGCGTCCCACGACGAGATCGATCCGGCCCTTGGAGATCAGATCGAGGGTGGCGAACTCCTGGAAGACCCGGACCGGATCGTCGGCGCTGAGCACTTTGACTGCGCTGCCGAGCCGAATGTTCTCGGTCCGCGCGGCTGCTGCAGCGAGAATGATCGACGGAGCCGAGTCGTAGTACTCGCTGCGGTGGTGCTCGCCGATACCGAACGAGTAGAGCCCGACCTGATCTGCGAGGGCGATCTCTTCCAGTAGGTGACCCATTCGCTCCTCGGGAGCGATCACCCGACCGTCGGTCGGGTCGGTCACGGAAGAGACGAAACTGTCTACGCCCAGATGCATGGTGGGACCTTTCGATTCGGGATGGTCGACTCCAACAGCATCGGTGAAGATTCAATTATTCCGATGGGTGTCGAGTTGGCAGCTACTCGCCCCATCGTTTGAGCTCGTCCGCCGCGTAGTACATCTGCTGTGATGCGCCGAAACGAACGAGCAACTGCTGCTTGTCCTCGTAGAACCAGACCACGGTTCCGTACATACCTGCCATGGGCCCACTCAGCGGTGTGACTCCGTCGCCCACCTCGAATCCATACATACGTGCACCGTACCGATCGAGGGTGCCGAAATCGGACACCCAGCGTTCGGCTTATCGGCGTCCGCGTTTGCGTGCGCGACGCTCGTCGAGCTTCCGCTTGCCGTAGCCCCACGTGACGCGGCCCAGACCCTCGAAGAGTCGGCTGGAGAGACTTCTGCGGCCACTCATACGGCGGCCCCGTTTCCGATGACGGTCATTCTCGGTCCCTTTCTCTGAGGCAGTAGAACCTTGCGACTGGCCGGTGAAGTGATCCGGCACGATCGATAAGTCGAATCGGAACGGAGCAACCACACATCGGACCCGCGTGATCTACATCACGTACGACGTCTCGATCGTCGAGCTACGCCCGTGTGACAAGTCGATCCATCCACCCGATCAGCTCGGGGTAGGCAGCGACGTTCGCGGCCGTGTGGTCGACTGCGGACACCCAACCGGTTCCGAAGTCGAACTCCCGGACGGTGATGTCGGTGGCGCCTGCGGCGCGCCAACGCTGCACCAGGATTCGGCTCTGCTCGATCTCGACGGAGGTGTCGTGGACGCCGTGCACGATCATCACGGGTGCGACGGGCGCGGTGAACCCGATGGTGTTCTCGCGCGTCATCGGACCCAGCACGGGCCCGGTCATGAGCGTTCCCAGGGAAGAGCCGTCAGCAGTGAGGTCCTCGGATCGCAACGGTCCGTAGGTGAGAGCGTCGACCGTGCAGAAATCCTGTGCCGCATCGAGAGCTGCCCGTCCTCGATCGTTGAAGAGACCCCGAATCTGTTCGGCCCGGTCGGGGTGAGCGCCGATCAGGCCGCCGATCGTGTACAGCATCGTCGCGGCGGACTCGGAGCCGTCCTGGCCCTCGACGCGCAGCACAGGATCGGTCGGTGCGGCACCGACGAAAGCACCGACCACGGACACATCGGGCGCGTAAATGGACGCGAGCTCCGCGGCCGCGGCCGACGCGACGCCGCCCGCCGAATATCCATAGAGCACAACAGGCGCGTCGGTCTCCCCTGCCGCAGCGCGTGCCGAGTCCAGCACGGCGCGGGCACTGGCGACCCGACCCAGAAACTCGTATTCGCCGGGGGTTCCCAGCCCTTGATAGTCCGTCGTGACCACCTGGTACCCCTGCGCCAGTAGTGGCAGCAGTGCCGGCATCGTGGTTGTCAGCCCCAGCTCCGACGAGCCCGAGCAACGATCGGCAACCCCGTAACTGCCTGGCGCATAAGCGATCACGGGCCGGGGCCCGGGACCGGACCACGCACGCGTCGGCGTGACCAGCAGCCCCGACACAGCCACCGCACGATCGCGGGGATCGGCCGACCGGTACAGAATGCGCTCGGTGTGCGATCCCAGAACGTCCAGCTGTGGCACGGATTCTCGGCGCAGGATGAACCCGGGTGCGTATGCCTCCAGGCCTACGACGGGCTCACTGTAGAAATCGGCACCGCCGGGAGCCGCCGAGGCGGGTGCGGTCGAGAGAGCGAGGCACCCGACAAGAACGGACAGGGCGAGGGTGACGAAAGGCAGTCTCATGTCGCGAGCCAGTATGCGGTCCGAAGTGCGGGTCCGCATTCTGTATTCGCGGATTTGCGACACCCACGTCTTGGTCGGTGATGCACCACAAAAAATGCCCTTGCCAGCGTTTCCACTGGCAAGGGCATTCGTTGTGCGCCATCAGGGATTCGAACCCCGGACCCGCTGATTAAGAGTCAGCTGCTCTAACCAACTGAGCTAATGGCGCCGATCCGCACCGCGCGTTCTCTGCGGTGCGGGAGAAACATTAACAGCAGATGCCGCCAGATGTGAAATCGGCTGGTCGGAGCACCTGTTGCGTCAGTTGAAGATCCTGCGAACCACGAGAACTGCCACCACTGCGCCCACTCCGAGGAGGGTGAACTTCACTGCCGGCTCGTTGAGCTTGGCCACCACGGACTGCTTGGTGTTGGCGACGATGTTCTTGGGGCTGGCACGGACGCTCAGCTCGTCCAGGGTGCTGGCGAGCTGATTGCGAGCGGCCTCGATCTCGCGCTCGATTCGGTCGGTGTCCTTGGCCACGTGTCCTCCAACTTGTTGCAAATAGTCTCGGTCGCAGTCGAGCCTAGAGCACGGCGATATTTCGATACTCTCGTGCAGTGACCGAATACAGCAAGCTCGAGCCGGGCGACCCCGCTCCGGCGTTCACCCTGCCCGATGCCGACGGCAACGACGTCTCCCTCGCCGACTACGCAGGCAAGAAGGTGATTGTGTACTTCTACCCCGCCGCGAGCACCCCGGGCTGCACCAAGCAGGCCTGCGACTTCCGCGACAGTCTCGCCGAGCTCAACGGTGAAGGCCTCGAAGTCATCGGCATCTCCCCCGACAAGCCGGCCAAGCTCGCCAAGTTCCGCGACAAGGAAGAGCTGACGTTCCCGCTGCTCTCCGACGAGGAGAAGACGACCCTGCAGGCGTGGGGCGCATTCGGGGAGAAGAAGAACTACGGCAAGGTCTACGAGGGCGTCATTCGCTCCACGTTCCTCGTCGACGAGGAAGGCAAGATCGAGGTGGCGCAGTACAACGTCCGCGCCACCGGCCACGTCGCCAAGCTCCGCCGCGATCTAGCTGTCTGACCCTGCGAGCCGCTGCAGGAACAACGCCTCGGCGACGGCCATCTTCTCGATTTCCGTCGGATCCACGCTCTCGTTGGGAGCGTGGATCCGGCACCGAGGCTCCTCGACGCCCATCAGCACGATCTCGGCGTCCGGCAGCACCTGAGCCAAAGCGTTGCACAGCGGAATCGACCCGCCCTGGCCCGCCGTCCCCATGGGATGCCCGAAGGCCTCCTCCAACGCTTCGGACAGCGCCGCGTAACCCGGCCCATCGGTTCCGGCCCGAAACGGCGACCCGATGGCCTCACGCTCGACGGTGACCCGCGCATTCCAGGGCGTACGCGCCTCCAGATGAGCCACCAACGCATCCTGAGCCCGCTGCGGATCCATCCCGGGCGGCACCCGCAAATTGAGCCGTGCCGACGCACGAGGCGAGATCGCCGCAGCCGACCCCACGACCGGCGGGCAGTCGATCCCCAGGATCGTCAGAGCGGGCCGCGCCCACACCGCCTCGGCCACCGAACCCGAACCCGCCAGCCCGACGCCATCGAGCACGCCGGCATCGGCACGGAACTGCTCGGCGTCGTACTCGACCCCGTCCCAGGTCTGCGTTCCGTCGAGTCCGTCGACCACGGTGTCGCCGTGCTCGTTGCGCAACGTCGAGAGCACCTGCACCAGTGCGGCGAGCGCATCGGGTGCTGGCCCGCCGTACATGCCCGAGTGCACCTCTCCGGCAAGGGTTTCCACATGCACCACCACGTTGGCGATACCGCGGAGCGTGGTGGTGACCGTCGGCCAGCCCACCTGTGCGTTGCCGGTATCGGCGATGACCACCATGTCTGCCGAGAACAGTTCGGGGCGCTGCTCCACGAGCGCTTCCAACCCGCCGGTGCCCATCTCTTCCGAACCCTCGCAGACGATCCGCACGCCGACCTCGAGCGACTCCCCCAGCGCCCGTAGCGCCAGCAGATGCATGATCACGTTGCCCTTGCAGTCGGCCGAACCCCGTCCGTACCAACGACCGTCCCGCTCGGTCAGCTCGAAAGGCTTACTGTCCCAGAGTTTTCCGTCACCCGGAGGTTGAACGTCGTAGTGCGAGTACAGCAGAACGGTCGGTGCTCCTGCCCGAGCCGGCCGTGAACCGACGACGGCCAGTGAGCCGTCGACCGTCTCGATCAGCTGGACGTCGGGAATGCCTGCGTCGACGAAGGCCCGTTGCACCCACTGCGCCGCACCGGTGCATTCCTCGACCGGAAACTGCCCTGGATCGTGCACCGAGGTGAAGCGGACCAACTGTGCCAACTCGGATTTCGCTCGGGGCATCTGCGATGCGATCGCAGATCGAACGTCGACGGGGCGCGCATCGGCGGGCATGAATCCTCCAAACGAGAAAATGACAGACGGGCCGTAGCCAGTCTGTCATCACTCGCCACAGGAACGATTCAGCGTCAGCGGCCGGAGAACTCCTGATGAATCCACTCACCGGTCTGCTGCCAGTGCCGATCCCACGCTTCCTGCTCGAGCTGTTCGGGCGACTTGCCCGGCTCCGGAACGGGAACAGGGACGGTGAACTGCGGAGGGGCCACCTCGGTCGGCGACGGCAGAGGTCCCGGCTGCGGGGCCGCCACAGCCTGACGTGGCGGATCCTGCGTCGCCCACGTCTGAGATGTCGGTGCAGGCTCGACAACTGTCGATGGGTCCGCCGTCGGGGGAATCGTCTCGGGCGGCGGCGCAATCGCCGGCACCGGCGCAACCACGACCGCACCCGGATCGGACGTCATCGGATCCACCTGCCTGGTTGCCCCCGCCAGATCCGCACCGGCATCGCGTCGATCGACTACCTGCTCGGCGGTCGTCTCGGATTCACCCGGCAACGTCGCAGCGACCGCGACACCAGCGGAGAGCACACCGGCCAGCAGCACTGCGGCGAACACGAGTTTGCGCCCTGAGCCTCCCGACCGGGCCGGCTTCGCGTCGACAACCGACAGCACTGCGGGTGCAGGCAGCGGCGCTGCCGCCCTGTCGTTCACCACCGCAGGGGACGCCTCGGACCCGGAGTCGGCAACCTCGGCGTCGGCCTGGTCGGCTTCGACGACATCGGTTTCTGCGACATTGACATCTGCGGCCGCGACCGGCTCCGAGTTCTCGGTCGCCGCCTGCGCAGCGGCAACCACAGCCGGCTCGTCCTGATATGCCAGCAGCGCAGCTCCTCGGGCTGCGACCTGATCCGCGTCACCGACGCGCACCACGGGGACACCGAGTCCGAGCGACAGGATGTCGACCAGGTCTCGATTACTCGAAGAATCACCGAAGAGGGCCACGAACTCGGGCTTCTTGCCGGCCTGATCCACCACTTCCCACGCCAGTGGGATGGTGCTGCCGATGCGCTCGGGCGACATCGAGTCCAGCGTCGCAGTCTTCACCGGGGTGATCGAGGCATCTGCGGCATCGGCGAGCGAGATGGAGACACCCGCGTCGCCCATGTAGTACAGCAGGACAGTCTTCGCGTCGGCGAAGTCCTTCGACGTGGCGAGCCAGCCGAGGAACGATTCGGATGCGGACGACAGGACTGCGGGATCGTCGCCGAGAGCGGCTGCGAACTCGGCGCGCTCGTCCTCGGTTCGGTACACCACGCCCACTGCGTCCACGCTTGCATGAAGCTCTGCCGCCTCGGCGAGCATCGTCTCGATCGCTGTTGTCAGAACCGAGGCCGCATCGGGATCGAGCGGGGTAGTCCGATCGGCGAGTATCTCGCCGGACGTCGGCTCGACAAGAATTGTCTGCATCGAGCCAGATTCGATCGCTATACCGATAGTTGCCATGGCAGTCTCCCTGTGCTCAGGGTGGAGGCGCCCGACCATGAACGTCATCCAGCGGATCCGAACGACGATCACCCTGCACGGAATTTGATTCTGTTACCTGAACCATACCTGTTGACGGTTACATTGGTCCGAATCGGTCTTGGAGTTTGTCACAGTATGGGGAACCAGCAGTTGTCGTCGACCCCAGGTTTCTTCGATACCTCCAGCTGAAACACGCGTGTCCGACCCGGAACCGAAACCGGTGGGAGTGACCTACCGGACCGTTGTGGATAACGAGCACCCGCGCCGGATAGCCTGACCGGGTGGAATCCTCTGCTCGTGCCCAGTCCTCGCGCCGTCTCGACGCCGCGCTCGAGTCGACGGCACAGACACAGGAACTGATGCCACGACGACGACCCACCCAGGAACGCAGCCAACGGAAGTTCGACGCACTGCTGCAGGCCTCACGCGAGTTGCTCAGCGATGTGGGATTCGAGTCGTTCACCTGCGAGGAAGTCGCGTCGCGCGCCGAACTCCCGATCGGCACGCTGTACCAGTTCTTCGCCAACAAGTACGTCATCGTCTGCGAGCTCAACCGCCAGGACCTCGTGGGGGTCCAACAGGAACTCGCCGAGTTCGACGGCGAAGTCCCGTCCCTGGACTGGGTGCGGTTCCTGAACAACTTCGTCGACCACATGGCCGGCATGTGGATGACCGATCCGTCGCGACGCGAAGTGTGGCTCGCCATGCAATCGACACCGTCGACGCGCGCAACCGGGGTGATTCACGAGCGGGAGTTCGCCGAGCAGGTCTCGCGCATGCTCGGACCGCTCACTCCGCGCACGCCTCGGCATCGCCGCAACCTCATGGCTCAGGTGTTGGTGCACATCGTCTACTCGATGCTCAACTTCTCCGTCCAGGACGGCCAGAGCCACGAGGACGCCGTCGCCGAGCTCAAACGCATCATGATGGCGTATCTGCTCGTCGCCGAGAAGGAGAGCAGGCGTTCCGGCGGCTCGACGAACGAGAGCGAACCAGCCTGAGCAACCCGAGCCCGCGCAGACGAAAGGCCCGCCCGATCACGTGGATCGGACGGGCCTGACTCGTTCTCGGAGCGAATTCACTCCTCCAGAATCGCCACCGCGGCGGCGATGTCGCCGTCATGTGTCAGCGACAGATGAATCTTCACCGTCGGCAGGAACTCCTGTGCCATCCCGTGCAACTTGATGGACGGCCGACCCCACGCATCGTTGACGACCTCGATCAACGGATACGGGTTGTCACCGATCTGCGGCGGGCGCGCGAATCGCGATGTCGCCCAGGCCTTCAGCACCGCTTCCTTGGCGGCCCACCGAGCCGCGTAGTGGCGGGTCGGGTCGGAACTCTTCGTTGCGGCATGACGCCGCTCGCCCGCGGTGAAGCTGTCGCGGATCATCGTCGTGCCGACCTTCTCCATCTGCTCGGCGAAGTCGGACACCGTCACCAGGTCGAAACCCACTCCCAGGATCGCCATCAGATGGCACCCGGCAGACCGGAGGAGTAGACATCGTCCGCGCCGAGGCGAGCGGACTCGTTGAGCAACACGTTTGCCTCCAGTTCGCGTGACGCCTTGGCCGGCGTCCCGTCATGTCCGAGCCGTCGATCGTCCGGCCGCTCGTAGAGGGAGTCTCCTCCCACCATCGCGGAGATCAGCCTGCGCTGACCGGCGATGCGGCGCTCGTTCGCCTTCGCGATGTACTGCGCACGTCGGTCCGCCGGAACGGCCTCGAGGAACGCCTGCGGGTGCACCAGAGCGATGAGTCCGGACACGTGGCCGAATCCGAGCGAGGTGAGCAGACCTGCCTTGAGCGGCACCGAGTCACCGAAGCGCAACGGCTCCCGTGCCCACACCAGATGCTCGAACGCGGTCATCTTGTCGTCGACGCAGTCGAGGCTGCGGTTCGGCGGGATGACGCCGTTGGCCAGCACCTGGCACAGGCCGATCAGCTGCCAGGCAGCCGCTCCACCCTTCGAGTGTCCGGTGAGGCTCTTCTGCGAGACGACGAACAGCGGAGCGCCGTCCGAACGGCCGATGGCCTTGGCGAGGCGGGTGTGCAGTTCCGCCTCGTTCGGGTCGTTCGCTGCGGTGGAGGTGTCGTGCTTGGAGATCACGGCCACGTCGTCTGCACTGACGCCCAGGGCGTTCAGCGAGAGCGCGAGCGCCGAATCCTTGCCGCCGCGACCGGCACTGAGCGCGCCGAGTCCCGGAGCCGGGATGGACGTGTGCACTCCGTCGCCGTACGACTGTGCGTAGGCCACCACTCCGAGGACCGGCAGGCCCATCTCGAGTGCCAGGTCTCCGCGAGCGAGCAGAATCGTTCCGCCGCCGTGGGATTCGACGAATCCACCGCGCCTGCGGTCGTTGGCCCGCGAGAACCGTCGATCGCTGATGCCCTTGGCGGTCATCGCTGCCGAGTCCGCGGTGGCCGACATGTCACCGAAGCCGATGATGCCCTCGGTGCTCAGGTCGTCGAAGCCGCCGGCGACCACGAGTTGCGCCTTGCCCAGCTTGATCTTGTCGACGCCTTCTTCGACGGAAACAGCCGCGGTGGCACAGGCGGCGACGGGGTGAACCATCGCGCCGTAGCTACCGATGTACGACTGAACCACGTGCGCAGCAACGACGTTCGGCAGAGCCTCCTGCAGGATGTCGTTCGCACGAGCATCACCGAGCAGGGTGTCGATGTACAGCGAGCGCATCGACTCCATGCCGCCCATGCCGGTGCCCTGAGTGTTGGCCACCAGCGTGGGGTGCACCCAGCGCATCAGTTCCGACGGGTTGAAGCCCGAGGAGATGAACGCGTCGACCGTGGTGACGATGTTCCACAGTGCGACTCGGTCGACCGAGCTGGCCATGTCGGGCGAGATGCCCCACTTGGTGGGATCGAATCCGGTCGGAATCTGTCCACCCACGGTGCGAGTGAGCTTCATCTTGCGCGGAACGCGAATCTCGGTGCCCGCCTTGCGGGTGACCTGCCAGTCGCTCGAATCCGGAACCGGTGTGATCAGCGTGTGCTCGGGGTCCGCTGCTGCGAACGACCGGGCGTCGATCTCGGTTCCGACCACGAACGTGAGGTCGTTGTCGAGGAAGATCGAGGTCATCAGCGGGGCGGTGTTGCCGACCATCGCGCCGTCGTCGCCGTAGGTGCGGATACCGCACTTCTCGACCACGATGTCGTGGTACTTGTCGGCGATGTCCTCCTCCGGCACCAGGTCACCGGACTCGATGTCGTACCAACCCGGCTTGGGATCGTTCTCCCAGGCGATCAGGCCGGTGTTCCATGCGAGTTCGAGAACGCCTGCGGCAGAGAGCTGCTCGTCGACCTCCATCTCGAAGCGGGTACGTGCCGAACCGTACGGTCCGAGCTCGCCTGCACCGACGATGACGACCAGATCCTTCGGGTCGACGTCCAGTGTCGGCCAGGCCGGAGCCGTGGTCGACGTCGACAGCCGTGGCGGTGCGGGCAGCGCCGCGATGACCGAGTTGTCCTCTGCCTCTTCGGTCTTCTCGGCAGCGGCCGCAGCTGCATCCCGAGCGAGCTCGACGAGGTTGAGCTTGGTGTTGGCCAAGCCGCCCGTGAGATCGACGACGATCGGCTCCTGCGCAGCCTGACGGCGAGCGGTAGGTGTGCACAGTTCGAGCAGTTCGGTCGCCATCTCGTCGGTGGACCAGGTGCGAACGCCTTCGGCCTCGACGGCCTCGACGATCGGATCGTTGCCACCCATCAGGCCGGTGCCGCGCACCCACCCGATGTGAGCGTGGGCGATGGACACCCGCTCGGCCCAGTTCTTCTCCGAGCCCCACTTGGCGACGACTGCGTCGAGTGCGGCCTTCGATTCGCCGTAGGCACCGTCGCCACCGAACATTCCGCGGTTCGGCGATCCCGGCAGCACCACGTGCAGGTGAGTGTCGATGTCGGTGTCGTAACCGACCTTCGACAGTCCGGTGATCAGACGCTCGACCGACCAGAGCAGCACGCGCATTTCCATCTCGGCGCGAGCTCCGGCGTCGGACATCTCGCCCATGACCCGAGGCGCTGCGAACGGGAACAGCATCGTCGGTGTCGTTGCGGCCTTGACCAGAGTCTTTGCGCCACCGGCAGTGTCGATGTAGTCGCTGCCGATCCACTCGATGAGAGCGTCGACGTCGGTGTACGACGCGATGTTGGCCGGAACCACCCAGAGCGACGCTCCGCTGCGTGCGTTGTCGCGGTAGAGGCTGCGGTAGAAGCCGAGTCGCTCGTCGTCGAGCCTGGAGGTGGTGACGAAGACCGTCGCTCCCCCGGCCAGCAGCTTGGCCGTCACCGCAGCTGCGATGGAGCCCTTGCTGCCGCCGGTGACCACTGCGACCTCGTCGGCCCATGGGCCCTTGTCCTCGGATGCGACCGCGATGTCCGCGATGCGTCCGAAGGTTTCGGCCAGCACTGTCTTGTTCTCGTAGTCGGCCTTGGCCTTCCACCACTGTGCTTGCGATGCAACGGCATTGCCTGCGCCGGCGAAGGACTCGACCGCGACATCGCCTGCGGTACCGAGCCACAACCGGGCCAGGTCCTCACGGGCGGTGGCCCACCGGTCGTCGATCAGGACGGCGCGCTTGGCGTCGAACGACGGGGCCACGAGGCGGGGCCAGTCGGATCCCAGCTCGGCCGAGACCAGCTCGACCAGAGCGGCATCGGGGTCCTCTGCCAGCAGCGCGTTGGGCGCATCGGCCAGTCCGAGCTGTTCGAGCACCAGCCGGGCAGCGGAGGCGAGGACGCCGTCGCGGCCGGTGATGTGCTCGGTGAACTCACCGAGAGCAGCAGCGTCGACGGTTCCGCCGGCTCCGCCGCCTGCCTGCGGCATCGAGACTGCGACGCCGCGGCGTGCGGCCACCGCGGCCACGGCCGCGTCGATGACGTTGTCGACTGCGTTGCCGTCGGCGAGAGCGCCGTCGGCCAGGCCACCGAGTGCGCCACCGCGAACCGAGGCACCGTCACGGGTACCGAGGGCGACCTCGGCGGTGACGTGGTGCGCCCAGCCGTCGCCCAGTTCCCAGGTCTTCTTGACGCGATCGGCGATCGAGGCCGGGCGTCGACCCGAGGGGCCGAAGACCTTGCGGAGATGGTCGTTGATGGAATCGCTGAGCACCGGACCGAACGGCTTGTACGTACGAGCCAGCTTGTTCACCGTGCCGGAGAGCGCGCCCATGTCGGCATCGGCAGCACCGTCGATGGCACCGAGCGAGAGCTCGGAACCGAGGTCGACGAGCAGCTGATTACGGCGTGAGGACACACCGTCGCACAGCGCCTCGATGGTGTCGGCGGGCCCGATCTGATCGAGCTGCAACTTGGTCCACAGGCCGATGAGGATCTTGGTCGCATCGGCCGCGACGAATGCGATGTCGTCCGGACGAGGTCCGCCGGACGGTGCTGCTGCCGGCGCGGGAGCCGAAGCCGGAGCTGCAGCTGCCGCCGGAGCAGCGGTTTCCACGGGTGTCGACTCTTCCTCGTCGGCCGGAGCCGGGTCGGTGTCGGTGCCGTAGATGATCGCAGCCTCGCGCTCGAGGTTGAGTACCTCGACCGGGTGGCCGAAGCGGCCCGGCAGCTTGAGCGTCTGCGACGCGAGGTTCGCCACGGTCGGGGTTGCCCCCAGGCCGATCTCGACGAAGCGCTCGACGCCCATGCCGCCGTCGGACTCGTCTGCGAACAGCAGGTCCTGGGTTTCGATCCAGCGCACCGGGCTGGCGAACTGCCATGCCAGCAGCTCGGTCAGGATCACCCGGCACAGAGCACTCGGCCGTGCGGCCCACGAATCGAACTCTGCGAGAACGGTGTTCAGCGGCTCGGACGGAACCAGATCGGCGATCTCCTGAACGAACTCGCGATTCAGCGAGAACGGCTTGGGCACCAGGTTCGGGATGTAGCGCCCCACCAGGATCGCCGGATCGATCTGCTCGGGGAGCAGCGTCTCGAGGCGGTTGCGGAAGTCGTCGACTCCGCCGCGCAGCACCGTGGAGTGGAACGGCACGTCGATGCCGGGAACCATGATGTAGGCGGCCTTGCCACCGAACTCCGCTCGGCGGATCGCGATCTTCTTCTCCAGCTCGCCGAGGCCGGCAACCGTGCCTGCGATGGCGTACTGCGAACCGCGCAGGTTGAGGTTGACGATCTCGAGGAACTCACCGGATTCTTCTGCGACACCGGCGACGAAGCCCTGCACGTCCTGATCGGCCAAGCCGATCTGCGACGGGCGGATCGCTGCCATGCGGTAGTCACTGCGGCCGCTGGCATCACGCGGAACCAGCGCGTGCATGGCCGAACCACGCTGGAAGACGACCTCGAGGACGGCTTCGAGCGGGAGCACACCGGCAACGGCTGCGAGTGCGTTGTACTCACCGACCGAGTGGCCCGCGAGAATCGAGTTCTCCACGAACGCACCGGATTCACGCAGTTCAGCAACCTGCGCGACGCCGAGAACGGCCATCGCAACCTGGGTGAACTGCGTCAGGTGCAGCACACCGTCGGGGTGCTTGTGGGTGACGCCGCGCGCCTTGAGCGACGTCGGGTTGTCACGCACGACAGCGAGAATGGAGAAGCCCAGCGCGCTGCGGGTGTGCTTGTCGGCACGCTCCCACACCTCACGTGCGGCCTTCGAGCGAGACCGAGCGTCCAGGCCCATGCCCGCGCGCTGGATGCCCTGGCCGGGGAACGCGTAGACGGTCTTCGGCGGTGCGGTGCGAGCGGTGGCGACCATGACCAGTTCGCCTGCGACACGGCAGGAGACCTCGATCAGTTCGGCACCCTGGTCGAATCCGGTGCGGTCGACGCGAACATCGATCTCCGCTCCGGGTCGAACCATGCCGAGGAAGCGCGCGGTCCATGCGGTGAGGCGACGCGGCGGAGTCTTGGTGTCCGAGTGGTCGACTGCGGTCACCGTCTGCTGTGCAGCGGCCGAGAGCCACATGCCGTGCACGATCGGGCTGCCGAGACCGGCGAGCAGCGCCGCGGCGTCCGAGGTGTGGATGGGGTTGTGATCGCCCGAGACCTGAGCGAACGCGGCCATGTTGCGCGGGGCCACGATGGTTGCCTGACGGCGGCGACGACGCGGGGTGTCCTTGGCGTCGGCGCTCACCGAGCCGCCGGCGCGGGCCGGATCGGTCAGCTCACCCTTGCCGGTGCGTCCGCGAATGGCGAAGCGCTCCACGAGAGTTGCGACGGCGGGAGCGTCGAGCCCCTCGCCGAGCATGGCACCGATCTCGACGGTGACCTCGACGACGCGGCCGAGGTCGGTGTCGAGCACCTCTCCGGCCGCAGCCTTGACCACGAGAATCGAGGTGTCGGTGGGCAATTCGCCGACCAGGTTGACGCTGTGGTCGAGGTGCACCAGGTCGAGCATGCCTTCGATGACGTCGATGCCCTCGGCGTTGCGGGTGGCACCCAGGACGGCGAAGACGGCGGGCCAGCAGGCACCGACCAGAACGTCGGGAACGGCCTTGCCGCTGACGGTCAGCGAGTCCGGCAGGCCGGAGCCGGTGACGCCTGCGTGATCGGCGATCAGATCGGGGATCCACGCGATGTTCAGCCGGGCGACGCCGCCCTTGACGGCCGGAAGGTCCTGGCCTGCAGCAACTCCGAGCAGAGCCGACATGGCCTGCTGTGCGTCCTGCGCGGTGACGACGGGAGCGCCGCCGTCGATCGTGGAGGCCGGAACCGTCAGGCGGATACGTACTTCCTTGCCCGGGGCGAGCGGAACCAGCAGCTCCACGTGCTCGGAATCGAGCACGGTCAGCGTCGAGCCGGTCTGCGGGTGCGCCGCGACCGTCTCGGACTCCACGGTCCAGTCGGCCGGATCACCCAGGCGTGCAACGGGATTCTGCGTCATCCGCGAGGCCCAGGTGACGTCGGGAGCAGCCAGCACGATGCCGAGCAGTCCGGGTGCGATCTCGGCGTGGCGACGGCTCGCGATGGCCGTGGGCTCGACGCCCTCGGCGAGAAGCTGATCCGCGGTGGCCTTCTCGAAGCGATCGAGCAGCTCGCCCACGGGCTCGTCGACGCGAGTGATGCCCGCGACGGCGACGGTACCGGGGATGATGCAGACCTGATCGGCCGAGTAGCGAGCGTCGTGTGCCTGCCACAGCGAGTCACTGCGCCACCAGCGGCGCACGTCGCCGTCGACGACGGGGACGAAGTTGACCGGCTTGCCGGGCATGCGGCACAGCGAGGTGAAGAAGGTGATGTCGGCCGGGTGCAGAACCACGTCGGCGGCGTCCGGGAACTGTGCGAGCAGCGACTTCAGAGCTGCACGCGGGCGTTCGAGAACCTCGGCATCGGCGAACAAGGTGGGGATGGGTCCGCGATCGACGGGGTGCAGCCGAGCCTCGGCGCGCTGCAGCATCTCCAGGAAGCGGGTGCGCCACGTGACATCGAGCCACACCGATTCGCGTGCCTCGGACACGGCATCGGTGAACTCGCCGCCGCAATCGAAGTCGCTGCGCGAGTCGGTTCCGATGGCCAGATCGAGGTAGCGAACGAGCCACTGCTGGTACGTCATCTCGGCGACGTCACCGAAGAAGGGCTTGGCGGTGCCGTCGAGTGCGGCGATGATCTCGTCGCGACGCTCGGCCACGGCGTCGGCGTTGCCTGCGACCTCGTCGAGCAGTCGGCCGCACCGCGACGCCGCATTGTCGATCTCGTGGATGTCGGCACCGAGCTGGCTACGGCCCGAAGCCATTCCGCCGTTCGCGGTACCGGCACCGACCCAGTCGGGGGTTCCGGGTGTGTCGACCAGAAGCTGCTTGACCTCGGGAGCCGTCGTGGCCTCCAGGGTTGCCATCGCTGCAGTGCCGACGAGGATGCCGTCGAGCGGCATCTTCGGGTAGCCGTGCACAGCCGACCAGGTTCCGGTGAGGTACTCCGCTGCCCGCTCGGGTGTGCCGATGCCGCCGCCGACACAGACGACGAGGTTGGGCCGTGACCGCAGCTCCGCGTAGGTGGTCAGCAGCAGGTCGTCGAGGTCCTCCCACGAGTGGTGTCCGCCTGCGCGGCCACCCTCGATGTGGACGTTGACCTGGTAGGAGGGAACCTCGTTGGCGATACGAATGACGGCGCGAATCTGCGCGACGGTGCCGGGCTTGAACGAGACGTAGCTGATGCCGGCCTCGGACAGCTCTTCGATGAGGGCCACTGCCTCTTCGAGTTCCGGGATGCCTGCGGTGACGACGACGCCGTCGATGGCCGCACCCGCTGCGCGAGCGCGCTGCACGATGCGGCGTCCGCCGAGCTGCAGCTTCCACAGGTACGGATCGAGGAAGAGCGAGTTGAACTGGATCGCGCGGCCGGGCTCGAGAAGTGTGGAGAGCTCGGCGACACGATCGGTGAAGATGTCCTCGGTGACCTGACCGCCACCGGCGAGCTCGGCCCAGTGGCCTGCGTTGGCAGCTGCGGCAACGATTTTGGCGTCGACCGTCGTCGGCGTCATGCCGGCGAGCAGGATCGGCGAACGTCCGGTCATCTTGGTGAACGAGGTCTCGACGACGACGCGGCCGTCGGGCAACGTGACCGGAGTGGGAGCGTAGGCGGACCATGCGGGCTGGACCTCGGGAGCAGCTCCCGGAGTGAGCAGGTTGCGGTGTCCACCGCGCGAGGACGCGGCGATGATGCCAACGCCCTGTCCACGCAACGCCGGAGTGGTCATGCGGGTGAGCAGGTCGCCCGGACCGAGATCGAGAATCCAGTCGGCACCGGCGTCGACGACACCGTCGATGGCGTCGACCCAATCCACGGAGTCGACGAGGATCTTCTGTGCGAGCTCACGTGCGAGGTCGACGTCGAGCCCTGACCGCTGTGCCCAGGCGCTGACGAGTTCGACGGCATCTGCCAGGGCGGGGTGATGGAAGCCGATCTCGACGGGAAGCTGCTCGAAGACCGGGGCGAACACGGCACCGCCACGCTTCTTGGCGTCGCGGTCACGCTCTTCCTCGGCAGCGATCTGCTCGCACTTCTCCTGCACGCGAGCCAGCTGGGCCGGGGGTCCGGAGAGTACGACGCGACGACGGCCGTTGCGGATGGCGAGAGCTGCGGATCGCTCCGGTGCTCCGTCGATCGCGAGTTCGGCGATGATCGCCTGTAGTCGTGCGGGTTCGACGTTGGCAACCGAGACCATCGGCGCGCGGTCTCCGGCACCGATGATGCCGCGGCGGCGCCCGACGAGACCTGCGGCTGCACCCACGAGCTGGGCGATAGCCAGGAAGTTCGCATCCTGTGCGCCATCGGCTGCGACGGACTCGGCGGCGATGAGACCCTGCGAGTGTCCGACGACCTTGACGGGCGGGGTCTGGGCCGGATCGAGCCCCTGCAACTTCAACGCACGCAGTGCTGCGACCTGGGTGAGAAACACTCCGGGAAGCGAGACGGCAGCGGAGGTCAGTGCCGCCTCGGACGGTCCGTACGAGCCGACGGTGTCGTCGTCGGCGAGGTCCTGTTCGAGCATCCAGCCGATCGGGTCGAAGCCGACCGAGCGCACGACCAGCAGCTCGTCTGCCACGGGCGCGAGAGTGACTGCTGCCTCGTTGACGAGATCGGTCAGTTCGGGTTCGAGCGCGGAGTCGCGAGCCAATTCCTCGAGGGAGCTGAGCCACGGTGCGCCCTGGCCGCCGAAGGCCAACGCGTACGGCTCGCCCGCGGCGAAACGATCTGCCAGAGTCCGAGAGCCGCCATTGCTTCTAGGGGATTTGTCTGCGTTGCCGGTGCTTCGCGAGCCTCGTCCGTGTGATGGTGTGCTCTCGTTGATCGTCAAGGCTGAAGATTCCTCTCGTGGACGCCTCGGGGGGTCGGGGCGTTCGCTGTGATGACTGCCCCATGGCGTCGTGGGCTACAGGGTCGAAGCGGTGAGCCGGTCTTCGTCGACAGGTCTCCTCCGCGCTGCTCAAGGTTGACACAAAATCATGAGGAAATCCTCAGGTTTGCTCGGACGTCCGAGTGCTACCAGCGAGTACGTCACTCGAAGCGGCTTTACCTTTTGTTTACCCGACTCGTCGGTAACCCGCATCCACGCTGGCGAGAGCGTCGAGCGGGACGCCAGAACATGAGGAAAGCCTCGCATTTTTCGTTATCGTTTCGTGATGTGATCTCGAGCACAGATGAGCAGCTCCCAACCTTGTCGGTGCGGTCCTCTACCTTGTGCGAACGAGCCGCTCGCCGGGAGAGCGGTCGACGAAATCCGGGGGGAATTCATGTATTCATCGGTAACGGATATCTGCACCGAGGACGAGCTCGACGCGATGCTTCTGCACATCGAATCGCATGCGCCGCAATCCCGTTCGCCACACTGGACACCGGGGTGGCGGGGCGAGAGCGAGGTGGCGTTGCTGGATGCGATCTTCTCGGCGCGCGCTCCCTACGGCGGCCCTTCGAGCGGGGTCCGTGCGGTGGTCCAGCGATGGCGATCGCATCGCGGCGATAACCGACTCGACGACTTGACAACCCTCGCCGAACTGACCAACAGTCCGGATCTACTCGTCGAGATTCTTTCCAACCGTCAACTGGTTCCGGGAAACAGTCGAACCAAGGGTGCTGCCGCTGCCGTGGCTGCTCGGACGTTGATCTCGGTGGGCCTGAGTCGTTCGAGCGACTTCGAGCAGCACACCGAGCACCAATTCGAGGCGTTCTGCGCGATTCCCGGGCTCGGCGAGACCACCTGGGAGTGCATGCTCATGCATCTGGGAGTGCGCACCGACAAGGCGACCGAACATCTGAACTCGTTCGTCGCCGACGCGCTCGAACCGCTCCACCAGAACCTGTCCGTCGGCATTACCGAGGACCGCGCGTCCGTGATCCTTGCAACGACGGCGGACGCACTGAGCACCGAACTCGCCTCACTCGAGCACGCAATCTGGCGATATCAACACAAGTTACGTAGACCGAAGAAGCGTCACTCCGAGGCGGCACTTCGACCGACGGGCTGACTTCGCGAGATCATCGCCTCCACACCGTCGAGAATGCACTCCAACCCGAACCGGTAGGCGTGCACGGGGTCGCTGGCGGCGTCGTACGACGTCGCCGCGGCCGTCCCGACCCGAGACGACACCGGAAAGCGCTCGCGGTCCATCACCCGTTCGAGGATCGGCGCGGTAGCCGCCCACCACTGGGCGTCGGATATGCCCGACTGCTCCTTGACACGGGTCACGCCGGCAAGGGCTCGCGCGGTACCGGAGACGTGAGTGAGAACCAGAGTGAGAACGGAGTCGATCTCGACGTCGCCCAGGCCGATGCCTTCGAGAGGGCGCAACTCGGCCTCGTACTTGTCGTTGGTGTGCGGACCGAGCACGGGCCGTGCCCCCTCCGCCTCGAGAAGCCACGAATGTTGTTGATACAGAGACCAATTGCGCTCGGCAACGAAGCGCATCGCGGGACGCCATCCGCCGGCGACGGAGGCCGGCTCGTCGACGTGCGAGTAGAGACCTGCAAGCGCTCGATCGATCATCAGATCGGCCAGCTCCTCCCGGCCCGGCACATGTGTGTACAGCGACATCGCGCCGACACCGAGATGCTGTGCCACGTTCCGCATCGACACCGACTCCAGACCGGTCGCATCGGCCAGTTCGATGGCGGCATCGACGATCGCATCTACGCTCAGTCCGGTCCGACTCGGCTTGGCACCGACTCGCCACAAAAGCCCGAGTGTCCGGGCCGGGTCGAAGGGGATGTCCTTTTTCGATGCCACTCGGCGAGTGTAGCGACACCGTACGGTGTACACCGCATGACGTGTGCCCACCGATTGTCCAGATGCCTACCTGTACAGGTGAGCATCCGAACAATTCGTGGGCACACAGTCGAGCAGACCGCGCCACTGACAACAACCATCCAGGTTGTAGACTTCACCGGCACGCGCGAGTGGCGGAATTGGCAGACGCGCTGGATTTAGGTTCCAGTGTCTCAGGACGTGGGGGTTCAAGTCCCCCCTCGCGCACCACGGTCGTTCGGCCCGGCTTTTCTCGAGACTTCTGCAAGTTCCGACGTGTGAAGGCGGTTCGAATGCCCGAGGAATCGAACGACACGATCTTCGCCGAGATCGCAGACGAGAGACGTTCTCTCGCAAGAACTCTCGAGACTCTCACCCCCGAACAATGGGACGCCCAATCGCTGTGCGAGGTCTGGACCGTCCGAGACGTCGCCGCCCATCTGGTGGTGCCACTGATCGTCCCGCTCTGGCAGTTCGGACTCGTCATGGTGCGCACCCGAGGCAACTTCGACCGAGCCAATCAACTGATGACCACGCGCGTTCGTCGCGAGCACGAAGACGAATTGCCCGCCTTGCTCACCGCCCACGCCGACAAGAAATTCACCCCGCCGGGCCACGGTCCGCTGGCCCCCTTGTCCGACGTCATCGTGCACGGATTGGACCTGTGCACGCCGCTGGGAATCGAACACCACGTCCCCGACCACCGCATGATCACGATGCTCGACTTCCTGGTGCCCGCGAGCGGTGCCGCACCGTTCAAAGGCCCCGAGCTTCGACTGCAGTGGCGCGCGACCGATCTCGACTGGAGCCGCGGCGAGGGCCCGGTCATCGAAGGATCGGCCGGCACCCTGGCACTGGTTCTGACCGGACGCAGCAGCGCCCTGGCGGACGTGACCGGGCCCGGTGCCGAGCAACTCGCCCAGGCACGGGCCAACCGTCGTCGGGCGTGAGCCGAACTCGAACCGTCCATGGTGAGAATCACCACCGGGCCGCAGCACGCGACTACCTGCAGTAGTAGTACCTCCGGTACCGTCGAGGGGTGACTTCACCCCGCCCGAACCGTCGGCCAGCACTGATCGCGCTGGTCATCGTGTCTGCGGCGGTATGCCTGGGCCTCGGCTGGTGGCAGTGGGAGCGCTTCGAGGCAGTGGGCGGTAACGGCCAGAACCTCGGATATGCCTTTCAATGGCCTCTGTTCGCAGTGTTCGTGGTCTATGCCTACCGCAAGTTCGTCCGCCTCGAAGACGAGGACCCGGACGAGGCGGCAGCAGCGCGACCCGACGGACCCACAGAGGTGCCCCTCGACCTGCTCCCCCAGCGCAGCGCGCCTGCGGCAGACGCCCGCGACCTCGACGATCCCGAGGCGCGGCAACTACTCGAATACAACAGCTACCTCGCGGAGCTGAACGAATCCCGCGGGACCGACAGGAGCACCACGTGAGTTCGGCACCGGAGAAGACGCAGGCGTCTGCGAACAAGACTCAGAAGATCGCGTCCGCGCTGCTGCGCTACCGCGTTCTTGCGTACGCCACGGGAATCTGGCTGCTCGTTCTCGTGACCGAGATGGTCGCCAAGTACATTTTCAAGGTCGAGAACGTGCCCAATTGGATTGCCGTCGTACACGGTTGGGTCTATCTCGTGTATCTCGTGCTCACCGTCGATCTGGCGATCAAGGTTCGGTGGCCTGCCGCCCGCACCATCGGCACACTGTTGGCCGGGACTATCCCGTTCCTGTCGTTCTACGTCGAGCACAAGCGCACCAAGCAGGTCAAAGCCGACTTCGGCGTCTGACATCAGCAGTTGATCGGCTCTGCGTTCTCCGGATCCAATGCGTTCTGCACCATCCGCTGAGCAAGCGGATCGTACGAGATTCCGGTGTGCTCGACGGTGTTGGCCGGGCACACGTCCTGCAACACCACATTCGTGTTTCCTGCGCCGCTGAGCAGCGAGGCAGTGTACGGAACGACGATCTGGTCGTAACGGGTGACGATCGTCGTGTATTCGATGCCCGAGACGGTGTCGCTGCCCTCGTTCAGTCGCTCGAGCACGTCGTCCTGCACCGGCGGTCCCGCCGTCGGGTAGTTCGGCGGAGACAACGCCACGATGCGTGCCACCGTTCGGTCTCCACCGAGGAAGCGGGCGTAGTACCGCGGCACCGTGCCACCCTTCGAGTGGCCGACGATCGACACCTTCTGCGCACCTGTTGCCTCGAGTACGGAATCGACGAACGTCGACAGTTCCGCGGCACTCTCCGGGATGGGCTCGAGCGCACCGAACGCCCGAACCGGCCCGGTGTTGCCGTAGTCGATCGCGAACACGCAGTATCCGGCCTCGGCCAGCTTCGGCGACAGCGATGCCCAGTTGTCGTACGAGTTCTCCAGGAAGCCGTGCACCAGCACCACCGGCTCCGGGTGTTGCGCGCTCGGAACACACGAGAAGTCGTTCGAGCCCGAAGGAGTCACGCCCGGGTGCGCGATCGAGTACGCGAACGCCTCGGCGAAGGAGCCCGCGGCCGGTGCCGCGGAGGCCGGGGCACCTGCCAGGCACAGCGCAGCGGCGGCGAACACAACCGACGTCCGCGTCAGAACGGTTCGCATCGCCACGAGCTACCGCCCCGTCAGTTCTTCGAGCGCCGGCACGAGCTTGCGCAGTGCATGACCGCGATGTGAGGCGGCGTCCTTCTCGTCCGGGCTCAGTTGCGCGGCACTGCGGCCGTCGCCCTCGGGCACGAAAATGGGGTCGTAGCCGAAGCCGTTCTCCCCCAACGGCTCTCGGCCCACTACTCCGCGCCATTCACCGCGGACCACCGTCTCGGTGCCGCCGGGAATCACCAGCGCACACGCCGAGACGAATGCGGCTCCGCGACGCTCGTCGGGGGTGTCCGTCAACTGCGCCAGCACCAGTGCGGTGTTGGCCTCGTCCTGCCCGTGCGCACCGGACCAGCGAGCCGAGAGCACCCCTGGCATGGCGTTCAGGGCATCGATTTCGATTCCGGAATCGTCTGCCACACATGGCAATCCGGTGGCCGCCGCTCCGTCACGCGCCTTGGCGAGTGCATTCTCCTCGAAGGTCGCTCCGGTCTCGGGGGCCTCCGGGAACGGCGGGACCTCGTCGAGGCCGACCAGTTCGATTCCGGCCACTCCGGCGGCGTCGAGCACCCGCCGGAGTTCGCGCAACTTCTTCGCGTTTCGGCTCGCTACCAGCAGCTTGGTGTCAGCCACCGAACTTCTTCTTCGATTCCGCGGCCGCAGGCTCGGGCAGATCGCCCGGGTACGGCAACGCCAATGCTTCCTTCTGCACCTCGAACAACTTCTCGATGCCGACGAATGCGGAGTCGAGCAGCTTGTCGAGTGTGGTTCGGGGGAAGGTCGCGCCCTCTCCGGTTCCCTGGATCTCCACCAGCGTGCCGGTGTCGGTGGCGACGACGTTCATGTCGACCTCGGCGCGCGAATCTTCCTCGTAGGGCAGATCGAGGCGCACTCGGCCGTCGACGACGCCGACACTGACCGCGGCGATCATGCACGAGATGGGCTGCGGATCGGCGAGGCGTCCCGCTGCTCGCAGGTAGGTGACGGCGTCGTTGAGAGCCACGAACGCTCCGGTGACAGCTGCAGTTCTGGTGCCGCCGTCGGCCTGCAGTACGTCGCAGTCGAGGGCGATGGTGTTCTCGCCGATGGCGGCCAAATCGATGCAGGCACGCAGTGAACGCCCGACCAAGCGGGAAATTTCTTGGGTACGCCCGCCGACCTTGCCCTTGACGGACTCACGGCCGTTGCGAGTGTGCGTCGCGGCCGGGAGCATCGCGTACTCGGCGGTGAGCCAACCGAGGCCGGATCCCTTCCGCCAGCGCGGCACGCCCTCCTCGACGCTGGCCGTGCACATCACCCTGGTGTTGCCGAACTCGACCAGCACCGACCCTGCCGGGTGGCTGGTGAAGCCGCGGGTGATCTTGATGTTGCGGAGCTCGTCGTCCGCCCTGCCGTCTTCTCGTCTGGACACGACTCGAAGCCTAGCGCGTCCTCAGACGGTGAAGACGTCCCCTGGGAGAACGGCGTGCACCGGTCCACTGAACTCCGCTTTGGCCTCGGCGATGACGTCCTCACGGGACGTCCACGGCGGAATATGGGTGAGCAGCAGCTCCCCCACCCCGGCCTCACGAGCGATGCGGCCGGCCTCGGTTCCGGACAGGTGCACTCCCTCGGGCCGCTCCGGACTGTCGGTCCACGACGCCTCGCACAGGAACATGTCGGCCCCGTGCGCCAGGTCCCGGACGGCCTGACACATTCCGGTGTCTCCGCTGTAGGCGAAGGTGCGGCCTTGCGCCGTGGTGACGCGCATGCCGTACGACTCGGGGGGATGGAACACCTGCCGAGCGAGAATCGACAACTTGCCGAACTCCACGGTGCGTCCGTCCACCCAGCGACGCAGGTCGATGGTGTCGGACATGTCGTCGATCTGCCCGCCGCACTCGGCCGAGGCGACTCCGAGCCGGAACGCCGTGTCCTTGGGTCCGTAGACGATCGCTCGTCCCTCCGGCGGGCTGGGATGGTAGCGACGCCACACCAGCAGTCCGGGAACGTCGAGGCAGTGATCGGCGTGCAGATGCGAGAGCAGAACGCTCACATCTCCGGGATCGGCGTAGCGCTGCAACGCCCCGAGGATGCCGGGACCGAAGTCGAGGACGACCGGCGCGGTCTCCTCTTCTTCCAACAAGTAGCCCGACGCGGGTGAATCGGGTCCGGACACACTGCCCGAACATCCCAGGACGGTAATTCGCATGAAAGCCATGCTGCCACGCCGAGCGCATCACTCGAAACGTTCGGGCAGTATTCACAGCGCGAGTCGGCGAAATTCACCACCGACCACGGGTGTGTCTGCAGTTACCTCGAACCTACGAAGTGGGCCGATCGAGCGATTTCGCGCGTGCCCTCTCGGCTCGCGCGTCGGCGGACAGCAGTCGAGCGGCAACCACTCCGCCGACCGCGCCGAACAGATGCCCCTGCCAGGAGACGTTGGGCTCGCTCGGCAGCACGCCCCACAGTGCGCTGCCGTACAGCACGAACACCACGACTCCGATCGCGAGTTGACCGAGATTGCGGGTGAAGAAGCCACGCACCAACAGATATGCGATGAAACCGAAGATCAGGATCGACGCGCCGATCGTGTTCGTGTAGGAACCGGCAGTCAGCCAGGTACCGAACCCGCCGACCACCCAGATGATCCCGGTGGCAGCCAGACCACGCGTCAAACCGGAGAGCAACACCAGAAATCCGAGTACGACTATCGGCACGGTGTTCGCGATCAGATGCTGCCAGTCGTCGTGCAGCACGGGCGCGAACAGAATGCCCCACAAACCCTCGACCGAGCGGGCCTGTATCCCGTTGCGTTCGAGCCTCGACCCGCTGGCCACATCGATGAACTCGATGACCCACAGCAACACGGTGAATGCTCCCACCAGAATGGCGGCCTGCATCCAGACCGGCCGCGCACGCTCGGCGGGACGGTTACTGATATCGCTCATGATCGCCTCCGGAACAGTTCCCTCCACGGTACCGGGCAGAGGTATCGCGCGAGCTGAGCTCAGGCTCCCGATCCACCGAACGCGGACGTGAAGATCTGGCGATATGTGGGGATGCCGGCCACCGAGGTGGCGTCGAGCAGGGCCGCGACGATGGCTCGCTCGACGACGATCGCCGCGGCCTCGGTGACCGCGGCCAGCACCGGGAGTTCCGCGGAGAACGCGGCGGGCACCGAGGACTCCGCGGTGACGGGTCTGGTGCCGGTCGACACGGCGAAGATCGTGTCGCCGTCGAGCGGCGAGTGTGCCGGTCGCACGGCCCTCGCCAACCCGTCGTGACCGGCGACGGCAATCCGCTTGCACGACGCGGACGACAACGCAGCATCGGTGGCGACGACACCGATCGTGGTGTTGAGCGCAGTGCCCTTCGGTTCGAGGGCGAGCGCGGACCACAGCTGGTTCACGTCGGGCTTGCGCATCCCGAACGCCGCGGGCCCGAGCGTGCCGACGCCCCACAGCAGGCCGGTGCGCGGGTCGAATACCGCGCCCACCGGATTGGCGACCATCAGCGCCGCGACGGTGACCCCGTCCGCCGGACCGCCCGCGATCACCGTGCTCGCGGTACCGACACCGCCCTTGAGAACTCCGGCGCGGGCACCGACACCGGCCCCGACCGATCCCGTCGCGAAATCGGTTGCCGCTGCGGCCGCGGCGAGATAGCCGAATTCCGCCGTCGGCCGTGAAGCCCAGTCGCCGACCGGAAGATCGAAGATGACCGCGGCGGGGACGATCGGTACGACGTGATCGGGACTGCCCATCGGGATGCCCTGACCGTGCTCTTCGAGCCACCGCATGACACCGTCGGCCGCGGCGAGCCCGTAGGCACTGCCCGCGGTCAACAGGATCGCGTTGACGTGCTGCACGGAGTGGCTCGGATCGAGCAGATCGGTCTCGCGAGTCCCCGGCCCGCCGCCGCGAACATCGACGGCCGCCGTCGCACCACCCAGCGCACGCACCACGGTGCAGCCGGTGGCCGAACCGGAGCCCATCGCGGCGTCGTCGTCGAGTTCGTGATGATGACCGACCAGCAGACCGGCCACGTCGGTCAGGGAGTCCCGCGGTCCGGGAGTCTGGAATGCAGCGGTCACGCGTGCGTCCTAGGGGATGAGGACCTGTACGAGTGAATCCTGCATCCAGGTCAGCCAGTGGTAGACGTCGAGATGTGGAGCGCGAGGATCACCCTCGTCGAGAACGTCGGGTGTGTCCGCGCTGATCCCCAGCGTCGTGCCGAGCGCCAGCCTCACGTCGTTGAGGCCGGTCAGCCAAGCATCCGCTTGCTCCTGGGTCAGCACGATCTTGCCACCGGACTCGGGAAGCGTGGCCAGGATCATCGATCCGGCAGCCAACTTCTCGTCGATGATCTCGGGCTCGTGCAGTCCGCGCAGGGCACCGTTGAGGTCGGTCGGATCCTCCTCGTCGCGGCCGGGGTCGGCGCGGTGGAAGTCCGGCAACAGCCGCGCCAGTGCGGCATCCTCGGGCGGGCTGTTGTGCCCGGTGCGCAGACCGGTCAGCGCTGCGAGTTCGTCGGTGGGCGCAGCGGCGGAACGGTCGCGCAGCAAACCGAGAACCGAGCCGACAAGCGAACGGAGTACGGCGGCCTCACGAGCATCGATCTCGGACTTGATCTTGACCCCGGACAGCGAATTCCGTCTCGTCCACGTGCGCACTGTTGCTGATGTCCTTCTCTGATGAAGAGGTGATGAGCGGTTGACTACTTGTCCTGCTGCATGGTGGCCCACAGACCCGCCGCGTGCAGCCGTCGAACATCGTTCTCCATCGCGTCGCGCTCGCCGCTCGACACCACGGCCTTGCCTTCGGAGTGCACCTGCATCATCAGCTCGGTCGCCTTGGCCTTGCTGTAGCCGAAGAGCTTCTGGAAGACGTAGGTGACGTAGTGCATCAGGTTGACCGGGTCGTCCCACACGATGGTGACCCAGGGGGTGTCGTGAGACTCGTCGGCCGCAACGGCCTCGGTCTGGGCCGGGACCGCTTGCGGTGACGCAGCAACGACCTCACGTGCCGAGAAGCCGTCCACGGGCAGAAGCGAGCCGTCCACCGTCAACCAAGGCATGCCCAACAGGGTACGGCGTGTCGGGCCAGCGTCCCACGCTCGCCCCTTCGCTCGTAGTGTGGGCGAGGTGAGCAACGACGCGACCACAGATCACGCGAATCACAGCGACGGTGCCAGCACCGCGCTGCTGACCGATCAGTACGAATACACGATGCTCTCGGCCGCCCTGGCCAGCGGCTACGCCGATCGCATCTGCAGCTTCGAGGTCTTCGCGCGCAGGTTGCCCGGTGGCCGTCGATACGGAGTTCTCGCCGGCACCGGACGCATTCTCGACGCGATCGCGCGCTTCCGATTCGGGCCGGACGAGTTGCGGATCGTCGCCGAATTCCTCGACGCCGACACCGTTGAGTGGTTACGCAACTACCGGTTCACCGGCGACATCGACGGCTATCGCGAGGGTGAGCTGTACTTCCCCGGCTCACCTGTTCTGACCGTCCGCGGCACCTTCGCCGAGTGCGTGGTCCTCGAGACCGTGGTCCTCTCGATCCTCAATCACGACAGCGCCATCGCGTCCGCTGCAGCGCGGATGGTGGCGGCCGCGAAGTCCCGTCCGATCATCGAGATGGGGTCGCGTCGAACCCACGAGGAAGCCGCTGTCGCCGCATCACGCGCGGCATATCTCGCCGGATTCACCGCGACGTCCAATCTCGAAGCCGTCCGACGCCACGGCGTCCCCGGTGCGGGCACATCGGCGCACGCGTTCACTCTGCTGCACACCACTGCCGACGGCCCGGACGAACGGTCCGCATTCGCGGCGCAGGTGCGCGCGCTCGGCGTGGGCACCACACTGCTCGTCGACACCTACGACATCACCCAGGGCGTTGCCAACGCCATCGAGGTGGCCGGGCCCGAACTCGGCGGTGTGCGCATCGACTCCGGCGACCTCGGTGTGCTCGCGCGGCAGGTGCGCGACCAACTCGACGCCCTGGGTGCGCCGAAGACCAAGATCGTCGTCTCGGGTGACCTCGACGAATACGCCATCGCGGCATTGCGAGCCGAGCCGGTCGACTCCTACGGCGTCGGCACGTCGCTGGTCACCGGCTCCGGCGCCCCGACGGCCGGCATGGTCTACAAACTCGTCACCGTCGACGGCATTCCCGTCGCCAAGCGCAGCAGTCACAAGGAGTCGCGCGGTGGCACCAAGGCGGCGCTGCGTACCGCGCGCCGGACCGGCACCGCAGTCGAGGAGATCGTGTACCCGTTCGACGCTCCCCCGACCGTCGACGACGATCTGACGGCGGAGACGTTGACCACGCCGTTGGTTCGCGGCGGCGAACGAGTCGCCGACCTACCGACGCTCGCCGACGGCCGCGACCTGCTGGCCAGGCGCCTCGTCAGCCTGCCGTGGGAGGGCCTGAAACTGTCTCAGGGCGAGCCGGCGATACCCACCCGCTTCGTCGAGGGGTGACAGCGGTGTCGGTACCGAACCGGGTGGGCGATCGGCAGTAGTCTGCTTCGGTGCCGTCGAAGACCGAGTTGCCAACCGTTCCCGCTCTCCTGCAGGTCGCGGTGCACTCGCTCGGCGGCAAGGAACGCAGCAATCAGCTGACGATGGCCTCGGCGGTGGCGCACTCCATCGACACCGGCGAACATCTCGCGGTGCAGGCGGGCACCGGAACCGGTAAGTCCCTCGCCTACCTCGTCCCCAGCATCAGGCACGCGGTGGAATCGGGCAAGACCGTCGTCGTCTCCACGGCCACCATCGCGCTGCAGCGGCAGCTGGTCGACCGCGATCTCCCCCGCCTGTCCGACGCCCTGACCGAGGCCGTCGGCCGTCGCCCCAAGTTCGCAATCCTGAAGGGCCGCAACAACTATCTGTGCATGAACAAGATCCACACCGGTGCCGCGCAAGAGGCACCGGATGCGGAACTGTTCGACCCGTTCGCGGTCTCACGCATGGGCCGCGAGGTGGTACGGCTGACCAAGTGGTCGTCCGAGACCGAAACCGGCGACCGCGACGACGTCGTGCCCGGAGTCAGCGATCAGGCCTGGCGTCAGGTCAGCGTCACCGCGCGTGAATGCCTGGGCAAATCCCGCTGCCCCGTCGGCGAGGACTGCTTCGCCGAGCGCGCCCGTACCGAGGCCGCCCAGGTCGACGTCGTCGTGACCAACCACGCCCTGCTCGCGATCGACGCGATCACCGGAATCCAGATCCTGCCCGAACACGACGTCGTGGTCGTCGACGAGGCCCACGAACTGGTCGACCGAGTGACCGGCGTCGCCACCGAGGAACTGTCGGCCGCCACCGTCACCGCAGCAGCGCGTCGTAGCGCGAAGCTCATCGAGGAGGAGACGGTCGACCAGCTCGAGGGAGCTGCCGAGAACTGGGCCGCGATTCTGGACGAGCTGCCCCCGAGCCGGTGGCAGTCCCTACCCGACGGCGTCGGCCCCGCGCTCGCGTCCATTCGCGACGCGGCCTGGGCGGTACGCACCGCGATCGGCCCCAACAAGCAGGGCATGGCCACCAGTGACCCCGAGGCCGCCGCGGCTCGCAGCGCCGCACTCGTCGCGGTCGACGAGGTCCACGACAGCGCGGTCCGTGTTCTCACGGCATTCGACGAACCCGATCCGGCCAAACGCAAGGACGTCGTCTGGCATGCCGTCGACGATTTCCGCGGCAACGTCAAACGCACCGTCCGCATCGCCCCGCTGTCGGTGGGCGGGCTGCTGCGAGCGCGCCTGTTCGCCGAGTCCACCGTGGTCCTCACCTCCGCGACCTTGACCGTCGGCGGATCGTTCGACGGGTTGGCTGTCAACTGGGGCCTGCCTGCGGAGAAACCGTCGCGCAGTGACACCGCGATGGCGTCGGGTGTGGAACCGCCGTCCGACACCGGGTCGATCAGGTGGAATTCGCTCGACGTCGGGTCGCCGTTCGACCACGCTCGGGCAGGGATCATGTACATCGCCAAGCATCTGTCGCCGCCCGGACGCGACGGCCTCTCCAAGTCCTACCTCGACGAGATCGAGTCGCTGGTCAGCGCCGCCGGTGGCCGCACACTCGGACTCTTCTCGTCCATGCGCGCCGCCAAGGCCGCCGCCGAGGAGATGCGGGAGCGCCTCGACACGCCGATCCTGTGCCAGGGCGACGACTCCACCGGTGCCCTCGTGCAGAAGTTCGCCGACGACGAGGCCACCTCCCTGTTCGGGACACTGTCACTGTGGCAGGGCGTCGACGTCCCGGGCCCGTCGCTGAGCCTGGTGATCCTGGACCGCATTCCGTTCCCGCGGCCCGACGATCCGCTGCTGGTGGCCAGGCAGCAGGCCGTCGAATCACGTGGCGGCAACGGCTTTCTCGCGGTCGCTGCCAACCATGCAGCCCTGCTGCTGGCGCAGGGCGTCGGTCGACTGCTCCGTAGCGTCGACGACAAAGGTGTTGTCGCCGTTCTCGATTCGCGCCTCGCGACCGCCCGCTACGGCGGCTACCTACGTGCCTCGCTGCCGCCGTTCTGGGAGACCTCGGACCCGGAGGTGGTCCGCAAGGCCCTCACCCGCCTGGCCGGAAAGTAGCTGCCCCTCAAGCAGTCGCCACCAAACCGAGCTCGGCATCCGAGGCCAGACCGCGGTGATGAGGAAGCACCCGCACCGTGTATCCCACCGTGCCGCTGTGCGGTAGCCGCGTCTCGCCCGCGTACACGTGCTCGCCGCCGTCGGTTCCCACGTGCGTCATGGCCGTCGTGCGAATGTCGGTGAGGTTCTCGTCCTCGTCGACGCGTCCCACGACCGCCTGCACCACGACGTCCGACGCGTCCAGTCCACCGAGATCGACGTTCGCGCGCAGTGAGAGCTCCGCACCGATCACCGGCGTGTCGGGCAGACCCTCACTGTCGACGCGGGTGACTTTCACTGCGCCCCATGCCTGTTCGACGCGGCGGCGGTACGACGCGACGTCCGTGGCACCGCGGTGCTTCTCCGCCGAGGCCGCGCGGGCGGATTCGGCTGCGGGCGCGTAGTAGCCGAGTGTGTAGTCCTGAACCATTCTCGACGCCAGCACTTTCGGGCCCAGCTGCTCGAGGGTGTGCCGCACCATTTCGATCCAGCGGCTCGGCACGCCGTCGTCCCCGCGGTCGTAGAACTTCGGCAGTACTGCCTGTTCGAGGAGTTCGTAGAGCGCAGCGGCCTCCAGATCGTCACGGCGATTGTCGTCGGTGACGCCGTCGGCCGTCGGGATGGCCCAGCCGTTCTCCCCGTCGTACATCTCGTCCCACCACCCGTCGCGAATCGACAGGTTCAAGCCGCCGTTGAGCGCGGACTTCATGCCCGAGGTACCGCACGCTTCGAGCGGGCGCAGCGGATTGTTCAGCCACACATCGCATCCCCAGTACAGGAATCGCGCCATGGACATGTCGTAGTCGGGCAGGAACACGATGCGGTGCCGTACGTCGGCCTGATCGGCGAACCTGACGATCTGCTGGATGAGCGCCTTTCCTCCGTCGTCGGCGGGGTGCGATTTGCCCGCGACCACCAGCTGGACCGGACGAACCGGGTCCAGCAACATGGCGCGCAGTCGCTCGGGTTCGCGCAGCATGAGCGTCAGTCGCTTGTACGTCGGTACCCGTCGAGCAAACCCGACGGTGAGTACGTTGGGATCGAAAACGTTTGCTGTCCAACTGATCTCGGCCTCGGTGGAGCCACGTTCGAGCGCCGAGCGCCGCACCCGACGCCGCACCTCGTCCACCAGTTGCGCGCGAAGGGTGTTGCGCGTGGACCACACGCGCTCCGAGGACAGCTCCCCCTCCAGCGCCCATTCGCGGGCAGACCACGTCGGAGCGTGCACCCCGTTGGTGACCGACCCGATCGGCACCTCGGAGGCGTCGAATCCCCGCCACAGGTCGTTGAACATCTCGCGGCTGACGATTCCGTGCAGCTTCGACACCCCGTTGGCGCGTTGTCCCAGACGCAGCCCCATGTGCGCCATGTTGAACACCGAGGCGTCGCTCTCGCCGCCGAGGGCGAGGATTCGGTCCATCGGCAGACCCGGCAGCAGCGCCGACTCCGCGCCCCCGTCCGCACTTCCGAAGTAGTGCCGCACCAGATCGGCCGGAAACCGGTCGATTCCGGCGGGGACAGGAGTGTGAGTGGTGAAGACGGTGCCGGCTCGCACCGCAGCCAGTGCCGCGTCGAAGTCCAGGGTTCCCGAGGTGACGAGTTCGCGGATGCGTTCGACGCCGAGGAAGCCGGCGTGGCCCTCGTTCATGTGGAACACCTCGGGATCGGGCAGTCCGTGTGCACGGGTGTAGGCCCGGATCGCTCGAACTCCGCCGATACCGGCGAGTATCTCCTGCTTGATGCGGTGATCCTGGTCGCCGCCGTACAACCGGTCGGTGACTCCTCTGAGCTCGGGGTCGTTGTCGGCGATGTCGGAATCGAGCAGCAGCAGCGGGACACGTCCCACCTGGGCGATCCACACCCGTGCCCGCAGAACCCGAGATCCGGGCATGGACACGTGGATCAGCACCGGAGAGTCGCCGTCGTCGGTGAGCAACCGCAGCGGCAGACCGTGCGGGTCGAGGGACGGATATCGTTCGGCCTGCCAACCGTCGGCCGTCAGCGACTGGCGAAAGTATCCCGAGCGGTAGAGCAACCCGACACCGATCAACGGCAACCCCAGGTCGGAGGCCGCCTTGAGGTGGTCACCGGCCAGGATGCCGAGCCCGCCCGAGTAGTTCGGCAGCACCTCGGTGACGCCGAACTCCATCGAGAAATACCCGATGCCCGACGGCAGAGCACGTCCCTCGGCCAGTTCGTTCTGGTACCAGAGCGGACGGGCGAGGTAGTCGTGCAGATCCGCTTCGGCGGCGTCCAGCTCGGTCAGAAAGCGCTCGTCGGCCGCGAGTTCCTCCAGACGCGCCGGTGCGACGGCTCCCAGTACGGCCACGGGATCGCGCTCGAGTTCGGTCCACAACAGTGGATCGATGTGCTCGAACAGATCCTGCGTCAACGAGTGCCACGACCACCTGAGGTTTGTCGAGAGCTCGGCGAGGGCATTCAAGCGGGCGGGAAGATGGGCTCGGACGGTGAATCGGCGCAAAGCTTTCACAGGATCGAACCCTACCCACGGACACCTGTGTCGATGGGCGGCTTGCACGAAATCTGCTCCACGGTGTCCGTCGCGGGCAGTATGCGTCGGCGCACGCGCCATCTGCATTGCTGCACTACGGTTGACGAGTAGAAGCACACCGAGATCGGTTCGATCAGAGGTTGCGCCCGCGCAGCCATACCTCTAGCGAAGAATGGAGTGTGAAGTGACAGGTCGACTTGGTATCGACAATGTCCTTCCAGATACGACGACCGGGAAGTACCCCGCGAAAGCGGTGGTGGGCGAGACGTTTCCAGTCTCCGCCGACGTCTGGCGCGAGGGTCACGACGCGGTGGCCGCGACACTGTCGGTGCGCGGACCGGGAGGCAAACTCGAACGCATCCCGATGACACCGGGCCGCGAACCCGACACGTTCGACGCGGTGTTCGTCCCCTCTCGGCCGGGTTACTGGATCTGCCGCATCGAAGCGTGGAGCGATCCGATCAGCACCTGGCGCCATGCCGTCGAAGCCAAGCTCGGAGTGGGCCAGAGTGCCCACGAACTCGCGAACGATCTCGAGATCGGCGCACGGCTGTTCCTGCGGGCTGCCACCGGTGTTCCTGCCGAGAGCAGGCAGATGCTGGCCGATGTCGCCGCCGCGCTGCGCGACACCGACCGCCCGCTGCCTGCCCGGGTCTCCTCCGCGTTCGCATCGTCGGTCGCCGAGTTGCTGTTCGTACACCCACTGCGCGAACTGGTGACTCGATCGCGCGCGGTGAACGTGTGGGTCGATCGCAATCTCGCACTCAACGGTGCCTGGTACGAATTCTTCCCGCGGTCGACCGGCGGATGGAACGAGGACGGCACTCCGCGGCACGGCACGTTCGCGACGTCGATCGAGCAGTTGCCCCGCATCGAGCGGATGGGATTCGACATCGTCTACCTGCCGCCGATCCACCCCATCGGCACCATCAACCGCAAGGGCCCGAACAACACGTTGACCCCGGGACCGGAGGACGTCGGGTCGCCGTGGGCCATCGGATCGAAGGACGGCGGACACGACGCCATCCACCCCGAACTGGGCACCGAGGACGACTTCCGCGCGTTCGTCGCCGCTGCACACGAACACAACCTCGAAGTGGCACTCGATCTCGCCCTTCAGGCTGCTCCCGACCATCCCTGGGCTGCAACACATTCCGAGTGGTTCACGGTGCTGCCGGACGGCACGATCGCCTACGCCGAGAACCCTCCGAAGAAGTACCAAGACATCTACCCGGTCAACTTCGACAACGACCGACGCGGCATCTACGAAGAGGTGCTGCGCGTGGTCCGATACTGGATCTCGCTGGGAGTCAAGGTCTTCCGAGTCGACAACCCACACACCAAGCCGCCGGACTTCTGGGAATGGCTCATCGCCGAGGTCAAGAAGACCGACCCGGACGTGCTGTTCCTCGCCGAGGCGTTCACCCGCCCGGTGCGCATGTACGGACTGGCGCAGCGCGGCTTCACGCAGTCGTACACGTACTTCACCTGGCGTACCGCGAAGTGGGAGCTGACCGAGTTCGCCGAGGAACATGCCCGACGCGCCGACGACGCGCGTCCGAACCTGTTCGTCAACACTCCGGACATCCTGCACGAGAGTCTGCAGCACGGCGGGCCCGGAATGTTCGCTCTCCGAGCAGCTCTCGCGGCGACGATGGCCCCCACCTGGGGCGTCTACTCCGGCTACGAGCTGTTCGAGCACCAGGCCGTGCGAGAAGGCAGCGAGGAGTACCTGGACTCGGAGAAGTACCAGTTGCGTCCACGCGACTTCGAGGGTGCGCTGGCCCGCGGCGAGTCGCTCGAGCCCTGGATCACCACGCTGAACGCAATCCGGCGGGCGCATCCGGCGCTGCAGCAGCTCCGCAACATCCACTTCCACACCATCGACAACGAGGCGCTGATCGGGTACTCCAAGTTCGACCCGCAGACCGGTGATTCGATCCTGGTGGTGATCAACCTCAATCCCTTCGGAGCCGAAGAAGGCACGATCCACCTGGACATGCCTGCCCTCGGCCACGACTGGCAGGACACCCTCACGATCAAGGACGAAGTGAGCGGAGTCCATTACGACTGGGGCCACACCAATTTCGTCCGGCTCGAGCCCTGGACGTCGGTGGCGCACATCTTCACGCTCCCCCACATCCCGTACCCGGCTCGTATCGAACTGGCCTACCGCGGCAACCGAAAGTGAGTGGATTCAACGTGACCGAGAATCCGACGACGCCCGAAGACACCGTCGCAGCCCCGTCCGACAACGATCTCGAACTCATCGCTGCAGGGCGGCACTACAACCCGCATTCCGTTCTCGGAGCCCATCCGGTGGCCGGTGGAACCGCGATCCGCGCCCTCAAGCCCGATGCCGAGAAGGTCGTCGCCCGCGTCGGTGGTGTCGACCACGAACTGACCCATGTCGCCCACGGACTCTTCTCGGCTCTGATTCCGTTCGAGGACCTGATCGACTACCGCCTCGTGGTGACCTGGCCCGGTGGACACGTCTCCGAATCCGCCGACGGATACCGGTTCCTGCCCACTCTCGGCGAGCTCGATCTGCACCTGTTCGGCGAGGGCAGGCACGAGCGTCTGTGGGACATTCTGGGCGCGCACCAACAGTCGTACGCGACACCCGACGGCCCCGTCACCGGTACCTCGTTCGCGGTCTGGGCTCCTGCAGCCCAGGGTGTCACCCTCGTCGGCGATTTCGACGGCTGGACCGGTCGAAGCTGGCCGATGCGCGTACTGGGCTCGACCGGCGTGTGGGAGATCTTCGTACCCGACATCGCTCCGGGCGCGCTGTACAAGTTCCGCGTCCACGGTGCCGACGGTTCGGTCAAGGACAAGGCCGATCCGATGGCCTTCGCCACCGAGATCCCACCGTCGACGGCCTCGGTCGTCACCGCGTCCTCGTACACCTGGAACGACGAGTCCTGGCTCGACACCAGGGCCGGCATCGAGCCGACGCAGGCACCGATGAGCGTGTACGAGATCCACCTGGCGTCCTGGCGGCCGGGCCTGGGGTACCGCGAGTTGGCCGAGCAGTTGGCCGAATACATCACCGAGACCGGCTTCACGCACGTGGAGTTGCTCCCGGTCGCCGAGCATCCGTTCGGTGGATCCTGGGGCTACCAGGTGACGTCGTACTACGCACCGACATCGCGCTTCGGCAGCCCCGACGATTTCCGCTACTTCGTCGATCACCTGCACGGTGCCGGCATCGGCGTGATCGTCGACTGGGTGCCCGCCCACTTCCCCAAGGACGAATGGGCTTTGGCTCGGTTCGACGGCGGCCCGCTCTACGAGCACGGCGACCCGCAGCGCGGCGAGCAACTCGACTGGGGCACTTTGGTATTCGACTTCGGGCGGCGCGAGGTGCGTAACTTCCTGGTCGCGAATGCGCTGTACTGGATCGACGAGTTCCACATCGACGGACTGCGCGTCGACGCCGTCGCATCGATGCTGTACCTGGACTACTCCCGCCCCGATGGCGGCTGGTCGCCGAACATCTACGGTGGCCGCGAGAACCTCGAGGCCGTGACCTTCCTGCAGGAGATGAACGCGACGGTGCACAAGAAGCACCGCGGTGTCGTCACCGTGGCCGAGGAATCGACGGCGTGGCCCGGCGTCACCCGGCCGACGAACGTCGGCGGACTCGGGTTCAACATGAAGTGGAACATGGGCTGGATGCACGACACGCTTGGCTTCCTCGGGCGTGATCCCATCCATCGCAGCTACCACCACCACGAGATCACCTTCTCTCTGGTCTATGCGTGGAGCGAGAACTACCTGCTCCCCATCAGCCACGACGAGGTGGTGCACGGCAAGGGCACGCTGTGGACTCGGATGCCCGGCGACGATTACGCCAAGGCAGCCGGCCTGCGCGGCATGCTCGCCTACATGTGGGCGCACCCCGGCAAGCAACTGCTGTTCATGGGACAGGAGTTCGGGCAGACCCGTGAGTGGTCCGAGGAACGCGGACTCGACTGGTATCAGATCGACGAAGAACCTCTGCACAACGGCGTCAAAACCCTTGTGTCCGATCTGAACTCGACGTACAAGTCCCACCCCGCACTGTGGACGCTCGACACCTCGCCGAGTGGATACTCGTGGATCGACGCCAACGACACCGAGAACAACGTGCTGAGCTTTCTGCGGTACGGATCCGACGGTTCGGTCATCGCGTGTATTTTCAACTTCTCCGGTACCGAGCACGGCAGCTATCGTGTGGGACTACCGGAACCCGGCCGTTGGACAGAGATCCTCAACACCGACGCAACGGAGTACGGCGGCTCCGGTGTGGGCAACCTGGGTGAAGTGACGGCAACATCGCACTCGTGGCACGGTCGACCGGCATCAGGCCAGGTCGCCCTACCCGCCAACGGGGCGATCTGGATAAAACTGGAGCGATAGATGAGTGGCGGCCGCACACCCCGACTATTGGCCGCGGCCGCCACTGCAGGGCTGATCCTGTTGACCTCGTGCGCGCAGACCGTCAGCGGAAACGCCGTATCGATCTACGAGAACCCGTTCACCGTTGCCGGACTCCCGGTGACGAGCGGGCCCAGCGGACCCCGTCCCGATGCCCCCGATTCGACCATCACCGTGGAGAACGCCGAGGGCACCGACTCGGACATCCTCGCCACGAACGCAATCGACGACATCCAGCAGTTCTGGGCCGAGCAGTACTCCAGCTTGTTCAAGGGCACGTTCACCCCGGTCTCGAAGGTCGTCTCGTGGGACGCGTCCGAGGACGAGGGATCGGGCATCAGATTCTGCGGAGACCGAACCGGCGGTATTCCCAACGCTGCCTACTGCACCCGTGACGACTCGATCGGCTGGGACCGGACCATCCTGCTCCCGGCTCTGGTCGACGCGTTCGGACCGATGTCGGTGGTGATGGTCATCGCCCACGAATACGGCCATGCCATTCAGCACCAGTCGGGGCTCGTCGGCGACGACACCCCGACCATCGTTGCCGAGCAACAGGCCGACTGTTTCGCCGGTGCCTTCATCCGCCACGTCGCCGAGGGCGATGCGCCGCACTTCACCATCAACACCTCGGACGGACTGAACGGCGTCCTCGCCGCAACGGTCGCCGTCCGCGACGTCGATCCCAATGATCCGGAATCGGTGCACGGCTCTGCCTTCGAGCGCGTCACCGCAGTGCAGATCGGTTTCACCGACGGTGCCGGGGCCTGCACGAGCATCGACGAGGCCGAGATCGACTCGCGTCGAGCATCGTTGCCGCAGAAATTCGACGATCCCGACGACTCGGGTGAACTACCGGTCACCGAGGACTCCCTCGACGCCTTCACTCGATCCTTCGAGCAGGTCCTGCCCGTCGCAGATCCCCCGTCCGTCGACTACACCGGATCGGACGTCGGATGCGCCGACGCCGAAGCCACTGCGCCGGTGTCGTACTGCCCCTCGACCAACACCATCGGCGTCGACGTCGAGGCCCTGGCCGAAGTCGGCCAGCCCGAGACCCCGCAGCGCGGAGACATATTGCCGCTCAACGTCTCCGGTGACTACAGCGCCTACGTGCTGTTCGCCTCGCGCTACACCCTCGCGGTGCAGAAGGAAGCCGGCCAGACCCTCGACGACCCGCAGACCGCTCTGCGTTCGGCATGCCTGTCCGGGGTCATCACCTCGGCGATGAGCGCCGAGAACGGTGACACCGGCCTCGAAGTCTTTCTTTCCCCAGGCGATCTCGACGAAGCCGTGTCCGGACTGCTCAGCGACGGCCTCGCGGCCAGCGACGTCAACGGTACGACGCTGCCGTCGGGGTTCTCCCGAGTCGACGCGTTCCGTTCGGGAGTTCTCGGCGGAAGGGAACTGTGCGACGCGCGCTACAGCTGAGTCCCGCTGTCAGTACAGAGCGGACGCGAGCTTGCGCCGCGCGGAGACCACCAGCGGATCGGCCGAGTCGAACAGCTCGAACAGCTCGAGCAGTCGAGTGCGCAGTGCAGTGCGGTCGTCGCCTGCACTGATCTTGATTCCGTCGATCAGACGAGCGAAGGCCTGCTCCGGTTGCTGACCGGCCATTTCGGCGTCCGCTGCGTCGATCCGAGCCTGGACGTTTCCGGCGTCGGCGTCGGCGAGTGCAATCGCGTCCGGTGCCAGGTTCTGCACCCGTGCGAGGAACTTGACCTGACGCAGTGCGGCAACCGCCTCGGTGTTCTTCGGTTCGGCGTCGATGATCGCCTGGTAGGCGGCTTCTGCCTTGTCGAAATCGCCCTCGTCGATGGCCTCTTCGGCTGCAACGATCCGCGGATCCTCGATCTCGGGTTCCGGTTCGGCAGCAGCCGCCCCGGGAGGCCCGGTGAGCTTTCCTGCAGTCGCCTGCTCGACGGCTTGTAGCCACTGACGCAACTGCTCGTCCGACTGGGTGCCCTGGAAATCGGCGAGGGGCTGGCCCGCTGCGACGGCAACCACCGTCGGAATGGCCTGTACGCCGAAGGCCTGGGCGATCTGCGGATTGGAGTCCACGTCGACCCGCGCGAGCACCCACGTACCCGCGGCTTCCACGGCCAGCTGCCCGAGCTGACGCGTCAACGCCTGGGACTGCGGCGAACGCGCCGAACCCAGGTCGACTATCACCGGTACCTGCGTGGACCGCTGGAGAACCTCGGCCTCGAACGTCGCCGCGGTCACGTCCACGATCGGTGCCAGTCCTCCCGCGTCGCCTGCGGGTTCGGCTGCAGGTGCAGGTGCCGGACGGTCCTTGAGAACGGACAGGTCGACGGCACCGGCAATGGATGCGGGAACGACGGCTGACGGGCGGACGGGAGGACGGGAACCGGGTCGAGTCACGCCATACAGTTTGTCACTAACGCGATGCGTCATCCACTGGCGGGCGGTGCCGGTCGGTCAGGAGAGAACCTTGGCATCGGCGGCGGATCGGCCGGTGCTCAGCTCGGCGAGACGGCCGGTGCGCGCGGCCCAGATCTCGAAGATCACGGTGCCGAACGGGGGGAACGCCGCGACGAGAGCGAGCAAGGTCGCCTTGACGTCCCACTTGAGCTTGATCGCCGTCAACACGGCAACGGCCAGGTACACCACGAACACGCCGCCGTGGATCGGTCCGAAGATCTTCACACCGATTTCGTTGCCGTCGGCGGGGATGTACTTGAACGCCATTCCGATCAGCAGTCCGAGCCAGGTGAACGCTTCGAGCACAGCGATGAAACGAAAACGTTTGGCCGTGCTGCTCAGGTCGAAGAAGTTGGTCATGCCAGCTATTGTGCCCGGTCTGCTACGACGGAGCGTAGTGGCTCTGGTCTCAGTTCTTCTCCAGAGCCACTACGAGTCCTACTGCTTCGGCACTCGAACGATGAGGGCGTCGCCCTGTCCACCGCCGCCGCACAGTGCGGCAGCGCCCACTCCGCCGCCGCGACGCTGCAGCTCGAGAGCCAGATGCAAGGCGATGCGAGCTCCCGACATGCCCAGGGGATGCCCGATCGAGATCGCTCCCCCGTTGACGTTGACGATCTCGGGATCGATGCCGAGTTCGCGCGTCGACGCGATTCCGACCGCTGCGAACGCCTCGTTGATCTCCACGACGTCGAGGTCCTTCGGGTCGATGCCGTCCTTTTCGCACGCCTTGGCGATAGCGCGCGCGGGCTGCGACTGCAAGGTGGAGTCGGGACCGGCCACCACTCCGTGTGCACCGATCTCGGCAAGCCAGGTCAGACCGAGCGACTCGGCCTTCTCCTTGCTCATCACCACGACGGCGGCGGCACCGTCGGAAATCTGCGACGCGGATCCCGCAGTGACGGTGCCGGCCTGGTCGAAGGCAGGGCGAAGCTTGCCGAGGGAATCGACTGTGGTGTCGGCGCGAATGCCTTCGTCTGCGGTGAACTGAATCGGCTCACCCTTGCGCTGCGGGATCGAGACCGGGACGACCTCGTTGTCGAATACCCCGTTCTTCCACGCCGTGGCGGCCTTCTGGTGCGACGCGGCAGCGAAGGTGTCCTGCTCCTCGCGGCTGATGGCTTCGGAGCTCTGGTTCCGCTGCTCGGTCAACGCACCCATGGCCTGATCGGTGAAGATGTCGTACAGACCGTCGTAGGCGAGGTGATCACGCATGGTGACATCGCCGTACTTGAATCCGGCCCGCGACTTCTCGAGCATGTGCGGCGCCTGGGTCATCGACTCCTGACCGCCTGCGACGACGATCTCGAACTCACCGGCGCGGATCAGCTGGTCGGCCAGTGCGATGGCGTCGACCCCGGACAGGCAGACCTTGTTGATCGTCAGTGCGGGCACGGTCATCGGAATACCAGCGGCAACTGCAGCCTGCCGCGCAGGGATCTGACCGGCACCAGCGGTGAGAACCTGGCCCATGATGACGTAGTCGACCTGATCCGGCGCAACACCGGCCTTGTCGAGTGCACCCTTGATGGCGATTCCGCCGAGATCCGATCCCGAGAAGTCCTTGAGGGCACCCGAAAAACGTCCCACGGGTGTGCGAGCGCCGGCGACGATGACTGTTGTGGTCACGATTTCCTCCGAAAGTATGAAGACGGCCTTGTCGAGATCAACGCTCCGACGCCCCCTACCGATACCGGCCGGGCGGAGCACCGAAACGCAGCTGGCGCTAACGTCATGGCCATGACCTCCAGCACGCAGTCTTACACGGGAGCCCCGCTGCGCTCCGATCTGGTGACGGCTATCGATCATGTGGGTGTCGCGGTGCCCGATCTCGACGCTGCCATCACCTGGTACACCGACCACCTCGGCATGGTTGCAGTGCACGAGGAGATCAACGAGGAGCAGGGCGTTCGCGAGGCGATGCTCTCCTTCCCCGGAGCCACCGAGAAGTCCGCTGCACTGCAGTTGCTCGCGCCGATCGACGAATCGTCCACCATCGCCAAGTTCATCGGCCGCAACGGCCCGGGACTGCAGCAGTTGGCCTACCGAGTCACCGACATCGAAGTGATCTCGACCGAGCTGCGCGCTCGCGGCGTTCGGTTGCTGTACGACGCCCCGCGCCGCGGCACCGCCGATTCTCGGATCAACTTCGTCCACCCCAAGGACGCCGGTGGCGTACTGATCGAATTGGTCGAACCCAACCCCGCCGCGCACTGATCGAACTCTGTGAACGAGCCGTATGGCTCTCTACTTGACTCACCGGTAAATTGACGGCCATGGCCATCGATCATGAGCGCACTTCCACGGTGCAACTTCCCTTTTCCATCGTTCGGAAGGGGTTCGATCGCGACGAAGTCACCAACTACTTCGAGCGGTTCGACGCCGAACTACGTTTGACGACCGCAGATCGTGATGCGGCCGCCGCGCAGGCTCGTGATCTGGCCAAGCAACTCGACGATGCTCGTGACGAGATCGACGAACTCCGCAAGGACATCGATCGTCTGTCGGTTCCGCCCACCACGGCGGAGGGGATGAGCGATCGCATCTCACGCATGCTGCGACTGGCCTCGGACGAGGCATCCGAGGTCCGCGCGAAGGCGCACTCGGAGTCCGAGGAGATGATTTCCGTTGCGCAGCAAGAGAGTGCCCGACTCCGCGGACGGCACGAGTCACTGGTGGCCGAACTCGAAGAGCGCCGAACGGCACTCGAAGCCGAACACCAGCAGACCATGGCTCAGGCGCGCACCGAGGCAGCTCGAGTAGTCGAGGCCGCGCAGGCCGAGCGCGACAAGTTGGCTGCCGAGTCCGAGGCAAAGCGCGCCAAGGTTCAGGAAGACTTCGAGATCACGATGGCCGAGCGCCGCACCAAGGTTCTCACTGCTCTCGAGGAACTCGAAGCGTCGAGCAAGGCCGACGCTGCCCGCCGCATCGAGGAGGCGACCACCGAGGCTGCCCGACGGCTTCAGTCCGCGAGTGAGCAGGCCGAGCGTCGCATCGCGCACTCCAAGGAACTGGCCGAGGAGCTGCGTGTGCTCCGCAGTCGCGTGCTGGCACAGCTGCTCGGAATTCGCGGCCAACTCGATTCGGTTCCGGCGATGCTCGCCTCGGTCAATCGTGAGAGCGAACTGCTCGACAATCCCGACCCGACGGCCATCCCGAAGAAAGAAGAAGAGAAGGCTGCCGCGAAGGCCGAGGACGAGAAGGAATCGGCCGACTCGGAGTCCTGATTCAGCCGGACCTGCGCCTGACCTCCCCCGCTACGACCACCTGCGGGTGAGGCCTCGCGTGTTTCGGCCGGACCAACACCCGGTGTGCCAGTGTCTGCGATTGTCGGCACCGCCGAAATCGTCCGACGGCCACGCAACGATATGTGCGACGCCCGGCCGCACCTCGTGATCGCAGCCGGGGCATCGATAGGTCTTCACGGCCTTCGCACCCGGGACCATTCGTGTCGTGTACGTGTCACCGTCCGGACCGACCTCGATCCGGTTGCCGCCCAGCACGGAATCGGTAGCCGGAGCGAGATCACTCGGGCCGCTCCGATTCGGTCGGCGGGGTTGGTTACGACGAGGCACCCGTCCAGTGTAGAGAACGGGCCGATTCGTGCCGACCGTCGTCAGAAAAGACGGAACTCGGTACTGTCGGTTCCCCGCAGGACGTCGTAGTCGAGTGTGAGACAACGAATGCCGCGATCGGTGGCCAGCGTCTTCGCCTGAGGCTTGATGACCTGCGCAGCGAACACTCCACTGACCGGAGCCAGCAGCGGATCACGGTTGAGCAGCTCCAGATACCGAGTCAGCTGTTCGACGCCGTCGATCTCACCACGTCGCTTGATCTCCACTGCCACCGTTCCGCCATCGGCGTTGCGGCACAGGAGATCCACCGGTCCGATGGCCGTCATGTATTCGCGTCGCACCAACGTGTAACCGTCACCCAAGGTGCTGACGTGCTCGGCCAACAACTCCTGAAGGTGAGCCTCCACACCGTCTTTCACCAAACCGGGATCGATACCCAACTCGTGACTCGAGTCGAGTTCGACGTCGTCGATGGTGATGCGAAGTTCCTCACCGGCCTTGTTGGTGACGATCCACTTGGTCGTCTCGTCCTCGGTGGTCTCGACCATCCAGCAGGGCGGAGACATCCAGTTGAGGGGCTTGTACGCCCGGTCGTCCGCGTGCACGCTGACCGATCCGTCGGACTTGACGAGGAGCAGGCGACGAGCGGACGGGAGGTGTGCGGTGAGGCGGCCGACGTAGTCGACTTGGCAACGAGCAATAACTAGACGCACTCGACCACCTTAAAGCAGGAGCCCCGATAGTCTGTGACGACCATGCCGCAATTGAGACGATCTGCCGCTCCGCTGGGCTCCCGACTGCTCGGCGACACCTCCGAATCACCTCGCCGACGGCGGGTCCGAATCCAGATCCTGCTGACCGTCTTCCTGATCCTGTCGAATCTTATCGGCGCGGTCATCGTCGGTGTGTTGATCAGCGTCGTGGTGCCCGGCCCGGACGTCCTCGATCCCGACAAGTACTGGTGGGTGAACTACATCGTCGTCCCGGTCTACGTGTTCGTGGCATTCGTCGTCGGTGCGGTCTGGGGCACCACGCACGCTCTGCGAAGTTTGCGGTGGGCAATCGAGGACCGGCAACCCAGCCGCGAAGAACAGGTCGCGACACTCGCGATGCCATGGCGATTGACGCGAATCCAGATTCTGCTCTGGATCGGAGCCTTGCTGCTGCTCACCACGATCGACGGCATCATCGACTCGGCGTCGATCCCCAAGGTGGCCTTCACTATCGCCGCCGGTGGCACAGTCGTCTGTGCGTTCAGCTACCTGCTCAGTGAATTCGCCCTTCGTCCCGCTGCAGCTCGGGCACTCGAAGCCGGCGATCCTCGACGGATTCGTATTGCCGGAGTCATGGGCCGCTCGATTCTCTCGTGGCTGCTGGGCACCGGTGTGCCGGTCAGCGGTTTGATGATCATCGCGATCTTCCGCTTCATCAATCCCGAAACGACAGCGACTCAGCTCGCGGTCTCCATCCTCTCCCTCGGTGGGATCACGATCGTGTTCGGCCTTGCGCTGACCGTGCTCGGCGGCTTCGCGACGACATCACCCATCAACAATGTGCGCGCGGGGATGGCCGAGGTGGAGAAGGGCAACATGGATGTCCGTCTCGCGGTGTACGACGGCACCGAGCTCGGCGAGCTGCAGAGCGGGTTCAACCGGATGGCCGACGGTGTGCGCGATCGGGAGAAAATTCGCGACCTGTTCGGCCGACACGTGGGTCACGAGGTCGCCGAGAAAGCACTGCAATCCGACAGCGAACTCGGGGGCCAGGAACGCGATATCGCAGTGTTCTTCATCGACCTCGTGGGATCGACGGAGCTGGCGGCGTCTCGACCACCCACCGAAGTCGTTGATCTGCTCAATCGATTCTTCGCCGTGGTCGTCGACGAGGTCGACGAGCATGGCGGATTCATCAACAAGTTCGAAGGCGACGCCGCGCTCGCCATCTTCGGAGCTCCCAACGAAATTGCCGACCACTGCGGCTCGGCGTTGGCCGCAGCACGAGCAATTGCCCGACGGCTGCTGGTCGAAGTGCCCGAATGCAGTGCCGCTGTGGGTGTCGCAGCGGGACGCGCAGTCGCCGGCAATGTCGGTGCGAAGTCCCGATTCGAATACACCGTGATCGGAGACCCGGTGAACGAGGCTGCTCGCCTCTCCGAGCTGGCGAAGAACGCTCCAGGGGCAATCCTGGCCTCCAAAACGGCAGTCGACGGTGCCGCAGACGAGGAATCCGGTCGCTGGGAATTCGGTGACTCGGTGACTCTTCGCGGACGCTCCGTCGAAACAGTCCTCGCGAATCCGAAAGATGTAAAAGTCACCGCCGACGAGCCCGTTGCCGTGCACGCCTGACCTGTATTGCAGGTCATGGCAGTTGCTCCCGCCTCGGCATCGTCCGCGAATGCGCGCGCGTTCGTCGGGTGCGCGGGAATTGGTGAGTGGTCGGGGTGCGATTGTGCGCGCGGATGGCGAACGCGCGCGCGTCTGCGTCGGGACCACCGTCGCGGGCAACTCGGGGGCGACAGTGTGGAGCCGGCACCCGGGTCCACACCCTGATCGTCGCGAATGCGCGCGCGTTCGTCAGGTGCGCGGGATTTGGTGACCGGTCGGGGCGCGATTCTGCGCGCCGATAGCGAACGCGCGCGTCTGCGCTCGTAAGAGCGATCCGCGGTCGCGTCGTCTGCCCGCATCCAGGTCCAGGCCCGGTTCGTCGCGAGTGCGCGCGCGTTCGTCGGGTGCGCGGGAATTGGTGTCTGGTCGGGGCGCGATTGTGCGCGCGGATAGCGAATGCGCGCGCGTCTGCATTCGTAACAGCGATCCGCGGTCGCGTGGTCAGTCTGCCCGCCGAGGTCAGGCCCGGATCGTGGCGGGCGCGCGCGCGTTCGTCGGATGCTCGTGGGTGGGTGTGGTGTGGGTGGTTTCGAAATGCAGAATGGCCCGCGACCGTGGTCGGGGGCCATTCTGGCAAATTGTGTTCGGCGGTGTCCTACTCTCCCACACCCTGTCGAGTGCAGTACCATCGGCGCTGGAGGGCTTAGCTTCCGGGTTCGGAATGGGACCGGGCGTTTCCCCTCCGCTATGGCCGCCGTAACTCTGCGAAACAAAGTCACACGGAACATCAGCGGTGCCACCTGATCGAGATCGGTGACGTACTGGTTCATTCAATTGTGTTGTGCTGAAACGTGTGTTGTTTCAGATATTGCACAGTGGACGCGTAGCTTCTTTGTGGTAAGTCCTCGGCCTATTAGTACCAGTCAC